>NZ_JBVHHE010000035.1:0-65579 GCF_055561235.1 Kitasatospora sp. NPDC022856 | reverse complement strand
TCAAAACCCGTACCCACTACAGCGAAGCGACCGCCTGGGCGCACCACGCCCAACTCCATGCCGCTTGACCTCTAACGACATGGGGTGTCTGAACCATGACTCGTCAGAAGTCCGTCCATCCGAACCCGCGGTCGAGCGCGGGCGCGGTGTTCGGTGCCGTCCTGCGGCGATTCCGCGACGCGAAGGGAATCTCGCAGGGCGAACTCGCCGCACTCGTCCCGTGCAGCCGCCCGCACATCTCCCGCATCGAGGCCGGCACCCGCAACCCGCAGGAGGACTTCGTCCTCGCGGCCGACCGGCTGCTGGACACCGGCGGACAGCTGATGGACCTCTGGAGAGAGATCGACTGGTACGCCCGGGTGGAGCACCCGGACTGGTTCCGGCGCTACGCGGGGTTCGAGGAGCGGGCTTCGACGATCTGCGAGTTCCAGGTCGCCCACATCTCAGGCCTCCTGCAGACCGAGGCCTACGCCCGCGCGCTGCTCGCATCGGGCGACGCCGCGGGCAACCCCGACCTGATCGAGGAACGCATCGCCTCCCGACTGGCTCGCCAGCATCGCCTGACCGCGCCGGACGGCCCTCTCTTCAAGGTCGTCCACTCCGAGGCCGCGATCCGCTCACTCGTGGGGGGCGAGGCGGTCATGCACGAACAGCTCGAACGCCTGCTGACGCTCGGACGGCTCCCCAACGTCGTCCTCCAGGTCGCGCCCCTCAGCCTCGGCGAACGAGTACCGTTCGCCACCATCGTCTCGCTGGTCACCTCACCCGACGGCAAGACTCGGATCTACTCCGAGAGCCTGGATCAGGGCCACTTCATCGAGGATCCGAGAGTCGTCCAACGCAGGCAGCGCGCCTATGATCTGCTCCAGGCGGACGCGCTCTCCCCCCGCGAGAGCGCCGCGCTGATCCGCAGTGTGAGGGAAGGACTTCTCAACGTCATGCCTGACAACCCCACCATCTCGTGGCGCAAGTCCAGCTACAGCGGGAACAACGGCGGCAACTGCATCGAGGTGGCCGAAGGCCGCCCCTCCCTGCTCGTCCGCGACTCCAAGGACCCCGAGGGCCCCGTCCTCTCGTTCCCCTCCACCACCTGGCAGTCCTTCATCGACGCCGTCCGCACCGACACCTTCCCGACGCCCGGCCGCTGAACGACCGCATCCGAATCCCCTCCCCCGGCCCACCGGGGAGGGGATTCGCCCGTTCTCGCCGGGAGGTGCCCGGCCGGCGGTCGGTAGGGTGCGGCCATGACGCGACACATCGCCTTCGACGCCCTGCACAACTTCCGCGACATGGGCGGATACCGGAACTCTGACGGATCGTCGGTCCGGTGGGGCCGGCTCTACCGGTCGGACTCGCTGGGCAAGCTCTCCTCGCCCGAGGACCTCGCGGTGTTCCGGGGCCTCGGCATCGGCACCGTGATCGACCTGCGCTACCCGTGGGAGATCGCCGCCAAGGGGCGGATACCCGTGATGGACGGCGTGGCCTACCACAACCTCTCGATCGAGCACCGGCCGTACGACCAGGCGGAGATCGACCCGGACGTCGATCCCTGGCGCTACCTCGCGGACCGGTTCGCCGAGGTGACCGAGGACGGGGTGGCGGAGATCCGCCAGGTGATCGAACTGGTCGCGGCCGCGGACCACCCGGTGGTCTTCCACTGCGCCTCCGGCAAGGACCGCACCGGGCTGATCGCCGCACTGCTCCTCACCCTGCTCGACGTCCCCGAGGTCGACATCGCGGCCGACTTCGCCCTCACCGAACTGGCCACGCCGCAGCTCGTCGCCGACTGGCACGCCGCCAACCCCGGGCGCACGCTGCGCTGGCCGGGGTACGGGCGCGCGCCGGAGGACGTGATCCGGCACGTGCTCGCCGACCTCACCGCCGCCCACGGCTCGGTGCGCGCCTATGCCACCGGCACACTCGGTGTCGACGAGGAACTGATCGGCGCACTGCGCTCCCGACTGCTCACCGAATAGCCGACGGGCGGCGGGAACCAGCCACCCCATTTTGCAAATGACAATCCTACAAAATCAGACCTGAACAACCTTTCGCTCATCCGAGGACATCTGCGGAAATGCTTGGCCGACTTCCCGTCGGCCAGGCAAATCTTCGAGCACTTCGTATCACCGGCTTGCCAAGCCCCGGCCCTATCACCCCCACCCTCCGAATGGCCGGAAATAATAGTTCTTGGCAGCTGTTCGTGCACGCTAAGGTCGTTCCCGCGGCGGCTCGTCCGATCGGGTGATCAAGGCCGATGGCAGTCGAACCTCCGCTCGCTTCTTTTTGCCTGCATGACGCCCCCCGTGGCGTCACCGAAAAGATCGGACGGGATATGCACGCAAAGCACCGCACGCTCGTGCGCGGCATTCTGGTGGCCGGCGCGCTGCTCGGGTTCGCCGGCGCGACGCCGGCCCTCGCCGAGGGCTCCTGGACGTCCCACATCAGCAACTGGGGGCCCGGCTCCGAGTCCCGCCGGTGGACGGACTACGACCGGGACGACGCCGTGACGACGGTGTCGTTCAAGGGCTGCACCACCGACACCAACGAGTTCAAGAACGCCGATCTCCAGCTCTACAAGGACGTCGTCGGCCCCGACCGAGCCTACGGGTACCGGCTGAACCGGTGCGACACCTCCGTCTGGGGCGACCAGAGCTCCGGCGAGTACTACTTCGCGCTGGAGGGCGTGCGCGCCGGCGGCAAGCTCTGGGTCGACTCGGTGAGCACCCAGTACTGAGCCCGGCCCGCCCACCGGAATCCCGGGAAGTCCGGGCGTTCCCCCGACTTCCCGGGCCTCCCCGGCCTCCCGACGACCCGTTGCGCCGGTGGAGACCCCGCCCGCCGACCCGCCGCCCTCCCCTCCCCCGGCATCGCCCCGCACCCACCGAGCGAAATGCGTCGACCCCGCCATGTCCCTTGAGTTCCACCACGTCGACTTCCAGTACAGCCGGAAAGCCGGACTCTTCGCCGGCTTCGCCCTGCGGATCGACGATCCGGCCACCGTCCTGCTCGGCCCCAACGGCGCCGGCAAGTCCACCCTGATGGCCCTGGCCTCCTCCCAACTCGCCCCGCGCCGGGGCTCGGTCTCCTGGCGCGGACGCACCCCGACCGGGCACGGCGACCGGGCGGCCTACCGGCGGGCGGTGGCCTGGCTGCCGCAACAGGTCACCCCGGTCCCGGGGCTCAGCGTGCGCGAACAGGTCGCGTACAGCGGGTGGTTGAAGGGCATGTCGCGCGCCGACGCCTGGCACGCGTCGGCCGGCGCGCTGGACCGGGTCGGGCTGGCCTCGCTCGCCGACCGGCGCAGCCACCGGCTCTCCGGCGGGCAGCTGCGCCGGCTGGGCATCGCCGGCTGCCTGGCGCACCGCAGCGAACTGATCCTGATGGACGAGCCGACCGCCGGGCTCGACCCGGCGCAGCGCGGCATGTTCCGCACCCTCGTCGAGGACTTGACCACCGAGGTGAGCGTGATCGTCTCCACCCACCAGACCGAGGACCTCGCCACGAGCTACCGGCACGTGGTGGTGCTGGACCAGGGCCGGGTCCGGTTCCAGGGCGGCATCGAGGAGTTCCACGCCCTCGCCCCCGGCCGGGGCGAGGGCGCCGAGGCCGCCTACACGCACCTGGTCGAGCGGGAGGCCTGACGTGCTGCTGCGCACCGTCCTCCGCACCTCCGCCGGACTGCGGGCACTGCCGTTCCTGGTCGGCTTCCTGCTCGTCGCCCTCGGCGACGAGATCACCGACTGGGTCACCCCCGCCTACGGCCTCTCCGCCACCGGACACGCGAGCATCGCGCTGCCGTTCGCCGGCGCGGCCTGCGCGGCCGCCGGGGCCTGGGAGGGCGGCCGACTGCACCGGGGGCGGGTCTTCGACCGCTCACCGGTCCGGTCGCCGCTGGCGATCACGGCGCCCGTCCTGCTCCCGGTGGTGGTGATGGGCGGACTCGGCATGGCCGCGGCCGTCGGCGCCGCCTCAGTCGCCGGCGGCACGGTGGCCGGCACGCCGCAGCCCGGCCTGTTCGCCGCCTGGGCCGGGCTGCTGCTCGCCAACACCCTGGTCGGCTCGATCGTCGGGCGGGTCCTGGTACCGGTGGTCGCGGTGCCGCTGGCCCTGGTCAGCAGCTTCGTGCTGAACGCCTACCCGGCCTCGTCCACCACCTACTGGTTGCGGCACCTGGTCGGCGGCGGGCTCTCCGACTGCTGCGCCGTGGACCAGGTCCTCGACCAGAAGGCCGTGCTGAGCGCCCTGGCGTTCTCGGGCGCGGTGTGCGCGGCGGCCGTCCTGGTGATCCGGTACCGCGGCGCGCCGGCCGCGCTCGCCGTCGCGCTGGCGGTGACGGCCGGCGGGATCACGCTCGCCACCCACCTCGCCCGGGGGCTCGGACCCGAGCCCGTACTGGACCGGCCCGGCACCGCGCTGGTCTGCGACCACGGCCGGCCGCGGATCTGCCTCTGGCCGGAGCTGGGCACCGCCCGTGCGGACCTGGTCCGGACGGAGGCCCGACGGGTCGTCACCACCCTGGCCGAGCGGGGCGTCCCGGTACCCGCGACGCTCACCATGGCGGCCCGGCCGGGGCCGGGCGAGGCCAAGCTGGGCGTCCCGACCACGGCCCGCGCGCAGGACGTGGCACCCGGCGTGGTCGGCGGGCTGCTCCCCCGCACCCCGGACTGCGCCCGGGCGGGCGCCCCCTACCCGGCCGGCGCGGCCGCCGGACCGGTGGCCGCCTGGCTCACCGCCGAGGCCGCCCCGGACGGAGCGGCGCCCGCCGCCCGGGGTCGGTTCGGCGCGGAGGACGCCGCGCTCGCCGGGCACCTGCTGCGGCTCCCCCGGGAAGCCCAACTCGACTGGTACCGGGCGGCCACCGAGGCCCTGCGCCACTGCGACACCCCGGCACCCGCACTGCCCCCGGGCGGTGACCGGTGATCTGGTGGTGCAAGGCACGCGCGGTACCCGCCGTCGTCGCCGCCCTGGCCGGGACGTTCGCGGTGGGCCTGCTCATCGGCGACGGCGAACTGCCGGTGCCCGCACTGCACGGGCATGCGGGCCACTTCCTGGTGGGGCACATCATCACGCTGCTGCCCGCCGCGTTCCTGCTGCACGGCCTCGGCCGGGGCGACCTGCGGACGGAGGCCGTCGCCGGACGCTTCCTGCGCGGGCTGGACACCGCACTCGCCCTGGCCGTCGCGACGGCGGGCGCGGCGCTGGGCCTGCTCACCCACGCGGCCGGCCAGGACGACCTCGCCCTCGTCCTCGCCCGCAACATCGCCGGCTACCTCGGTTCGGCGCTGCTGCTGCACCCGCTGATCGGTCACCGCCCGGCCGCCGCCGCGATCGCCACCGTCCCGCTGCTCTGCGCGGCGGCCGACTGGCACCCCGACGGCCGCCCCCAACCCTGGGCCTGGCCCCTCCACCCCGCCGCATCCACCCAGGCGCTCACCGCCGTCACCCTCACCCTCCTGGCCGGCACCACGTGCGCCCTCCTGCGCCCCCGCCCCCTGACAGACCAGAACGTCCTGACCTAATGGGACTCGTCGGGCCGTCCGACTTCCTGCGCAGTACTGACCAGGAATCCCGCCCTCCGGCCGTCCACGCCCGTGCGTGGGAAGTCGACCCACTCGACTCCCACGCACCACCGATCAGAGCGAAGCACTCGGAGCCGCGACGAAGCACGCCCGCCGCGCCGGTCCGGCTCCGGTACCGGCACCCGCACCGGGCCTCTGAATCAGGATCCCGTGCGCAGGCGGTCGGCCCGCTCGACGTTCCGTGCCCGCGCCCGCGCCCCTCGCCCCCGGCTGGCCGTCAGCGGCGGCGGGGGCGGCTGCCGGGGCTGCCGGGGCGGGGCTTGCGCGGGGGGCGGCGGTCGGCGGCCGCCGGGGTGGTGGCCGTGGCGGGCCAGTGGGTGGGGCGGGCGAGGGCGGGGGGCAGCTTGGTGGCGGCGTCCCCGCGGGCGGCGTTGAGCTGGGCCTGGGTGAGGAAGAGCGCATCGGTGAGGTCGGCGCCGGCCAGGTTGGCGTCCCGCAGGTCCGCGCCGATCAGGTCGGCGGTCCGCAGGTCCGCGCCCGACAGGTCGGCCGCGACGAGCAGCGCCCCGCGCAGGTTGGCGCCCCGCAGGTCGGCGCCGCGCAGGCGGGCACCGAAGAGGTCCGCGCCCCGGTGCTCCTTGCGGCGCGGGACGGCGGCCCGGACCAGCTCGCTCGCCTTCAGCAGCAGCTCGCTCACCTCCTGGCGGTGGGCGGGCACGTCCACCGCCAGGACCTCCGCCGGGGTGCCGGCCGCGAGCCGGTCGGTCTCCGCGAACGCCCGGCGCAGCTCGGCACGGAGCGGGCGGGCGGGCTCGTAGGAGAGCGCCTCGGTGAGGTACCAGAGCAGTTCGTGCAGCTGCCGCACCACCGGGAACACGTCGGTCATCCGCCGGGTGTCCTCCGGTGCCTCGCGCCAGCTCCGGCCGCCGAAGGTGACCTGGGAGACCCGCTGACCGGCCCCGAAACAGTCGTAGACCGTGCAGCCCTGGAAACCGCGGTCGCGCAGCTGGGCGTGGATGCCGCAACCGAAGTCGGTCTGCAGGTTGCGGCACGGGGTGCCGGCCGCCTTGTCGACGGCGAAGTCGGCGCCGGCCGCGAACGGCAGCGCGACGCAGCACAGCCCGAAACAGCTCCCGCAGTCGGACAGCAGGCTGATCGGGGCGGGCGTGGGCTCGGTCACTGTGCTGGTGTTCCTCCGTACGGCGGCGCCCGGGCGGTCCGGGTCCGCGGGACGGCAGGGGCGGCCAGGGGCTGCCGGGCCTGCCGGGGGCTCGCGCGCAGTGCGCGGGACCCGTCGTAGAGCGTACCGACACGGCGCCGGGGCCGGGGCGGCCCGGGAACCGGGGGGCGGTGAGCGGCAGTCCGTTAGTGTGGTCGGCCGGTGTCGGTTCGGGATCTGTACGAAGGTCCGTACGAATCGGGGGCACCGCAGGCACCGGAGCAACCGAACAGTGGAGGAATCAGGCATGTCCCGGCACGACGTCACGCCGTACCCGGACACCGAGAGCGAGGACGCCCGCACCGCGGGCGACACCACCCCCGCGAAGGCGGCGGCGGTCCAGCGCCTCCCGCCCCGCGCCCGTGCCGCCGCCCTCACCCTGCTCTGCTTCGCCGTCTGCCTGGCGATCGGTGCCCAGCAGTGGACCACCGCCCAGCTGGGCGGCTTCGACCTCGGCATCTTCGACCAGGGCGTGCGCGGCTACGCGCACTTCGGTCTGCCGGTGTCGTCGCTGAAGAGCTTCCACCACGAGTTCCCGCCGGACTTCTCGCTCCTCGGCGACCACTTCTCCCCCGTGATCGCGCTGCTGTCGCCGCTGTACTGGCTCTGGGACGACCCGCGCTCGCTGCTCGTGGGCCAGGCACTGCTGTTCGCCGCCGGGGTCCCGCTGGTCCGCCGGGTCGCCGACCGCTGCTTCGCGGACGCCGACCCGCGCACCGCCCGCCGCGCCGCCGACCTGGCGGGCCTCGCCTACGGGCTGGGCTGGCCGCTGCTGGTGGCCTCGCGCGGCGGCTTCCACGAGGTCGCCTTCGCCGTCCCGCTCACCCTGCTGATGCTGGAGCGCGGGCTGGCCCGCCGCTACGGCACGGCGGCGCTGGCCGGTCTGCTGCTCTGCTGCACCAAGGAGGACCTGGGGCTGGCGGTCGGCGCGTACGGGCTGGTGCTGCTGCTGAGGGCCCGCCGGGACGAGGACCGCGACCGGCGCCGGCGGACCCTCCGCTGGGGCACCGGCTTCCTGCTCGGCGGACCGCTCGCCTCGGTGGTGGCGATCGCCTGGCTGGTACCGGCGATGGGCGGGGTGCCCGGCTACTACTGGAACTACGGCTCGCTGGGGACGGACGCCGGCGACGCCGCCTCCAGCGTGCTCGCGGACCCGACGCTGCTGGTGTCGGCCGCCTTCGACGCCCCGCTGAAGCCGCTGCTGCTGCTCTGGATCTTCGGCACCCTGTTCCTTCTGCCGCTGCGCTCCGCCACGGTGCTCTGCGCCCTGCCGCTGCTGGCGGAGCGGGTGCTCTCCAGCAACCCGAACCACTGGTCGATCGCCCGGCACTACGACGCGTTCCTCTGGCCGGTCCTGCTGGTCGCGGCGCTGGAGGTGCTGGGCCGCCGGCACGACCGCGTGCGCACCCGCCGCCTCGGGGTGTCGGCGGCCGCCGTGACGATCGCGGCCGCGCTGCCGCTCGGGGCGGCCGGCCTGTTCGTCCCCGCCTACTGGCAGGCGAAGCCGAGCGAGGCGGCGCTGATCCGGGGCGCCGAGCGGATCCCGGACGGCGTCACGGTCGAGGCCGACAACCAGGCCGCCCCCCGGCTGACCGCCCGCACCGACGTGGTGCTGGTGGACGGCACCCCGCGCGGGCGCGAGTACGTGCTGATCCGCGCCGACAAGCGCGCGTTCCCGTTCAAGACCGACCGCGAGCAGGCGGCCCGGATCGAGCTGCTGCTGGCACACGGCTACCGACAGGTCTGGTCCGAGGACGGCGTGGTGCTGCTGCACCGGGAGAGCTCCGAGCCGGTCCCCGGCGAGCACGTACCCGGCCCGGGCAGCACGGGGTACCAGGACGAGGTGCCGTCGGACGTCGGCCACAACCTCTTCCGGGGCTGACCGGGTTCCGGGGCCGACCGGGCCGACCCCAGGAGGCCGCGGCGGCCCCGCCTGCAGTCGTCCGGTGAACCGAGACCCCTCCCCGACGGACCTCGAACCCGACCGCTCCGCACGCTCCGGCGCCCGGCCGCCACCCGGGCGGCGGCCGGGCCACGGCCGGTGAGGCGACGGCCGACCCGGTGCCCGGGCACCCGGGAAACGCTCAGCCCTCGTACGGCAGCAGCTCCGCGCGCTTCGGCGGGCGGCCGTCGCCCGAGGAGCGGCCGGTGAGGCGGCGGCCGATCCAGGGGCCGAGGTGTGTCCGGGCCCAGCAGGCGTCGGCGGCCAGCTTCTCCGCCCGGCCCGGCAGGGCGGCGACCGGCAGCGGGGCGCGCCAGTCGAAGGCGGCGGGGCGGCCGAGCGCCTCCAGGACGGCCTCGGCGACCCGGCGGTGGCCCTCGGGGCCGAGGTGCAGGCGGTCCTCGGCCCAGAGGCGGCGGTCGTCGAAGCACGGGGCGGAGAAGAGGTCGACCACCGCGATCCCCCGGTCCTGGCCGAGCTCGTGCACGAAGGCCTTCATCCGCAGGATCGCCGGGAGCAGCCGGGTGCTGCCCGCCATCCGTCGGGTGGGGTCGGTACTGGTGAACAGCACCACGGTGGCGCCGGTGGCGCGCAGCGCGGTGGCGGAGCGGCCGAGCAGGTCCTCGACCTGGGCGATGTCGCAGCGCGGCCGCAGCACGTCGTTGAGGCCGCCGGCCAGAGTGACGAGGTCGGCGCGCATCGCGGCGGCGGTGGCCAGTTGCTCGTCGTGGATCTGGCCGATCAGCTTGCCCCGGACGGCGAGGTTGGCGTACCGGAAGGCGCCGGTCGGCTGCTCGGCGGCGAGCCGGTCGGCGACCCGGTCGGCCCAGCCCCGGTAGTGGCCGTCGGTGAGCAGGTCGTCGCACATGCCCTCGGTGAAGGAGTCCCCGACGGCGACGTAACTGGTGTACCCGGTGGGCTCGGTGGGCGCGCCGGGCGCGCTCTTCTCCATTGTGTTCTCCATGGCCCGACGATCGTACGCGCACCTCCACCGGCTGCCGGGGACACCCCCGGCACCGCGCGAGCCCGACAGCCGGACCGGGGCAACGGGCCGGATCGGCCCCAATCAACGGCGGCGGCAACCGAACGCCGACCGGCCGTTTATCGGCCTGCGCCAGAGTGGGTCGGGCCGGGAGGGGACGCCCGGCAGGCACCACCCGCCGAGGAGGGCATCCGGAGCGAAGGACCGGCCGCGGCCCGTGCACCACCGCGGCCGCACCCGTCCGGGTCACCCGACCGCCGGCGCGGAGCGACGACCAGCAACGGGGGAGCTGGTCGCCGGAGCCGTCACGGATCCGCCGCCGGTACCGAGGGGTTCGCGCAGCTCTCGCGGAGAGCTGCGCGGGCCCGGTCCGTGACCGGGCTCCGCCGGACCGGGAGGTCGGCCGGCCGCCACGCGTCGTCGGGGATCCGGTCCCCGGTCGCGTACCCGCCCTCCTCCGTCAGCGGCCGGCGGAAGCCGTCATCGCGGGCGTCGACGGGCTTGAGGGGCGAAGGCGACGTCCGCGCGAGGTGCGCCGGGACGGCACCCGCAGATCGCCTCCTGCGGCACCCTAGCCCGCCACCACCGCGCCGTCCGCCGACAGTTCGCGCCCGCCGTCCGGTCCGGCCCCCCCACCGCCGTCCGCCTCCGCGCCGCCCGCGCCGTCCGCACCCGTGACCCAGTGCTCCCGCACCGCGTCCGTCGGCCGCTGCTCGCCGAGCAGGTCGAGGCCCCAGGCACCCAGGGCGTCGACCACCCGGCGCAGCGTCACGCCCCGCTCGGTGAGCTCGTACACGGTGGCGTTGGCCGGCCGTTCCAGCCGCCGGCGCAGCACCAGGCCCTCGCCCTCCAACTGCTTGAGCCGGGCGGCGAGGATGTCGGTGGAGACGCCGGGCAGGTCGGCGTGCAGGTCGGTGTAGCGGCGCGGGCCGGCGAGGAGTTCACGGACGATCAGGAGACTCCAGCGCTCCCCCACCGCGTCCAGGGCGCGGGCGACGGCGCAGTACTGGTCGTAGCTTCGGCGTGACATGTGGATCAGCATAGCCAAAAGGTTGGACTTTCCAAGTGCTTACTTGGTAGAACAAAGCGAGCAGAACGTGCGGGTTGACCGGTCGGGAGGCCTCAGATGGAGTTTCGGCAGTCCAGCAAGCTGACGGGTGTGTGCTACGAGATCCGGGGCCCGGTGGTCGACCAGGCCAATGCGCTGGAGGCGGCCGGGCACAGCGTGCTGCGGCTGAACACCGGCAACCCGGCGCCGTTCGGCTTCGAGGCGCCGGAGGAGATCCTCCAGGACATCATCCGCAACCTGCCCAACGCCCACGGCTACAGCGACTCGCGCGGCATCCTGCCGGCCCGTCGCGCGGTGGTGCAGTACTACCAGCAGCGCGGCGTCGCCGGAGTGACCGTCAACGACGTCTACCTCGGCAACGGCGTCTCCGAGCTGATCCAGATGGCCGTCACGGCCCTGGTCGACGACGGCGACGAGGTGCTCGTCCCGATGCCCGACTACCCGCTCTGGACGGCCGTGGTCCGGCTGGCCGGCGGCAAGGCCGTCCACTACGCCTGCGACGAGCAGGCGGACTGGTACCCGGACCTCGACGACATCGCGGCCAAGATCACCCACCGCACCAAGGCCATCGTCGTCATCAACCCCAACAACCCGACCGGCGCGGTCTATCCGAAGGAACTGCTGGAGGGCATCCTCGACCTCGCCCGCCGGCACCAGCTGATGGTGCTGGCCGACGAGATCTACGACAAGATCCTCTACGACGACACCGAGCACCACTGCCTGGCCGCGCTCGCCGAGGACGTGCTGACGCTCACCTTCAACGGCCTCTCCAAGTCCTACCGGGTGGCCGGCTTCCGCAGCGGCTGGCTGGTCGTCTCCGGGCCCAAGCAGCACGCCACCGACTACCTGGAGGGCCTCACCATGCTCTCCGGCATGCGGCTCTGCCCCAACGTCCCGGCCCAGTACGCCGTCCAGGCCGCGCTCGGCGGCCACCAGTCCATCAACGACCTCGTCCTGCCCGCCGGCCGGCTCACCGAGCAGCGTGACGTCGCGTACAAGGCGCTGAACGAGATCCCCGGCGTCAGCTGTGTGAAGCCCAAGGGCGCGCTGTACGCGTTCGCCCGGCTGGACCCGGCGGTGCACCGGATCGTCGACGACGAGCGGTTCGTCCTGGACCTGCTGCTCCGCGAGAAGATCCACGTCGTCCAGGGCACCGGCTTCAACTGGCCGCGCCCGGACCACTTCCGCTTCGTCACCCTCCCCCGGGCCGACGACCTGGAGACCGCGATCAACCGGATCGGCCGCTTCCTCGCCACCTACCGCCAGACCTGACGCCCCGGTCGCCGGCGGTCCGGGAGCCCCCGCACCCCCGGCGACGCGGGCACGGGCCCCGCCCGCCGCGGCTCGTAGGCTTGACGACCATGACGGTCCTGCGCTCCGCCGCCCTGTTCGCCCTCGCCGCCCTCGCCGAGATCGGCGGCTGCTGGCTGATCTGGCAGAGCGTGCGGGAGGAGCGGCCGTGGTGGCTGGCCGGCCTCGGGGTGGTGGTGCTCGGCGGGTACGGCTTCTTCGCCGCGCTCCAGCCGGACAGCGACTTCGGCCGGGTGCTGGCCGCGTACGGCGGCGTCTTCGTGGCCGGCTCGCTGCTCTGGGGCATGGCGGTGGACGGCTTCCGGCCCACCCGCTACGACGTGGCCGGGGCGCTGGTCTGCCTGGCCGGGGTCGCCGTGATCATGTACGGCCCCCGGCGCTGAGCGGCGGCGCTGCCGCACAGCGCCGGGGCGGACGGACGCCGGCGGACGCCGGCACCCCCGCCTACTTGACGCCGGCCGCCGCGCAGGCGTCCGCGAACGGCGCGGTGCAGATGTCGGCCGCCTTGTACAGGCCGCCGCCGACCACCGTGGCCTGCACCTTCGCCTTGGTCACCACGATCGGGGTGAGCAGCAGCGAGGGGATCCGCTGCCCGCCGCTGTCGACCCCCGCGTTGGCCGACGCGTTGATGTCCATCCCCTTCAGCAGCTGGACGGCGATGCTCCCGGCGGCGTCCGCCTCGGGCTTGTACGGCTTGTAGACGGTGAAGGACTGCTCGCCGGTCAGCACCCGGCGCACCGCGTCGATGGAGGCGTCCTGGCCGCCGACCGGGACGTTCTTGATCCCGGCCGCCCTGAGCGCCTCGATGACGGACGCGGCCATGCCGTCGTTGGCCGCGTACACGGCCTGGAAACCGTCCTTGCCGAGGGCCTGGATGGCCTCGTTGGTCTTGGCCAGGGCCACCTCCGGCTTCCACTCGCCGGACTGCTCGTAGCCGATCTTCTTGACCCGGCCGTCGAGCGACCGGTGCGCGCCGGCCTTGAACATCGCCGCGTTGGGGTCGGACTCGGCGCCGTTGATCATCACGACCGTGGCGGCGGCGGCCTTCGGGCCGAGCGCGTCGAGCAGGGCCTGGCCCTGGATCTCGCCGGTGCGCTGGTTGTCGAAGGACACGTAGGCGGCGACCTTGCCCTCCGCCAGCCGGTCGTAGGCGACGACCTTCACGCCCTTGGCGGCGGCGGCCTCCACCCAGGGGGCGGTGACCTCGGCGTTCACCGGGTCGAGCAGGACGACCTTGACGCCCTTGGCCAGCAGGTCGTCGAACTGCCGCTTCTGAACGGTCTCGTCGCCGTCGGCGTTGGCGTAGTCGACGACGCAGCCGGTGCAGAGGGACTCCACCGTGGCCTCGATCAGCGGCTTGTCGAAGGCCTCGTACCGGGTCGAGGAGGTCTTCTCGGGCAGCAGCAGCCCGATGGTCTTGCCGGCGACGCCGTCCGAGTGCGGTGCCGCTCCGTCGCTCTGGCCGCAGGCTGCGAGGGCGAGGGCCAGCGCGAGCGTGGCCGTGCCCGCGCCCGCGCGACGGGTCGTTCTGTTCATGGTGGGTGCTGCCTCCTGACTGCGCCGCGGCTTTGCGGCAGAGGTCGGAGTCAAGCCGTGCTCGGCGATTCCGTCAATAACTGAAGGGAAACTCGATACCTTGCTGCTCGATTCGTTATGAAGTGAAGATCCGTCGGATATTCCCGCACGACAGTCGCGAAGCCTTCGCAGACCGGCGTCAACTCTTCAACATCACGAGCCCGGCCGTCACCCGGGCATAGGGTGGGCGGCGACCCCAGCACCCACCCGTGAGGACCGCACAGCGATGGCCAAACCCCCCGAAATCGGCTCCCTCGCCCCCGAGTTCACCCTGCCCGGCCTGCTGTTCGACGAGCAGGCCGGCACCGCCGAACGCCGCGAGTACCGCCTCGCCGAAGCCAAGGGCGGCCCGCTGGTCCTGGTCTTCTACCCCGGCGACGACACCGCGGTCTGCACCAAGCAGCTCTGCTCGTACAGCTCCGACCTGGACCGCTTCCGCGGCCTGGGCGCCACCGTGTGGGGCATCAGCCCGCAGGGGCTGGACAGCCACGAGCAGTTCGCCCGCAAGCACCGCCTGGGCTTCCCGCTGCTCGCCGACCCGGACCGGACCGTCGTCCGCGCCTACGGCATCGCGGTGCCCGGGCTCGGGCTGCGCCGCTCGGTGTTCGTCCTGGACGGCGACGGCACGGTCCGCTGGAAGCACGTCGCGCTCGCCGGGCTGACCTTCCAGCACAGCGACACCCTCGCGGCGCAACTGGCCGCACTCGGCTAGACCGGCCCGCCGGCGGGCGGCGGGAAGCCCAGGCGGCGCACGCGGCGGTCCCCGGCCGGCCCCGGACACGCCGGTGGCCCGGCCGGGAGTTCCCGACCGGGCCACCGGGCCCCGTGGGGCCGGTCTCCGCGCCCCCGGGCGCGCGCGGCGGACTACCAGCCCCAGCCGCCGCCCTCGCCGTCGTCGTCGGTGGTGCCGTCCCAGCCCTCGCCGACCTTGCGCAGGATCGTGTAGTGGTCGACCTGCGTGCCGTTCTCGGCGAGCGCGGTGACCTTCATCGACGACTTCTGCCCCAGGTGCGCCGGGGTGACGTCGACCTTGATGAACGAGTAGCCGGTGTAGCGGACCCGCGACCACTCGACCTTCTCGGTCACCTTCACCCCGCCCTTGGCGAAGTGGTAGGTGTCCACCGAGTCCAGCCGGTTCTCGTGGCCCTCGTAGGTGTCCGGGGCGTCGAAGCTGTACAGGCTGCGGCCGGCCGCGCCCGCCGTCACGTACACCACGCCGTCGGTGGCCGGCTCGACGGTGGCGCCGCTCGGCACCGCCTTGGAGACCTTGTTGCCGAGGATCGCGTCGGTGCGCTCGTAGACGTGGTTGTGACCGTTGATCACCAGGTCCACCCGGTACTTCTCGAACAGCGGCACCCACGCCTCGCGCACCCCGCCCTCGGAGGCGTGCTGGTGGGTGGTGGAGAAGGCGCAGTGGTGGAAGAAGACCACGACGAAGTCGACGGTCTCGTCGTTGCGGAGGTCCTTCAGGGTGCGCTGCAGCCACGCGGTCTGCTTGCCCGCCGAGATGCCCAGGTTGGCCGGGATCTCGTAGGAGACGTCGTTGGCGTCCAGCGAGATGACGCCGACGTTCTTGTAGCGGAAGCTGTAGACGCCGGGGACGGTCCGCGGGTCCGGGCCGTTGTCCGGCAGGAAGAAGCGGTTGTTCTCGCCGCCGTACCCGTGGTGCGAGTACCAGGCCTCCATGTCGTGGTTGCCGTAGGAGACCATCCACGGGACCTTCGAGGCGACCGTCTCGGTCTGGACCAGGAAGTCGTCCCAGGTGCGGGCGTTGTACACCGACTTGTCGGCGTCCTGGCCGGATCCGGCCGGGTCGGCGTAGCAGATGTCGCCGGCGTGCAGGTGGAAGGCCGGGTTCTGGGCCAGGATCACGTGGTCGTTGCCGGCCGCGTGCGCGCTGACGCCCTGGTCACCGAAGGCGGTGAAGGTGAACGGCTCGTACACCTTGCCCCAGCGGTGGTCGCGCGAGGGCGCGGTGCGGAAGGTGCTCAGGGTGGAGATCGCCTGCTGCGAGGCCGGGTCGAAGCCCTGGTGGCCGACGCCGTAGTAGTACGTGGTGTCGGGCTGGAGGTCCTCCAGCGCGACGTGCAGGTAGTACTGGTCCACCGGCTGGCCGGTCGGGGTCAGCGCGGGGGTGTGCAGGGCGCGCACCTCGGCCTGGACCTTGTGGCCGAGGTCCCACGGGTTCCTGCCGTAGCGCAGGAACGGCTTCTTCACCGGGGCCGGGACCTGCCAGGAGACCCGGAGCTGGGTGTCCGGCTCGGGGCCGAACGCGAGGTGACGGCCGATCGGGGCGACGAGCGAGCCGTCGACGCCGTCGGCCGTGCCGCCGGTCAGCAGCTGCGGGGAGGCCGGCGCGGCCGTCGCGACACCGCTGCCCAGCGAACCGCCCACGGCCAGGGCGCCGACGCCGACGGCAGCGGCGGTCAGCATCCGGCGGCGGGAGAAACGGGCCCGCAGGTACTCGTGCTGCTCGGCCATGCTCATGCGGTCGGCGAGCTTCGCGGGCACGCCCATGTGGGGGATATCCATGGGCGGGACTCTTCCAGCGCAGCGTTGACCGCACACCTACAGGCGGTGAACGCACCCCGGCGTGCCGGTCAGTCGAACGCCAATGTTCGACCATGTCTCGGCAAAGTCGCCCCGGGCGGCCGGAGGCCGCCGGATCATCCGGCCCGGCCCGGGTCCTGATCCCCCGGGTCCTGATCCCCCGTCGCAGGGTCCGCCGTACCGGCCGGGGCGCAGGCGGACCGGCCGGGGCCCTGCGCTACCGGCCGGGGCCCCGGCAGACGAAGGGCTCCGCCGGCCGACGGCCTCAGCGCGGCGGCGGGGCGATCTCGTCCCAGGTGGAGGGGGCGCGGTTGCCGGTGCCGTCGCACGTCCGGCAGACCTCGTCGCGGTAGGCGTGCTTGGCGCCGGCCGCGTCGACCCGGTAGCGGACGTAGACACCGGTGCCGTCGCAGAGGAAGCAGTTGCCGCCACCGCCGCCGACCTCGGTGGTGCCGGTGCCCTGGCAGGTGCGGCAGCTGAGACCGGCGGTGCGGCCGGTGCCCGCGCAGATGCGGCAGACCGTGGTCACGTCGTGATTCCTCCCAAGCCGGGGCGCCCGGTAAATGGTAGTGCCCCGGCCCGCCGGACGGACCGCCCCGGAGCCGGGCACCCGCACCGGGTCCGGTGCGCGCCGCCGGGCCCGGGCTCCCGGCGCCTCAGCCCGGGAGGCCGTCGCGGATACGGCGGGAGACGGTGACCTGCTGGAGGTCGAGCAGCCCGGGCGGCTCGGCCAGGCCCGGGCCGCCGGCGTGCACCCACTCGGCTATCTCCTCGACCATGTCGTCCGCCAGCACCCAGCCCAGCCAGACCGGGCGGCCGCCGGCCGCGCGGCCCTCGCTGGACGGGCCGACCACCACGACGTTGGAGTGCGCGCACGCGTCCAGGCACTTGACCGCGCGGACCTTGCCCGCTCCACCGACGGCCTCGCGCAGCCGCTCGTACTGGCCCGCGTGGTCGACGCCCGGGTGCTTCTCCTGGGTGCCGCAGCAGCAGCCCCGGCAGACGGTGACGGTCACCGGGGCCGCGGGCCCCTTCCCGCCACCGCGCTCGCGGTCTCGACGGCTCATCGGCTCAGCGCTCCTCGTGGTTCCCGGCCCCGGCGCCCGGGGCTTCCTGGTGGAGGGCCCGCAGCCACGCCCGTTCGCGCAGCAGCCGCAGGCCGTTGAGGCCGACGATCACGGTGGAGCCCTCGTGCCCGGCGACACCGAGCGGCAGTGGCAGCGTACCGGCCAGGTCCCAGACCACCAGGACGGTGATGAACGCCCCGGCGATCGCCAGGTTCTGCACGACCAGCCGGCGGGCCCGCCGGGAGAGCGCCACCACGGCCGCCACCGCGGTCAGTTCGTCGCGCACCACCACCGCGTCCGCGGTCTCCAGGGCGAGGTCGGACCCGGCCCGGCCCATCGCGACCCCGCTGTGCGCGGCGGCCAGCGCGGGGGCGTCGTTGACGCCGTCCCCGACCATCAGCACCCGGTGCCCGCCGTCGGCCAGTTCGCGGACCGCCGCCACCTTGTCCTGGGGCAGCAGCGCGCCCCGGACGTCGGTCAGACCGACCTCCCGGGCGAGGTGTTCGGCGGCGAGCCGGTTGTCGCCGGTGAGCAGCACCGGCGGGCGGCCGGTGAGCGCGGCCAGGCCCCGGACGGCGGCCGCGGCCTGCTCGCGCGGGCGGTCGGCGAGGCCGAGCACGCCGACCGGCTCCCCGTCGCGCAGCACCAGGACGGCGGTGCGGCCGGCCGCCTCCAGCTCGGCGACCGCGGGGTGCCCGCGGTACGGACCGGGGGCGCCCACCGCGACCACCGCGCCGCCGACCACGGCCCGCACGCCGATCCCCGGGGTGGCGGTGAAGTCGGTGGCCGCGGGCGGCACCAGGCCGCGCTCGCGGGCGGCGGCGACCACCGCCCGGGCCAACGGGTGCTCGCTGGGGTGCTCGGCGGCGGCCGCGAGGGAGAGCAGCTCGGCCTCGGTGACGCCCAGCGGGCGCAGCTCGACGACCTTCGGCGTGCCATCGGTGAGGGTGCCGGTCTTGTCCAGGGCGACGGTGTCCACCTGGCCGAGCCGCTCCATCACCACGGCGGACTTGACCAGCACGCCGTGCCGGCCGGCGTTGGCGATGGCGGAGAGCAGCGGTGGCATGGTGGCCAGCACCACGGCGCACGGCGAGGCGACGATCATGAACGTCATGGCGCGCAGCAGGGTGGCGGTCAGCTCCGCGCCGAGGGCGAGCGGGACGGCGAAGAGCAGCAGGGTGGCGGCCACCAGAGCGGCGGCGTAGCGCTGTTCGACCTTCTCGACGAAGAGCTGGGTGGGCGCCTTGGTCTCGGAGGCCTCCTGCACCATGGCGACGATCCGGGCGATCACGGAGTCGGCGGCGTCCCGTTCGACCCGGATCCGCAGCGCGCCGCCGCCGTTGAGGGTGCCCGCGTACACCTCGTCGCCGGCGGACCGGGCGGCGGGCAGCGGTTCGCCGGTGATGGTGGCCTGGTCGACCTCGCTGCTGCCGTCGAGGACCCGGCCGTCGGCGCCGATCCGCTCGCCGGGGCGGACCAGCACGGTGTCGCCGACGGCGAGTGCGGCGGTGGGGACGGTCTCCTCCCGGCCGTCGGCGGTGAGCCGGCAGGCCGTGGCGGGGGCGAGGTCGAGCAGGCCCCGGACGGAGTCGGCGGTGCGGGCGGTGGCCAGCGCCTCCAGGGCGCCGCTGGTCGCGAAGATCACGATCAGCAGGGCGCCGTCCAACGGCTGGCCGATGGCCGCGGCGCCGAGGGCGGCGACCACCATCAGCAGGTCGACGTCCAGGGTCCGCTCGCGCAGCGCCCGCAGCCCGGCCAGGGCGGGCTCCCAGCCGCCGGCCAGGTACGCGGCCGCGTACAACGCCCCGGACGCCCACCCGGGGCCGTCGAGCAACCGCACGGTGAGGGCGGCCAGGAAGGCCGCGGTGGCGGCGGCCGCCCAGCGGGCCTCGGGCAGCGCGAGCACCCGGGTGCGGCGCGGGGGCGCCGTCGCGGGGGCGGTGGGGACCGGCGGTCGGGTGAGCACGGTGGCGGACATGTCCGCCACGATACAGGAACATATGAACACACTTTCATTCGTTCCTGCGTGCCGGGCCCCGCCTGAGCCCCGCCCCGTAGGATGCCCCCATGGGACACGCAGCCGCCGAGAACGCCGTGCCGCAGATGCGCCTGGACGCGTCGAACGCGGCCAAGGTGGCGAACACCCTCCAGGCCCTGGCCACCCCCTCCCGCCTGCTGATACTCGCCCAGCTGCGGGAGGGCCCGCGGGCCGCCACCGAACTCGCCGACGCCGTCGGCATGGAGCAGTCCGCCTGCTCCCACCAGCTCCGCCTGCTGCGCAACCTCGGCCTGGTCGTCGGCGAGCGCCGCGGCCGCTCGGTGGTCTACTCCCTCCACGACGACCACGTCGCCGCACTCCTCGACCACGCCGTCTACCACGTCGACCACCTGCGCCTCGGCGTCACCGACGACCGGTAGGGCTCACTCCGGAGCCCCGCGGCTCAGGGCATCCGCCACTGCTGGTAGGCGTTGCCCGGCGTGCACGCGGTCATGGTGGCCTGCCTGCCCGCGCCGTTGTCGGTCAGGCAGGTCGACCCCATGTAGTCCTTGAGGTAGTAGACGCCCTGGGCGCCCGCGCCGACCACCGACCAGTTGGCCATGAAGCTGAACCCCGGTGAGAGCAGCACCTTCTGACTCGACGTGTTCGAGAAGTCGGTGTCCTGGACGAGGACCGGCCCGCTCAGGCCGCACGCGTGGATCTCGTACCAGCCGCCCGGGTTCGGGTCCGAGCGCACCCAGCCGTAGGCGGTCGTCCCGCCCACCACGACGGCGCCGCCCGGCGACGGGCCGGCGGCGGCCAGGCCGAGCTTCTGGCCGTCGGCCACGTTGACGATGTCGCCCCACCGGCTGCCGCCGCACCCCGCGGGCACGGTCGGCGCCGACGGCTTGGCCTCCGGCGGCTTGGGAGCCTCGGGGCTGGGCGCCGGCTGGTTCGGCGCGGGTGCCGACGGGGCGGGCTGTTGGGGTGCGGGCGCCTGCGGCGCGGGCTGGTTCGGCGCGGGAGCCGCCCCACCGCCCCCACCGCTGCCGCTGCCGCCCGTCTTCGGCGAGGTGCCGCCCGACCCACCGGCGGACCCTCCGGAGGACCCGCCGGCCGACCCCGTGCCGCCGCCCGGCTTCGGTGCCGCGCCCGGTGCCGGGACCTCCGGCGCGCCGCCGGCAGGCGGCACGGGCGCTCCGCCGGCCTCGGGCTCCGCGGCCGGTGGAGCGCCCGGCGTGGGCTCCGCGCCCGGCGCCGGCGTGGCCGGGAGCTCCCCGGTCGGCGACGCGGTCGCCGCCGGGCTGTCGGTGAGCGGGCCGGCGGACACCGACACCGCCGGCTGCGCACCGGGCTGTTGCGTCTGCGTCTGCGTCCGCGTGTGGAACGGGCCCCGCTCCACCAGCACGACCGTGGCCGCGCCACCGGTGATGACCACCGGAATGATGACGGGCACCAGGAGGCGGCGCCACCGCCGGCCCGCACCGGGCTCGGCGCCGGTCCGGCGTGCCACCCGGGCGACCTCGGCCGCCGGGGCGCCGGCCGCCGGGGTCCCGGGCACGGCGGGCGGGACGGGGCGCACCACCGCGGCGACCGGCGCCGACCTGTCGCCGACCGCCTCCCGTGCCGCGGCCGCCATCGCGGCGGCGTCGGCGAACCGGTCCCCCGGCTGCTTGGCAAGCGCCCGGGCGACGAACTCCCGCACGGCCGGCGCGAACTCACCGGGCAGCTCCGGCGCCGGCTGCTGGACGTGCTTGAGCGCCACCTCGACCACGCTCTCGCCGGTGAACGGCGGCGTGCCGGTCAGCAGTTCGTAGCAGACCACGCCGAGCGAGTAGAGGTCCGAGGCCGGCGTGACTCCGCCGCCGCCGGCCTGCTCCGGGGCCATGTACAGGGCGGTGCCGACCACCACGTTGGTCGCCGTGAGCGTGGTGCTCACCAGCGCCCGCGCGATGCCGAAGTCCGTCACCGTCACCCGGCCGTCGTCCCCCAGCATCAGGTTGGACGGCTTGACGTCCCGGTGCACGATCTCCTGCTGGTGGGCGGCGTGCAGCGCGTCGAGCGCCCTGGCGAGCAGGCTCAGCGCCCGCTCGGGCGGCATCGGGCCGTCCTCGGCGAGGGCCTTGTCCAGCGGCCGCCCCTCGACGAGCTCCATCACGATGTAGGCGATCCGCTCGCCCTCGGCGCCGTGACCGGCGTCGCCGCCCTGCTCCCCGTAGTCGTGGACCTCCACGATGCCCGGGTGGCTGATCGCCGCGAGCAGTTGGGCCTCGCGCCGGAACCGCGACGCGAACGTCCCCTCCTCCAGCAGTCCCGCGTGCAGGACCTTGACGGCGACCTGCCGCTCCAGCACCCGGTCGTCGGCGCGCCAGACGGCGCCCATGCCGCCGCCACCGATCCACTCGGTCAGCGCGTACCGACCTCCGAGCACGGTCCCCCGACCATTCATGCCCCGCCCCTTCGCAGTGCCCCGCCCCAACGGGTCGTCACCAACACGGCCTGTGCTGCCACCACTCTCCCCCGCCCGCCGCGCCACCGGTACCGGTCGGACCCGGCCGTTCGGGCCGCGGCGAGCATCAGACGCTACCGGGCAGGGTCGGCACGGCCCCGCCCGGGGCCGGGTGGTGGTCGCCGAACGGCCGGTGACGGGCGCGTCGGTGCGGGCACCCGGGGCCGACCGGTCCGGTCCGGCTCCGCGTCGGCCGCAGCGCGCTCCCGGGCCAACTCGACAGCAGCCCAGGGCTGTTGCGGTGCGAAGGCCGCCGCCCGTTACGCCGTCGCGGCCGCCGCCGCCCGGCCCGCCGTGCGGCCGGAGAAGAGGCAGCCCCCGAGGAAGGTCCCCTCCAGCGAGCGGTAGCCGTGCACCCCGCCGCCGCCGAAGCCGGCGGCCTCGCCGGCCGCGTACACGCCCTCCAGCACCTCGCCGCCGGGCCGCAGCACCCGGGCGGAGAGGTCGGTCTCCAGCCCGCCGAGCGACTTGCGGGTCAGGATGCTCAGCCGGACGGCGATCAGCGGGGCGGCCGCCGGGTCGAGGATGCGGTGCGGAGCGGCCGTGCGGATCAGCTTGTCGCCCAGGTAGCGGCGGGCGCCGTGGATGGCGGTGACCTGGAGGTCCTTGGCGAACGGGTTGGCGAGCTGCCGGTCCCGGGCCTCGACGGTGCGGCGCAGCTCGTCCGGGTCGATCAGCGCCTCGCGCGTGCGGGCGTTCATGCCGCGGGCGAGGTCCGCCAGGTTGCCGGCGACCACGAAGTCGGGTCCGTGCCGCAGATGGGCGCGGACCGGGCCGGGGGCGCCGGGCAGCGCGCGGCCGAGCACGCCGCGCACCGAGCGGCCGGTGAGGTCGGGGTTCTGCTCGGAGCCGGAGAGGGTGAACTCCTTCTCGATGATCTTCTGGCTGAGCACGAACCAGGTGTGGTCGTGCCCGGTGGTCCGGAGGTGTTCGAGGGTACCGAGGGTGTCGAAGCCGGGGAAGAGCGGGACGGGCAGCCGGCGGCCGCGGGCGTCCAGCCAGAGCGAGGACGGGCCGGGCAGGATGCGGATGCCGTGCCGGGCCCAGATCGGGTCCCAGTTCTCGATGCCCTCGGTGTAGTGCCACATCCGGTCGCCGTTGATCAGGTTGCCGCCCGCCTCGCCGGTGATGCCGAGCATCAGGCCGTCGACGTGGGCGGGGACGCCGGAGAGCATCCGCTCGGGCGGGGTGCCGAGCCGGGCGGGCCAGGCCTTGCGGACCAGGTCGTGGTTGCCGCCGATGCCGCCGGAGGTGACGATCACGGCCTGCGCGCGGAGTTCGAACTGGCCGGCGACCTCGCGCGAACTGGCTTCGCCGCGCGCCGCGTTGCTGGGCGCCAGCACCTCGCCGGCGACGGTGTCGGTGACCCCGGCGTGCGCGGAGAGGCCGGTGACGCGGTGGCGGAACCGCAGGTCGACCAGGCCGCGTTCGGCGGCGGCCCGGACCCGGCGGACGAAGGGTTCGAGCAGGCCGGGCCCGGTGCCCCAGGTGATGTGGAAGCGGGGAACGGAGTTGCCGGGTCCGTCGGCCAGCAGCCCGCCGCGCTCGGCCCAGCCGACGACCGGGAAGAACCGCACGCCCTGGGCGCGCAGCCAGGCCCGCTTCTCCCCCGCCGCGAAGTCGACGTAGGCCTCGGCCCAGCGGCGCGGCCAGGCGTCCTCGGCGCGGTCGAAGCCGGCGGTGCC
The DNA here is from genome assembly GCF_055561235.1 of Kitasatospora sp. NPDC022856. Taxonomy (NCBI): domain Bacteria; kingdom Bacillati; phylum Actinomycetota; class Actinomycetes; order Kitasatosporales; family Streptomycetaceae; genus Kitasatospora; species Kitasatospora sp. NPDC022856. The sequence goes on along the minus strand of NZ_JBVHHE010000035.1, from coordinate 42,173 downwards.
CTGCCAGTCCTGGAGGGCGAGCGCGTGCGAGTCGCGGATCCGCATCCGGCGCTGCTCGGGCGAGTCGACCAGGAAGAGACCGCCGAAGGACCAGTGCGCCTGCCCGCCGAAGGAGGCCGCGGGCTCCTGGTCGAGCAGGATCACCCGCCGTCCGGCGTCGGCGAGTTCGGCGGTCGCGGCGAGGCCCGCGAGACCGGCTCCGATGACGATGACATCGGCGTCCAGGGCCATGCGCTCTCCTCCATCAGTGGTCCGGCGGTGCGGCCGGTGGTCCTGCGGTGCGGCGTTCGGGCGGTGCGGCGTGCGCCCGATACTGCGGCCTGCGGCGGGGCGCGTCAACCGGTGAGTAACAAGCTGCGGCGGCAATTCCGCTCCGAGGCGTTTCGGAAATACCTCCGATACACGGTGGAGCGTTATTCCGAAATGCTTCTGACGGGTTTTCGGGAATTTCCGCACCGGGCATGGACGCATTCGAAACCTGGCGGTAACTTACCTGTCAGTAGTAAAGCTGTGGCCCGGCTGGCGCGACCCCCACTCGTTCTCTCTCCCCCAGGAGGAACCCGTGCTCAGCCCTGCCCGGAAACGCCGTACGACCCGGACTTCCCGGAAGCCCGCCCTGCTCGCCGCCGCCGCACTGGGCGCGGCCCTCGCCCTGACCTCCACCAGCGCGCAGGCCGCCACGCCCGCCCCCCGCCACTACGTCGCCCTCGGCGACTCCTACGCCGCCGGCGCCGGGGTGCCCGGCCAGTCGGCCGGCCTGTGCCTGCGCTCCGACCGCAACTACGGCCACCTGGTGGCGGCCGCCCTCAAGGCCACCGCCTACACCGACGTCACCTGCGCCGCCGCCAAGGTGAAGGCGATGACGCAGCCCCAGTACGACGCGTTCATCCGGGTCAACGACCCGCAGTTGGACGCCGTCACCGCCGACACCGACCTGGTGACCCTCGGCATCGGCGGCAACGACCTCGGCGCCACCGACCTCGGGCTCGGCGAACTGGTCGGGGTCTGCATCGCCGGCGCGGCGGTCAACCCGCTGGGCACGCCCTGCAAGGACGTCTTCCACCACGGCTACTGGGACTGGTCCAGCTGGTCCTGGCAGTACGGCAACGACGACCTGGCCGACCGGATCGCCGCCGCCCGGCCGCAGATCGCCGACACCCTGAAGCGCGTCCACGCCAAGGCCCCCGGCGCCAGGGTCCTGCTGGTGGGCTACCCGTCCGTGCTGCCGGCCGACGGCTCCGAGTGCTTCCTGCGCCAGCCCGTCACGGCGGGGGACGTCGAGTACATGTACGGCGTGCTCGGCCAGTTGAACGCCATGCTCAGGTCCACCGCGGCCGCGGGCGGCGCCACCTACGTGGACACCGCCACCCCGACCGTCGGCCACGACGTCTGCTCGGACGACCGCTGGATCGAGGGCGCGCTGCCGGGCTCCCCGGCCGTCCCGTTCCACCCCAACGCCACCGGCGAGAAGGTGATGGCGGACGCCGTGCTCGCCGCCCTGAAGTAGCCGCGGGCGCGGGCGGGAACCCCGAGGGGGCGGCGACCGGAACTCCGGTCACCGCCCCCTCGGTCGTGCCGCGGGCCCTACGGCTTGATGCGGACCACCTGCGGGTCGTGGTCGCTCGCCTGGACGGCGAACTCGCTGTTGATGTGCACCACGTCGTACTTGGCGTACCCGACCTCGGGGCTGACCAGGACGTGGTCCAGCACCTGCGAGTTGCCCTGGTAGACGTAGGAGTACTGCTCCTTCTCCGGCAGCTCGTTCACCAGGTCGCGCAGCACGCCGTCCTTGGTCAGCGCGGCCAGCGCGGGCGAGAACTGGTAGTCGTTGAAGTCACCGAGCGAGACCACCTTGGCCTCCTTGTCGGCGGCCAGCAGCTTGGCCACGAAGGCCTGCTCGACCGTGGCCTGCTTGAGGCGCTGCACCTCGGAGCTGCGGGCCGGGGCCTGGAAGCGGCTGTCGATGCCCTGGTCGCCGCCCTTGCTGTTGAAGTGGTTGGCGATGACGAAGACCTTCTTGCCGCGGAAGGAGAACTGGCCCACCAGCGGCTTGCGGCTGTTCACCCAGGCCTCGTCGGCCGGGGCGATCCGGCCGGGCGAGGCGGTCAGCGCGGTGGCCGCGCCGGTGCCGGCCACGTCCACCGCGGCGGTGGCGCTGCCGCCGGCGATGTCGGTGAAGGAGACCCGCTGCGGGTTGAAGAGGAAGACCTGGCGGATGTTGCCGCCGGGCTCGCCGCCGTCCTTGCCGTCCTCCGGGTCGATCGAGCGCCAGTCGTACGCCGGACCGCCGGCCGCCTTGATGGCGGCGACGAACCTGGCGACGGTCTGGCTCGCGTCCACCGTGCCGTCGCTCTTGGCGCCGTTGTTGTCCTGGATCTCCTCCAGGGCGAGGACGTCGGGCGAGCGCAGGTTGGTGACCACGGCCTGGGCCAGCTCGGCGAACTTGGCGTCCGGGTTGCCGGGCGCCAGGTTCTCCACGTTGTAGGTGGCGATGGTCAGCTCGCGGTCGGCCGGCTGCGCGGTCACCTCGCGGGCCAGGTGGTTGTCCTGGAGCGCGCCGAGGGTACCGGCGACCAGGGTGTAACCGCCGAAGCCGTTGTAGTCCAGCGGGCCGTCGGTGGTGCCGGTCAGCACGTCGCCGACGTTGGCGACCGGGAACGGCTGCTGGGCGGCCGGCGCCTGCTGCTGCACCATCAGACGGCCGACGTTCGGCTCCTCGTACGACTCGTACAGCACGCCGCCGCGCCGGCTCTTCTGGTCCTGCTCGTCGGCCGCGACCCAGAGCTCGTTGTACTTGTCGGTCGCCTGGATCACCCGGACGTCCTTGACCTGGACGCGCATGCCCTCCAGCGACTCGTAGAAGTCCAGGGTGTACTTCTCCGGCTGGAGCGGCAGGGACTCGACGGTGCCACCGGCCGGGGCCTGCGGGGCGTAGGTGCCGGGGATGTTGCGGGTGTCGACCTCGACCGCGGCCGGCAGCGGGTTGCCCGAGGAGAGCACGGTGACGGCCGGGCCGCTGAGCTGGGTGAGCGACTGCGAGCCGCCGTTGAAGTTCGGGTAGTACTCCGTCACCTTGCCGGTGACCAGCACCGAGTCGCCGACCTTGACGGTCGGGTTGGCGCTGCCGGTGTAGACGAAGACGCCCTCGCTGGTGGCCGGGTCGGCGTCCGGGTTCGGGTCCTGGATCCAGAAGCCCTTGGAGCCGTAGCCGCGCACGCCGGTGACGATGCCGGGTACGCCCGCGACCGTCTTGCCGGTCCGGCTCGACAGCCGGGTGGTGCCCTGGATGTCGTGGATCCGGACGGTGCCCGGCTCGGTCGGACCGGTCGGGGTGGAGCCCTCGGCGACCTCGCCCTTGCTGTTGGTCGGGCTCGGGGCGCCGGCGGCGAGGTCCGCCGCGTTGTCGTCGGTGTCCGCGAGGCCCGCCTTGCGGGCCACCGAGGCGGTGTTGGAGGCGCCGGCGGCGGCGGCCGAGCCCTCGTGGACGACGGCGGTGCCGAAGCCGACCAGGTCCCGCACGCGCGGGTCGGCGGCGCAGTCGGCGGCGGTCCTGCAGGTCAGCGGGTCGGTGCCGCGGACCAGCGCGACGGTGCCGCTGGTGCCCGACAGGGCCAGCGAGCCGGCCGCGTCCGGGGCGGGCAGGTCGACCGTGCCGGCCGCGCCGGCCGCCTCGGCGACCAGGTAGCGGGTGCCGGGGGCGATCGCACCGGTCAGCGGGGTGACGCCCCACTGGGAGTTCGCGCCGGGCGTGCCGGATATGTACTGCACGCTCCAGCCGTCCAGGCCGAAGGCGGCGCCGCCCTTGTTGGCCAGCTCGATGAAGTCGTTCTTCAGCGTGGCACCCGAGTTGCCACCGCCGCCGTACACCTCGGCGATCACCGCGTCGGCCGAGGGCGCGGCCACCGCGGCCGGCAGCGGGACGAGCACCAGCGAGACGGCCAGGCCGGCCGGAAGGAGGGTCGCGCGGAGCAGGGTGCGGCGCGACCGCGGGCGGGAAGCGGGGGAGGTGGTCACCTGGACGGGACTCCTTGGTTCGTCGTGGCGCGCAGCGGCACGGCAACGGGGGTGGCACGAGTGGCCCGGCAGTCGTGGGGCCGCCGGGACGTGAGGGTGGGTCAGACGGGCGCGAGTGCGCTACCCGCGTAGAGGCGCGGGCCCGGGGATCCTGGACGGCCCCCCGCAGCGCCTTAAGATACGCGCGTAGAAAATGACGCGACAAGACCTCGGCGGTGAACAATCGAGACCGTCGGCGAGATCACACCCGAAGCTGTGACGCGCGCGACAGGTTGGGCGCCCGGCGGGGTCCCGCCGCCGCCCTGACGGTCACTCCCGGGGCCGAGGGGATGCCGCTCCCGGCCCCGCCGGGCCGCCCCGTCGGACCGCCCCGGCGGGGCCGACCGCCCGACCGCCGCCCGACCGCCGCGGCCGCGACCGCTGCTAGAGCCAGCCGCGCTGAGCGGCCTTCAGGCCCGCCTCGAACCGGCTGCCCGCGTCCAGCCGCTCCATCAGCGCGGCCATCTGCCGGCGCACCGTCCGCACCGAGACCCCGAGCCGCTTGGCCGCCGCGTCGTCGGTGAGCCCCGTGGAGAGCAGCCGCAGCAGCTCCCGCTCACCGGCGCTCAGGCCCGTGCCGGCGTCCTCGGCCCGGTGGGTGCCGAGCGGGACGGCCGTCTCCCAGGTCTGCTCGAAGAGCGCGACCAGCGAGGCGACGATGCCCGGCTCCTCGGTGCACAGGGCGCCGAGCCGGGTGTTCTCCGGGTCGATCGGCACCACGGCGGTGGAGCGGTCGAAGACCAGCATCCGGGGCGGCAGCACCGGTGCGGTGCGCACCCGCCCGCCGAGACCGGTCATCCACTGCGCGTACCCGAGGGTCTCCGGGTCGTTGCGGACGCTGTCCTGGTAGATGGTGCGCAGGCTCACCCCGCGCACCAGGGCGTCCTCGTCCAGCGGCCGGGAGGCGGCCAGGCTGGCCGCGGACTGCGCGCCGCCGGGCATCACCGCGAGGCACTCGGAGGTCAGCCGGGCCGTCAGCACCTCCAGCTTGGCCTGGATGGCGTCCAGGCCGACCAGCCGCTCGCCGCCGTCCACCAGGGTGCTGGCGCGCAGCGTCGCGTACTCGGCCACGGCCCGCGCCACGGCCGCCTTGGAGACGGCCAGCTCCTGCTGGCGCCGGGCGAGGTCCTCCTCCTGACGGCGCAGCAGGAGCTCCAGTCCGCGTTCCGGGCTGACCGGCCAGAACGCCCCGGGGCGGTCCCGCGAGGCGCGCAGCAGGGTGAGGTCGGCGAGCCGGTCGAGTGCCTCCCGGACGGCGCGTTCGGGCAGCCGGAGCCGCTGGCACAGCTCGACCACGCCACCCTCGGGGTCGGCCAGCATCTCGCGGTAGACGGCCTCCGCGGTGGTGTCGAGGCCCAGCAGTTCCAGCACTTCAATGACCCCTGCTCGTCGCAATGGGATTATCGGGCGATCTGCGGCTCGATCCTTGCGCCGTGGCACCGGCGTCACAAGGCATGATCCGGTCAAGCGGCTCGGGTGTACGCCGGCCCCCGACGGGGAACCACGCCGACAGCCCCGCCGGAACGGTACCCGGGGGTGTCGCCGGAGGGCACCGGCAGCGGCCCTGGCGAGCGGTACCGCCACCGCGCCCACGGCCCCGCCGGCGGACCGGCCGACGGGGGCGGGCCGGCCGGTGAGCGCATCCGCGGGGATTTCGCCAGGAGGTTGCAGCTTGCTGCCTGGCCTGTTGCTGCCCGCCGCCGCCCCTCCCGCCCGGGGGCCGCCACCGGGGAGGATTCCCCGTGCGTGCACCCTCCCCCGCGCTCCAACGCCCCGCGCTCGCACACCTCCCCCGCGCTCTGCCCCTTCGCGCCCTGAACCACTGTGCCCAGAACAGGAACCGCCGTGCCCAAGACCGTCCGGCTGCTCGCCGCCGCCGCCCTCGCACTCTCCCTCGCCGGCGTCTCCGCGCCCGCCTTCGCCGCCCAGCCGGCCGCCGTCACCGCCGGCGTGGCCGCCGACACCGGCATCGGCTGGGACCACCCGCTGCCCGCGGCGATCGGCTGGGACACCACCCCCACCGGGAATCCGGGCATCGGCTGGGACTGATCCTTCGGTGTTCCCCGTCCACCTGACCCTCCTGGACGTCTCCGCCGCGCCGACGGGCGAGGCGGGGGCCGCCGACGTCCAGGCAGCTGTGTGGGGGTGCGCGGGGCCGGGCGACGGTCTGGAGCACGTGCGCGCCTGCGCCGTCCCGGGGGGTGTGGGACTGGTGCTGTACGTCCGCGCGCCGGACCAGGGCGTGGCCGAGCTGCGGGCGCTGTCCCTGCTCGACCGCACCCTGGCGGCCGGCCCGACCGGCCGCTTCGCGCCCGCGATGCCCTGACGGCACCGCCGGCGCCGCTTTCCGGCCTTCCGTAGGGGTTTCCACCGATCCCCATCCCTCGGAAATTTGGCCGATTTCGAGCGCTCGCCGCTCCGACCGGGTGCCCGGCACCCGCGCTCCGTCCCCCCGGGGGGTCGGCCGGCCGGTCCGGGCGGGCTGCGAGCGAGCGCCCGGCAGGCTCCGGGCGGAGCCGGGACGATGCGGACGGACACAGACGGACGGACGGACGGACAGACCGAACGACGAAACGGCGGGCCGGTCCGGGGTTCTCCCCCGGACCGGCCCGCCGTTCGCGCGCTCCGGCCGGCCGGCGCCGACCGCCCGCCCGCGGAGCCCCGCCGCTACTCGGCCTTCTCCGCCGCGCTCGCCAGGCCCGCCGACCACTTCTCCTCGACCCGGCCGAGCTTCCAGTAGGCGATCGCCGCCGCCCAGGTGAGCACGAAGAGGCCGACGATGGCGTAGCCGACGAAGTTGAGGTCCAGCTCGCCGATCCAGGCGACCGGCCCGCTGGTGATGTCCAGCTTCTCGCCGAGCAGCCCGATCAGCTCGATCGAGCCGATGACCAGCGCGACCAGGACGGAGAGACCGGTGACGGTCAGGTTGTAGTAGATCTTGCGGACGGGCTTCGAGAACGCCCACTCGTAAGCGAAGTTCATGAACGACCCGTCGATGGTGTCCAGCAGGCTCATCCCCGCCGCGAACAGCACCGGCAGCACCAGCAGCGCGTACCAGGGCAGCTGGAACGCGGCCGCGCCGCCCGCCAGGACCAGCAGCGAGACCTCGGTCGCGGTGTCGAAGCCGAGGCCGAACAGCAGGCCGACCGGGTACATGTGCCAGGGCTTGGTGACGGCCCTGGTCACCCGGCCCAGGATGCGGTTCATGAAGCCGCGCTTGTCGAGCTGCTGCTCCAGCTCGGCCTCGTCGAACTCGCCCTCGCGCATCTTGCGGAAGACCTTGAGGATGCCGTTGAAGGCGCCGAGGTTGATCAGGCCGATGAGCAGCAGGAACGTCCCGGAGACGGAGACGCCGATCAGGCCGGTCGTGTCGTGCAGGGTGGAGTCGTCGGACTCGACCTGGCCGGCCAGCGACTGGATGCCGAAGGCGAGCAGCGCGCAGAGGCCGAAGACGATCGAGGAGTGCCCCAGCGAGAACCAGAAGCCGACCGAGAGCGGTCGCTTGCCCTGGCCCATCAGCTTGCGGGTGGTGTTGTCGATGGCCGCGATGTGGTCCGCGTCGAAGGCGTGCCGCATGCCGAGGGTGTAGGCGGTGAGGCCCATCCCGGCGCCGAACACCTGCCCGCCGACGTCGTAGTGCTCGGGTGCGATGACCGCGAGGAGGGTGAACCAGCCGATCACGTGCAGCGCGAGGATGAAGCCGCCCATGCCGGCCAGGCGGATCCACTCCTCACGGGTGAGCCGGTCGCGCCATCTGACGGCGGTGGCACCTGCGGCGGGGCTGGACATCGTGTCGTCCTTTCGGGGGAGCGGGCGAAGCTGGGCCATCTTTCCCTCGGCGAGGAAGTACTTGCAAGTCATACGCAAGTACTGGTCCGGGGCGGTCGGGACGTCTCGGCGCGCGGAGGGCGCATTCCGGAAGCGCTCCGGTCCTCCCAAAGATCGCCATGTACCGTACAAATGCCCGTAACCTCCGGAGGCTTTCACCGGGCGGCCCGCGTGCGGATACTCGGATCTACGCGCGAATACTCGGGCGCCGACACCTCAACTCCCCACGGAGGAACGGCACATGATCCGCATGAGAACGGCTGCCGCCCTGGTCGCCCCGGCCCTCCTCGCGGCCGGCCTCTCCGGCCTGGCCCCCACCGCCTCGGCCTCCCCCACCGCCCGCACCGCGGCCGGCACCGCACCCGCCCCCACCGCGGCCACCGCCGCCGCCCCCCACCGGGTGCTGTTCGACAACACCAAGGCCGAGACCGCCGGCAACGCCGACTGGATCATCTCCACCAGCCAGCCCGACCCGCTGGCCCAGAACGCCAGCCCCAGCACCGAGAAGAGCTGGACGGGCGCGCTCTCCGCCTGGGGCGTCGCCCTGCAGAAGACCGGCCAGTACAGCCTCAAGACCCTCCCGGCCGGCTCCACCATCAGCTACGGCACCGGGGCCGCGCTCGACCTCGCCAACTTCGACACCTTCGTGGTGCCCGAGCCGAACGTCCGCTTCAGCGCCGCCGAGAAGGCCGCCCTGATCCGCTTCGTGCAGAACGGCGGCGGGCTCTTCCTGATCTCCGACCACAACCAGAGCGACCGCAACAACGACGGCTGGGACTCCCCCGCCGTCATCAACGACCTGCTCACCAACAACGGGGTGGACAACGACGACCCCTTCGGCTTCAGCGTCGACGTCAAGAACATCTCCACCGACAACCCGCGCGCCGTCAACGACCCCGCCGACCCCGTCCTGCACGGCGCCTTCGGCACCGTCACCGGCTCGATCCTGCGCTCCGGCACCACCTTCACCCTGAAGCCCGCCGACAACCCCTCGGTCAAGGGCCTGCTCTACCGGACCGGCTACAGCGGCACCACCGGCGCCTTCTTCGTCACCAGCGGCTACGGCAGCGGCCGGGTCGCGATCTGGGGCGACAGCTCCCCGGCCGACGACGGCACCGGGCAGTCCGGCAACACCCTCTTCAACGGCTGGAACGACCCGGCCGGCACCAACGCCGCCCTCGCCCTCAACGCCACCGCCTGGCTCAGCAAGGCCTGACGCCCCCGTCGCGCCCCGCCGGGGCCCGCTCACCAGGACAGTGCCGGCATCCTCCCCTAGGGTCGGACTGCTGACGCCTGCGGCGCGGGCGGGCTCCGGCCCGCCCGCACCGTGGCCCGCCGAACGGGCCCCCCGCCACCGGGGCCCCGCCGATCCGGGACTCGATGGGAGCGGCCATGCCCTCGTACTCCTACCGCACCGTCCGCGAGGACGTCCGCGTCCCGCTGCCCGACGGCACCGAGCTGTACGCGCGGCTCTGGCGCCCGGTGACCGACGACCCCGTCCCCGTGGTGCTGGAGTACTCCGGCGGGCGCCTCACCGACTGGACGGCCGCCGACGACGCCCGCCGCCACCCCTGGTACGCCGGCCACGGCTACGCCGCCGTCCGGGTCGACGCCCGCGGCTGCGGCAACTCCGGCGGCCGGCCCGACGACGGGGCCGGCGAGCAGGACCTCACCGACGGCGCCGACCTGCTGCGCCGGCTCGCCGCCGAACCCTGGTGCACCGGCCGGATCGGACTGCTCGGCAGTGGAGCGGCCGGCGCCGGCGCCCTGCGGCTGGCCGCCCGCGCCCCGGACGCCGTGCACGCCGTGGTCACCGCCTGCCCCGACGGCGGCCACCGCCTCGGCGGCGCCGCCCTCGCCGCCGACCTGCACACCCGCGCCGGCGCCCGGCTCGCCGACGCGGCCCGCCCCCCGGACCCGCAGTACGTCGGCGACGACTGGCGGGCGATGTGGCGGGAGCGGCTCGAAGCCCTGGAGCCGGACCTCCCCGCCCGGCTCGCCGCCGGCTGGGGCGAGCCGCCGGCCACCGCCGCCGTCCCCACCCTCGCCGTCGCCGGCTGGGGCGACCCGTCCTGCGCCGCGGTCCTGCGCCTGCTCGCCGCCGGTACCGCCGCCGTCCCCGTCCGCGCCCTGCTCGGCCCCTGGCCGCACGGCCTGCCGGACGACGCCCTGGCCGAGACGCTGCGCTGGTGGGACCACTGGCTCAAGGGCGCCGACACCGGCGCGCTCCGGACGCCCGCCCTGCGCAGCTGGACCGGCGACCGCTGGACCGCCGCCGACCCCTGGCCCTCGCCCGACGTCCGCACCGTCCGCTACGGCCTCGACGGCCCGCTGCGCACCGCCGGCACCGCCTCCGACGACCGCTACGTCCACGTCCGCTCCCCGCAGCACACCGGCCTCAACGCCGGCGCGTACGTCCCGCTCGGCCGCCCCGCCGACCGGCCGCCGGACCAGCGGGAGGAGGACGGACGCTCGGTCTGCTTCGACTCGCTGCCGCTGCCCGAACCGCTCGAACTGCTCGGCGCCCCGTCCCTGCGGCTGCGCCTGCGCCCTCCGGCCGAGGCCGGACCGGTGATCGCCCGCCTCTGCGCCGTCGCCCCCGACGGCACCTCCACCCTGCTCGCCCGGGGCGCCCGCCTCGCCACCCCGCCCGGGCCGGACATCACCGTCGAGCTCGCCCCCGCCGGGCTCACCGTCCCACCCGGCCACCGGCTCCGGCTCGCCCTCTCCTCCACCTACTGGCCGTGGCTCTGGCCCGACCCCGAGCCCGCCGGCTTCGGACTCGACCCCTCCCACAGCGCCCTGACCCTCCCCGTGCGCCACCTCGCCGCCGACCCCGGCACCGCCCCCGTCGTCCTCGCCTCCCCCACCCTCCCCCTGCCACCGCCCGTCCACGTCACCGAACCGCTCACCGCCCGCCCCGAACGCCTCACGGTCCACGACATCGCCCGCCACGAGTGGCGGACCGAACTCTCCCCCGCCACCGACGGCACCCGCACCCACCCCGACGGCCTGGTCCGTGACGAGCACACCGTCACCGCCTACCGGATCCTCACCGCCGCCCCCACCAGCGCCCAGGCCCGCAGCGACCGCACCGTCCGCCTCGAACGCCCCGCCATCGGCTGGGACATCACCCTCCGGACCCGCACCGAACTCCGCTGCACCCCCACCCACTTCCTCACCCGCACCCAGCTCACCGCCCTCGAAGCAGGCGACATCGTCTTCACCCGCGAGTGGCAGCAGCGGATCCCCCGCACCGCACCGTGACCCACCCCGCGGGGCGGACATCCGGGCGCCCCGCGCCGCCACCGGTCCCGGCGGCGCGGGGGCGGGGTCAGGACCGCCAGACGGAGGCGGTGACGATCGCCTTCAGCTGGTCGAGGCTCAGCGCGGGGGTGCCGGGCCGGGCGGTGTAGCCGTTCTCGCCGTTCTGCTCGTAGAGCGACACCTGGCGGCCGTCCGGGTAGTACACCGCGGCCGCCCAGTGCAGGACCGGATCGACGGCGGTCTTGCCGTTCCCGAACCGGTTGACCACCACCAGTGTCCCGTCGGCCAGGATCTCGCGGACCTCCAGCGGGGTCGGCGGACCGGACAGCGCCAACTCGCGGTCCTCCCGCCCGCGCGCGCTGGGCGGCCCCGTGTGCACCGTCAGCAGGCCGGTCCGCTCCTCGGCGGTCACCAGGAGGTTGGCACTGTCCCCGCCCGGCACCGGGGTCTGCGTGGTACCCGGCGGCAGCAGTGGCACCAGCCGGGCGAGCAGGTCGGCCGCCGCCGGTTGCGCCACCGCCGGCCGCGCCGCTCCGCGCCGGCGGTGAGCGCGTGCAGCGCCGGCGGTGAGCGCGTGCAGCGCCGGCGCCGGTGCCAGGGCGGCCGCGCCGCGCAGCGCGCGGGCGAAGTCGGCCCCGAGGGCGTCCGTAAGCCCACCCTCGAACTCGTCGTCAACTGGCATGGCGGACCCTCGCCTTCTCGGTGGTGGAGCCCGGCTCGCCGGCCCCGGGCGGACGGCGGCGAAGTCGTCGCCGAGTCTGTCGCGCAGCCGGGCGAGCGCCCGACTGCTCCGGGAGCGCACGGCCGTACTGCTCAGGTGCAGTGCCGCCGCCGTCTCCTCGATGCTGCGGTCCTCCCAGAACCGCAGGACCAGCACGGCCCGGTCCGGGGCGGACAGCTCCCCGAGCGCCCGCAGCAGCGTCAGCCGCAGCGCCGGATCCGGGTCGTCGACGGCGATCTCGGGGAAGGTGTCCACCACTTGCTCGGAGCTGCTGCGCCGGCGCCGGTGCGAGAGGAAGGTGTTGACCAGCACGGTCTGCGCGTAGCCGCTCGGGTTGTCGAGCCGGGCTATCCTGCGCCATTTCACGAAGATCCGGCCGAGCGCCTCCTGGACGAGGTCCTCGGCCAGGTGCGCGTCACCGCCGGTCAGCAGGAAGGCGGTGCGCAACAGCTGCCGCCCGCGTGAGGCGACGAAGTCCGGGACCTCGGACGGCGCCCTCGAAGGCGAGACGGCCTACGCCAACCGGCCAGGCCAACGCGTATGCAAAACAAGGAACTTGGGCGGCGATCCGACCCCCGGAACCGGCTTCGGACGGTACCCTGGCTCACCCGCGATGGGCGCGGGCGGCAGGGGGAACGTATGGGAGTCAGGAATCCGTCGATCGAGGAGCGGTACTCGATCGCGCTGGGGTGCCGGGTGAGCGTCGAGGCCGGGTTCACCGCCACTAGGGTCAACTGGAACATCGGCATCATCTCGGGCGAGGACCGCAAGCGCCCTCAACGGGGCAGCGCGGTGGCGTCGTTCACCTGCGATCGGTGCCGGCGGGCGTTCTGCGCCAGGGTCGAGAGCCGCCCCACGGCGCTCCGGAAGCGGTGGATCTACCTGGTGGTGGGGGCGGCGCTGCTGCTCTCGCTGGCGGTCGTCGTTCCGATGCTGGTCCAGCTGGGCGGCCAGACCGTGGACGAGAACGACCCGGACGCGACGGACGGCTTCGGCCTCCTGTTCCTGTGGGCCTTCCTCGCGTTCGTCTTCGGGCTGAGCTTCTTCCGGATCGGCTGGTCCTACCCCGGCATCAACAAGTTCCGGCTGGTGGGCGCCGACGGCAGGCGCAGCGTCTGGGTGAAGGGGCACCGGCTGTTCTGACCCGCGAACGGCCGCCCGGTCGGGGACCGGGCGGCCGAGGGGACTACGGCGCAGGCGTCAGCTGGTCTGCAGCGCCGTGTCGTCGATCACGAAGCTGGTCTGCAGCGAGGCGTCCTCGGTGCCCGCGAACTTCACGGTGACCGTCTGGCCCGCGTAGGACGAGAGGTCGAAGGTCCGCAGCTGGTAGCCGGCCGCCGCGTCCGCGTTGGAGTAGGTCTTCAGCGCGGTGCCGTTCACGGAGACGGTCAGCTTGTCGTACGCCGTCGAGCCGGTCTCCGCCGTGTCGATGTGCAGGTAGAAGCTCAGCGACGCCTTGCAGCCGGCCGGGACGGCCACCGCCTGCGAGAGGTTGTCCGAGTGGGTGGAGCCGTAGCCGTTCAGCCAGGACTTCCACGAACCGCCGTGCGCGGCCTGCGAGGCGCTGTTGTCCACGACACCGCTGGACGCCGTCCAGGGCGCGGCGCTGCCGGTCTCGAAGCCGGCGTTGCCGAGCAGCTGCGCCGGGGTGCAGGTGCCGCCACCGCCGCCGGAGACCGTCCAGGTGAAGGCGGCGGTGCCGGTCTTGTTGGCGGCGTCCTTCGCGGTCACGGTCACGTTGTAGGTGCCCGCGGCCGTGGCGGTGCCGGTGATCTTGCCGCTGGAGCTGATCGACAGGCCGGTCGGCAGGCCGGTGGCCGTGAAGGTCAGCGGGGCGGTGCCGCCGGAGGCCGAGATCTGCAGGTTGGCCGAGCCGTTCAGCGCGGTGCTCTGGCCGCCCGGGTTGGTGACCGAGACGCTGGTGCCGGCCGGCTTGGTGAGCAGGCAGCCGCTGACGTTGAGGTCGATGACCCGGCCGGTGCCGAGGCAGGTGGTGAACCAGTACGTCTCCTGGCCGTAGCTCTGGCCCTTGGTGGCCTTGGTGGTGCCGTCGGCCGCCACCTCGCACGGGTTGTTGAGGGTGCACATCTGGCCGTCGTCGTTGCCGGTGTTGTTGATGCCGACGACCTTCTTCGTGGCGGCGTCGACGATCGGCGAACCGGACGTGCCGTGCGTGGTGTTGCAGCCCGCGCTGTAGCGCAGCGAGTCGTGCCAGGTCCACTCGTCCTCGCGCAGGGTGTCGACGAACCCGTTGACCGAGCAGTTCCACACCTGCTTCCAGTACGACGAGGGTATGTACATCGCCGAGCCGTCGGCCGGGTGCGTGTCACTGATCGTCAGCGCCGTGGCGCTGAACTTCGAGGTGATGGACGCGAAGGTGTCGGTCAGCTGGTACAGGGCGACGTCGGTGCCGGTCATGGTCGCGTAGAGGACCTTGTCCGCCTGGACGGTGCCGAGCGAGTTGCCCGAGGAGCCGAGCAGCGTGCCGCTGCGGCTGGCACTCTGGTTCTGGACGACCTGTCCGGCCGACGGCATCGTCGGCAGGCAGTGGCCGTTGGTGAGCATCAGGGCCCGGTCGGTGTCCACCGACGAGGGGTAACGGACCAGCGAGGCCGAGCAGTTGCTCAGCGCGATGGTGGACGTCAGATCGCCGGCCTGGACCGCCTGGGCGGGGGTGGCGGCGAGGGTCAGCCCACCCGCGACGACGGCGCTTGCGCCGACGAGGGCGGCAAGTCTCTTGAACATGCTTCTCCTTGTGGGGGATTGCGGGGCGTACGACCGGTCGCGGACGCCCGCGCCGCACGAAAGTGCCATGACCACCTCAACGGGTCAACCATGCCGACAGAACTCGCGCCACCGATTCCGCGCCGCTGCCACGACCTTCGCCGCCCTACGCCCCATCACCCGAGGTCGCAGCACGCGCCCCGCCCCAAACCTGCCACCCGGGAGGCAGGTTCGAGATGTGCACCACATGTCCGCGGCGCCGCCCGCGAGCCTGCCCGGCGGTGCGACGGCAGGACCGGTGCCACCGGGTGAACCGTCAGGTGTCGCAGATTCCGAGGCCCACCCGGGACCTGCCCGCCCCCGCCGGCACCACCTGCACCTGGATCTGCCCGTCCTCGTCGGCACACCGCTCGCCGCCCTGGCGCACGTCACCCGCGACACGGGACGGCACCCCGCACAGGACAACGCCGCCGGCCGGATCGGCCGACGGCGCCGCGGGTACTTCTTGCGCTACGGCTGCGGGAAGGTGTCCTCGTCCACGTCGCTGGTCTTGGCGTTGCCGCCGACCGCCGGCTGGAGGGTGATGGACCACGAGGTGTAGGTGCGACCGGTCTCGAAGGCCATGCTGTCGTCGAACTTGCTGAAGTCGCAGCTCTGGGTGAACGCCTTCAGCGTCGGGTCCCAGTCGACGCCGCCGGCGAAGAAGACGTCGTAGGTGCCGTCCTCGACACCCTCGATGGACGCCTTCTTCCCCTTGCCGACGTAGACCGAGTGGATCGACTTGCCGTTCTGGGCGAGCGAGACCACCGCGTCGGAGCTGCCGCCGTTGTCGACGTTGAGGACGCCCTCGCCCTTGAGGCGGCCCGAGCGGACCATGGTGCCGCTCTCCAGCGACCGGGTCTGGAGCTGCGGGGTCTGCGGGACGTTGAAGGTGGTGGGATACCCGGCGGCGGCCATCTGGGCGAGGGCGGGGGGCACCGCCTTGAGGCCCTCGGAGAGGCCGACCTGGGCGAAGGCCGAGGTGGTGGCGCAGAGGTTCTTCGCCTTGATGTCGCTGCGGACCTTGGTCAGGTCGGTGGAGAGCTGGCCGAGCGCCGTCACCAGCTGGCGCCGCGCCGTGCTGACGGCCGCCGGCTCGCCCGCGAGGCCCAGGCCGCTGCCGGCCGCGGACGCGGCGGTGGCCGCCTCCTGGAGCGTGGTGGCGAAGGCGTCCAGACCGGCGGAGGCGTTGAGCTTGCCGAGCGCGGCGCTGACCGGGTCGATGTAGCTCACCAGGACCGGCCCGTACGGCGGCTTGGTCGGCGTCGGGGTCGGGGTGGGTGTCGGGCTGGGGCTCGCACTGGCGCTCGCCGACGCCGGGGCGCTCTTGCCCGGGCCCAGGCCGAAGGAGTCCGCCCCTCCGGACCCTCCACTGGAGCACGCCGCCAGCAGCAGCGTTGTGCCGGCCGCCAGGCCGACCTTGACGAAGGACTTCATGCCCGCTCCCCCGGTGATCTCTCATGCACGCTCCGTGCATTCCCCGCGGACATGATCCCGAGCCTTTGTCACGCGGTCAACAGGGCGCACAGGAGGCGTGTTGAGGCGCAGGCGGGGCGCATAGAGGGGCGCACGGGACGCCACCGCCCGTCAACTACGATCGGTCACGTGCTCAGGCTTACGGGACTCCCCCTCCAGATCATCGCCTCCCTCCTCGCGATCGGCGTCTTCGCCGCCACGATGTGGCTCTGGCCGAGATTCGGCGGGCGCGGCTGGCAGGCCTGGCTCGGGCGGATCGGCGCCTTCCTCGCCACCCAGATCTCGGTGCTGGTCGCGATGGGGCTGATCGCCAACGGCTACTTCGGCTTCTACAGCTCCTGGACCGACCTCCTGGGCACCAACGGCGGGCCGGGCACGGTGGTCGACCACCAGCCGAACGCCTCCGTCGCCATCACCGGCGAGCAGAAGTTCTACGCCCAGCAGGGCTCCAACCCGGAGCGGGTCGGCCTGATCCACAAGGTCTCCGTCAAAGGAGCGGGCAGCGGCCTGAGCACCGACGGGTTCGTCTACCTGCCGCCGCAGTACTTCCAGCCCGACTTCGCGCAGCAGAAGTTCCCGATGGCCCTGGTCCTGGCCGGCTACCCCGGCACCCCCGAGAAGCTGATCTCGCTGATGCAGTACCCGGCCTCCGCGCTGGAGGCGATCGACCAGAAGAAGCTCCCGCCGACCATCCTGGTGATGATGCGGCCGACCCTCGTCAACAACCGGGACACCGAGTGCGTGGACGTCCCGAACGGCCCGCAGGTGGAGACCTTCTTCACCAGCGACCTGCCCAAGGCGCTCGGCACCACCTACCGGATCGGCACCGACCCGGCCAACCGGGCCGTGATCGGCAACTCCACCGGCGGCTACTGCGCGCTGAAGTTCGCGCTGCGCAAGCCGGACGCCTACCGGGCCGCCGTCTCCCTCTCCGGCTACTACACCGCGCCGATCGACGAGACCACCGGTGACCTCTTCGGCGGCGACAGCCGGCTGAAGCAGGAGAACGACCTGCTGTGGCGCCTGCAGAACCAGCCGGCCGCGCCGGTCTCGCTGCTGCTGGCCACCGCCCACGACGAGAACAACTACGCCGCCACCCAGGACATGGTGAAGGCGTTCAAGGCGCCGACCAAGCTCTCCACGATCACCCTGGACACCGGCGGCCACAACTTCCACACCTGGACGCGGGAGATCCCGCCGGCGATGGAGTGGCTGGGCAAGCACCTGACGATGCCCCAGGCCGCGTAGCACCCGCCGTGCACACCCCACCGCACGGCCACCGCGCACCGACCCGCCGCGGCCGCCGGGGCCGTGCGCACGTGGCCGTCCGCACCGCCCCGGCAGGATTAGAGACGGCTCACAGCCCGGTCTCACGGTCCTCTCAGCCGGGCGGCCGAGCGTAGCGTCCATGACCACGACCAGCTTCTCCCCTCCGGCCGGCGAACCGTGGCCGGAGGCCGCGAACTATCCGCCGCCGGAGGTGCCGCAGCCGGCCCCCGGGCTCCCCGGCCCCGCCCCGGTCCCCGGAGCGGCTCCCGCCCCCGCGCCGGCCGAGGCGCTCTTCCCGCCGTGCCCGCCACCCGCCGCCGGTCCCAAGGGCCCGTCGTCCTGGGCCGGCCGGCTGCGCACCCTGGCGGCCCGGTCCTGGCGCGGCCGCGCCGACGACCCGCGCTGGGTGCGCCCCGCGCTGCTGGCGCTGCTGGCCGCCACCGCCGTCCTCTACCTCTGGGGCCTGAGCGCCTCCGGCTGGGCCAACTCCTTCTACTCGGCGGCCGCCCAGGCGGGCAGCCAGAGCTGGAAGGCCTTCTTCTACGGCTCCTCGGACGCCGGGAACTTCATCACCGTCGACAAGCCGCCGCTCGCGCTCTGGCCGATGGCGCTCTCCGCCCGCCTCTTCGGCCTCTCCTCCTGGTCGGTGCTGGCCCCGCAGGCGCTGATGGCGGTCGCCACGGTGGCCACCCTGTACGCGACGGTGCGCCGCCGGTTCCCGCCGCTCGGCGGCCTGCTGGCCGGGGGTGCGCTGGCGCTGACCCCGGTGGCGGCCCTGATGTTCCGGTTCAACAACCCGGACGCGCTGCTGGTGCTGCTGCTCACGCTGGCCGCGTACGGCCTGCTGCGGGCCACCGAGGCGGCCGGCACCCGGTGGCTGGTGTTCACCGGGGTGATGTTCGGACTGGCCTTCCTCACCAAGACGCTCCAGGCCTTCCTCGTGCTGCCCGCGTTCGCGCTGGTCTACCTGGTGGTCGCGCCGACCGGGCTCTGGCGGCGGGTGCGGCAACTGCTGGCCGCCGGCCTGGCCATGGTGGTGGCGGGCGGCTGGTGGGTGGCGGTGGTCGAGCTGGTACCGGCCTCGGCCCGCCCGTACATCGGCGGCTCGCAGGACAACAGCTTCCTCTCGCTCACCTTCGGCTACAACGGCTTCGGCCGGCTCAACGGCGACGAGACCGGCAGTGTCGGCGGCGGTGGCGCCCGGCTGATGGGCGGGGCCGAGGCACCGCCCGGCGGCGGCCGCGCGATGGGCGGCTGGGGCGAGACCGGCATCACCCGGCTGTTCGACGGCGACATCGGCGGGCAGATCGCCTGGCTGATGCCGGCCGCGCTGATCCTGCTGCTGCTCGGGCTCTGGGCGACCCGCCGCTACGCCCGCACCGACACCGCCCGGGCGGCCTTCCTGGTCTGGGGCGGCTGGCTGGTCTGCACCGCGCTGACCTTCAGCTTCATGTCCGGCATCTTCCACCAGTACTACACGGTGGCGCTGGCCCCGGCGGTCGCGGCGCTGGTCGGCATGGGCGTCGACGGCCTCTGGCGGGTCCGGCACCGGCTGCCCTACGCCGCGGTGCTGGGCGCCACGCTGGCGGTCACGGCGGTCTGGGCGTACGTCCTGCTCGGGCGCAGCGCGGACTTCCTGCCGTGGCTGCGCTGGGCGGTCCTGGTCGGCGGGCTCGCCGCCGGGGCGGCGCTGCTGCTGGCCGGGCGGCTGGCGGCACGGCTCGCCACGACGGTCGGGCTGGTGGGTCTGGCGGCGGCGCTGGGCGGTCCGGCGGCGTACGCGGTGGACACCGTGAACACGCCGCACACCGGCTCGATCGTGACGGCCGGTCCGGCGGTCGCGGGCGGGCGGGGGATGGGCCCGGGCGGGATGCGCGGGATGCCGCCCGGCGGCGACGGCCGGTTCTTCCTCAACGGGCAGCAGGGCTCGCCCGGTCAGGGCGGCGCGCCCGGGCAGCTGCCCGGCGGCGCCGCGAACGGCGCGGGCGGCACGGGCGGCGACGGGACGGGCGGCGGCCGCAACGGACGCGGCGCAGCCGGCGGCTTCGGCGGCACGGGTGGCTTCGGCGGCGGCGGAATGGCCGGCGGCGCCCCCGGCGGCATCGGCGGGCTGTTGAACGGCGCCACCGTGAGCGACGAGGCCGCCGCCCTGCTCCGGCAGGACGCCGACCGCTACACCTGGGCCGCCGCGACCGGCGGCTCGCAGACCGCCGCCAGCTACCAACTCGCCTCGGGCGAACCGGTGATGGCCCTCGGCGGCTTCAACGGCACCGACCCGTCGCTCGGCCTGGACGCCTTCCGGCAGTACGTCCGGGAGGGCAAGGTGCACTGGTTCATCAGCGGCGGCTCCCGCCGGACGGCCGGCCCCGGCACGGGCACCGGGACCGGCACCGGCACCGGCACCGATCCCGCCGCGACCGCCGCGACCGCCGGTCCGACCGCCGGTGCCGACGGCGGCGCCCAGGAGTCGCAGACCGCCCAGATCGAGACCTGGGTGGCGAGCCACTTCACCGCGAAGACGGTGGGCGGCACCACCTTCTACGACCTGACGCAGACGCCCGCCCCCTGAGCCGCACCCCCTGAGCCGGGAGCCGCGGGAGAACGACGGAGGGGACGCACCGCCGCTGGGCGGTGCGTCCCCTCCGTCGTCGTCCGGCGTGGATCAGTCGGTCGGGCAGCGCGTTCCGGCGGCCGGCGCGGTGCCGTCCGTCAGGAAGGCGTCGACCGCGGCCCGGACGCACTTGCTCCGCCCGTAGCCGATGTGGCCCTCGCCCTCGCGGGTGAGCAGGACGGCGTTGCCGAGCTGGGCGGCGAGCTTCTCGGCCGAGGCGTAGGGCGTCGCCGCGTCGCCGGTCGAGCCGACCACCACGATCGGGGCATCGCTCTTCGAGACGATCGGGTGCGGCTGCTCGGCGGAACGGAACGGCCAGGCACGGCAGTCGGGGTCGAACAGCGCCAGGCTCGGCTCGTGCCGGGTGATCAGCGGGGCCTTCGCCGCCAGGTCGGCGTACGCGGCCTGGAGGGCCTCGCCGGTCGGGACGGCGGTCGCGCCGTCGGCGCAGTGGATGGCGGTGTAGGCGTCGGCGGAGACTCCGTAGTGGCCCTTCTCGTCACGGCCGTAGGCGCCGTCCGCGCGGGCGAGCAGGTTGTCGCCCTTGCTCCGGACCATGGCCCACCCGAGGTCGTTGCGCAGCGCGTCCCAGGTCTTCTCGTCGCCGTAGAGGCTGTCGAGCACGCCGGCCCAGGCGGCGTTGGCGGTGAGGGCGCGCCCGCTCGTGGTGGTGAGCGGCTTCGCCTTGAGCCCGTCGAGGAACTCCGCGAGCTTGTCGGCCGCCTTGGCCGGGTCCTTGCCGAGCGGGCACTGGTCCTGCTTCGCGCAGTACGCGGCGAAGAGCCGCAGCGAGCGCTCGAACCCCGCGTACTGCACGATGTTGTGCTGGGCCAGCGGCACGGACGGGTCGACCGCACCGTCCAGCACCAGCCGCCCGACCCGGTCGGGGAACTCCTCGGCGTAGAGGCTGCCGAGGTAGGTGCCGTACGACATGCCGAAGTAGTTGAGCTTCTGGTCGCCCAGCGCGGCCCGCAGGACGTCCATGTCGCGGGCGGTGTCGCGGGTGCCGATGAACGGCAGCAGCTTGGCGAACTTGGCCTGGCAGGCGTCGGCGAGCACCTTGCCGTGGTCGTCGCCCGGGGTGTCGGTGGCGAGCCACTCGTCGCGGGCCTTGTCGTCCAGGCAGTTCAGCGGCGTGGTCAGACCGACGCCGCGCGGGTCGAAGCCGACCACGTCGAAGCGGTCGTGCATCGGGCCGTCGAACTGCGCGGGGGCGGCCTTGACCATGCCGACGCCGGAGCCGCCGGGCCCGCCGGGGTTGACCAGCAGGGAGCCGAGCCGCTGGTCCTGCCTGGCGACGGGGACCCGGACGACGGCCACGGCCAGCGGGTCGCCGGCCGGATGGGCGTAGTCCAGCGGGACGTTGAGCGAGCCGCACTGCAGCACCGACTCGTCGACCTTGGCGGTCTTCGGGTCGTCGGCGCAGGGCGCCCAGGCGATCTGCTGGCCGTAGAAGGGCTTGAGTGCCGGGTCGGCCGCGCCGGTGGGCCTGGGCGTCGGCGTGGGCGGGGTGGTCGGCGACGCGCTGGGCGTGGCCGGGGCGGCGGCCGGTGACGGCGTGCCGGAGGCCGCGTCGGTGGCGGTGGATCCGCCCGAGCCGGCGCAGCCGGCCAGGAGGGCGGCGGCGACGGCCGCGGGCAGGGCGCGCCGGGAGAACCGGGTGATCATCGAATGCACCGCACACGAATATCACCTGACCGTCACACCGGTCATATCGTGATCGGCCGGCGGACGGCGAAGGGGGCAAAGCGTGACGGAACGTTTCCTCAACCGCCGCACTGCTGGAGCATGGCCCTCTTGTCCGCCTCGGTGACGGGCAGTCGGTACTTCAGCGAGACCTGGGCGAAGCGCACCGCGTACGAGCAGCGGACGGCGGTGTTGGCCGGGAGCCAGGCGGCGGGACCGGAGTCGCCCTTGGAGGCGTTCTGCGAGCCGTCGGCCGGGACGAGGTTGAGCGGATCGTTGGCGATCTGCACGCGCTTGGCCTTGTCCCACGTCGACGCGCCCATCTGCCAGTCGTAGGACAGCGGCATCACATGGTCGATCTGGATCTTCGAGGCCTGCTGTTTGCTCCACCGGACGGTCTTCCCGGTGTACGGGTCGTCGATGGTCATGGCGGTGACGGTGCAGGCCGAACCGTCCTTGTGCTCGACCGAGCGGCCGTCCCGGGCCAGCAGGTCGTTGCGGGTGTCGCAGTTGTTGTGGCCGCCCGGGACGCCGTCGACGTTGTCCGTCCAGGCCGGGCCGAACTCGTCGCGGTCGTAGCCGTCCTTGGGTCCGGCGGCGGCGGTGGTGACATTGGCGATGATGTCGCGGCCGGCCTTCCGTTCCTCGGGCGTGGTCAGCGGCGCCAGGCCGGGCCTGGTGCCGTCGGGATTCTGCAGCGGGCTGGTGCCCGCGCCGGCGGGCCCGGCCGCCTCGGTGGCCGGCTTCCCGGCACCTCCGGTGCAACCGGCCAGCGCCGGCGTGGATATCAGGAAGGCGACGGCGGCGAGCAGGGCTGTGCGGCGGGCGGGCACGGAGACTCCCGGACTGGGGGGGTGGCTGACGGCGCCCCAGCAGACCAGTCGCCCCACGGGCCGTCAAGGCGGCGCGGCACGGAGCGTTCGAGCATGTCGAAGCTCACACCCCGGCGCCCGCCCGACCCCGCCCCGCCACCGCCCGCCCGGGCTCAGCCCCCGATCGCGGACATCGGCCGGTCCGGCTGCACGAAATCGGCCGAATTGATCGCGTGGCCGGGGCCCTTGCGCCCGATGGTGGCCCGCCAGGCGGCCTCGATCCGGTCGTCGTCCGCGCCGCCGCGCAGCAGTGCCCGCAGGTCGGACTCCTCGGTGGCGAACAGGCAGTTGCGCAACTGGCCGTCGGCGGTGAGGCGGACGCGGTCGCAGCCGCCGCAGAACGGGCGGGTGACGGACGCGATCACGCCGACCACGGTGTCGGTGCCGGCGATCCGCCACTCCTCGGCCGGCGCGTTCCCGTGCCGGCCGACCGGGACGAGGTCCCACCGGGTGCCGAGGACGGCGAGGATCTCGTCGGCGGTGACCATCGTCGCCCGGTCCCAGGCGCCCTGCGCGTCCAGCGGCATGGACTCGATGAACCGCATCCGGTAGCCGTGCTCGGCGGCGAACTCCACCAGGTCGAGGATCTCGTCGTCGTTGACCCCGCGCACCGGCACCGCGTTGACCTTCACCGGCGCGAGCCCGGCGGCCTGCGCGGCGGCCAGGCCGGCGAGGACGTCGGCGAGCCGGTCCCGGCGGGTGATCGCCGCGTACCGCTCGGGGCGCAGGGTGTCCAGGCTGACGTTCACCCGGTGCAGGCCGGCCCGGTGCAGCGCGTCGGCGGTGCGGGCCAGGCCGATGCCGTTGGTGGTCAGCGAGACCTCGGGGCCGAGGGCGGTGATCCGCCGGACCAGGTCGGGCAGGCCGCGGCGCAGCAGCGGCTCGCCCCCGGTCAGCCGGACGGAGCCGATGCCCAGCCGCCCGGCGGCGATCCGCACCAGCCGGACCACCTCGTCGTCGCTCAGCACCTCGGCCTTCGGCAGCCAGTTCAGGCCCTCGGCCGGCATGCAGTAGGTGCAGCGCAGGTTGCAGCGGTCGGTGAGGGAGACCCGCAGGTCGGTGTGGACCCTGCCGAAGCGGTCCGACAGCGGGCGCGGTGCGGTGTTCATCGGCCCAGTACAGGGGCAGCCGGGCCGGGATACCAGCGGCCGAACCACCGGGGAGCTGCCCCGACCTGCGGGTTCTCCTTGTGCGTTCGTACAACTGTGGCTTCCTACGGCTGCGCCGGGGCACCCCGGACGGGCAGGCTGGGTCCATGCGCGACAGCACGGGGACCAGCCGCCGGACGGGCGGTGATCGGCCGGTCGCCGCCCTGGTGCTGGCCGCCGGGGGCGGGCGGCGGCTCGGTGGCCGGCCGAAGGCGCTGATCCGGTACCGGGGCCGGCCGCTGGTCGAGCACGCGGCGGGGGTGGTCCGGGCCGGCGGCTGCGCCTCGGTGACGGTGGTGCTGGGCGCGGCCGGGGACCGGGTCCGCTCCACCGCCCATCTGCCGGGCTGCCGGCTGGTGGCCAATCCGGACTGGGCCGGCGGGATGGGCTCCTCGCTGCGGGCCGGGCTGGCCGCCCTGGCGCCGGAGGCCTCGGCCGTCCTGGTGATGCTGGTGGACACCCCCGGCGTCACCCCGGCGGCGGTGGCCCGGCTGCTCGCCGCCCACCGGGCCGGCGCCGAGCTGGCGGCGGCGGCCTACGCGGGGCGGCGCGGGCACCCCGTCCTGATCGGCGCCCGGCACTTCGCCGAGGCTGCGGCGGGCGCCACCGGCGACTCCGGCGCGCGGGCTCTGCTGGCGGCGCACGCCGACGGGATCACGCTCGTCGAGTGCGCCGACATCGCCGTCCCCGACGACCTGGACACCCCCGCCGACCTCGCCCGTTGGACGACGGGGTGATCCTCTCCCGGTCCGGACCGGCGGCCGGTCCCCCCACGGGGTGGGGCGGGCTCCTCCTCCCCGACGAGGGATCGACCGCACACCCCTGATCTGTCCCTGAGGATTGCCCCATTCCGCGCCGCGGCCCCCGCGTTTCGGGGAGCATGGGACACGTCCTTCCCCTCGATTCGAACGGACGGTGCCCGCGATGTCCGGACTGCCCGACGACTTCACCGGACGCGACCCCGCACAGCACGGGCCGGTGGCGGGTGGTGGCGCCCGGGCGATCCGCTGCCCCGCCTGTCGGCGCGAGCACCTGTACGAGCCGCCGTCGCTGCCCTGCCCGTGCGGCGCCTCGCTCAAGGTGCCGCTGCTGCGCGGCGGCGTGCCGGTCCAGGTGCGGTTCCGGTCCTGGGAGGACTCCTGGCTGAACATGCGCTGCCCGCACTGCGGCCGCTCCGACCAGTGGCCGCAGCCCGAGTTCACCTGCAACTGCGGCGCGACCGTGCGGCTGCCGGTGGACCGCACCACCCGCCTCGGCGGCAGCGCGACCACCGGCCAGCTCGGCACCGCCGGCCCGCTGAACTCCCGCCCGCACCCCGCCCACCCGCTCAACGCGCCCGTCCCGGCCCCGCCCGGCGGCTCCGGTGCCTCGGCCACCCCCTGGCGGCGGCGCGCGCCGTTCCGCCCGCACCCGGTGCGCACTTCGCAGGACGCCGTGTTCACCGCCGCCCGCTACCTGGAGTGGCTGGGCTTCGACGACCTGGAGCTGACGGAGGCCCAGGAGCGCGACGGCGTCACCCTGCTCGGCAGCCGGATGGTCGCCCAGGTGGACACCTGGACCGAGCCGGCCGACGTGAAGTCGGTGGAGTGCCTCTGGCTGCAGACCCTGCACGCCGAGGAGATGGCCGCCGCGATGTTCACCCTGGCCGGCTACTCGCACCAGGCCACCGTGCGCGGCGAGCAGTTGCTGGTCGCCCTGTTCAGCCTCGACCTCGCCGGAGTGCCCCAGCCCGCCAACGGCGCCGCCGAGGCGCTGATGGAGACCGGCTGGACGTCCTGACCCCGCTCCGACCGGCCCGGCCCGCCTGACACCGTCCGCCCGCGGCCCGGGCCGTCGGCCTGCCCGGCCCACCGGCCCCGGCCGTCCCGGTGGCCCCGCCCGCCCCCGGGAGCGATCGGCGCGGAACCGGTTCGCCCGCAACAACCTGCGCTCGTGATCTGGTGCACAAGCTCACCCCCGTGTTGAATTGCCGCCACAACGCGGGCCTTGGGGGCAGAGGCCGGCGTCCTGCTGGATGGCGCACACAAGGAGGTGGCGTTGTCGGAGCACGGATGGGGCCCGAGTGGCCAGGGCGGGCGCGACGGTCGGGGGCGGCCGGCGCCCCGCGAACCGGGGGACACCGTATGGCGGCTGCGGTCCCGGGCGTGCTGGCAGGAGGCCGCGGAGCTGTTACGCCCGGCCGCCGAACGCGACCCCGAGGCCGCCCTCGGCCGGGCCGAACTCCTCATCGAGCAATGCCTGTTCACCGCGGCCAACTGGACCCAGGCGGAACAGGCGCTGCGCCTCGCCGAGGCGTTGGTGACCAGCACCGAGCAGCGCGCGGGCGCCTCCTGCGCCCGCGGGTTCCTCGCCTACGTCTCCAGCGTGCTCGGCGCACGCGACCGGCTGGACGAAGCGCAGGCGGCGCTCGGACGCACCTCGGCGCTGCTGCCGCCGGACGCCCCCGGGCGTCCGCTGCTGGACTTCCGCCGGGGGCTGGTCGCGGAGAACCTGCTGCGCGACCCGACGGCGGCCTGGATCGCCTACCGCCGCGCGCACGAGGGGGCCGACGAGCGCGGGGACGAGCTGCTGCGCTCCTACACCTGGCGGCACCTGGCCGCACTGGCCCAGGCCGCCGGGGACCACGACCGGGCCCGGGAGGGGTTCGACGCCTCGCTGCGGCTGCGCGAGCAGCTCGGCTTCACGGTCGGGGTGGCACCCGCGCTGGCGGCGCTTGCCGAGGTCTCCGAACCGGACGAGGCGGTCCGGCTGCGGGCCGAGGCGACCAGGCTGGTCCAGGCGCTCGGGGGCGTACCGGTCTGGCTCGCACGCCAGCTGAGCGCGGTGCGTACGCCGGGCGCTCCCCCGGACGGACGCGTCGAACGGGAACCCCGGGGAACAATCAGCTAAGGTGAGCCTAACCTGGCCGGGGTGAGCAGTACTCCGGCCAGGTTCGCCTTGCCGTTCCCGGGCTCCGCCAGGCCCCGGCCGGCCGTGCCCGGCCGCCGCCGAACCCGGCCGGGCACGGGTCGGACGGTCCGGCACGGGTCCGGTCGACCCGATAGGGCCCGCACCATGACCGCGAGCAGCACCCGACCCGGCCCCGCGCCGTACGCCCCCCGCACCACCCCCGCGCACGCTGTCACCCGCACGCCGGCGCCATGCACCACCAGCTACCGCAGACTCGGCCGGCTCTTCCCCGCACTGCGGGTGCACAGCGTCCCACCCCGCACCGGCGACGGCTGGACCAGCGGCACCGACCTCCTCACCGACCCGGACGCACTGGCCGAACTGATCGCCCACGACGCCCGGGAGGGGCTCGCCCGGTACGGCCGCCCGCTGCGCCCCGACGTCGCGGCCGGCTTCGGCCTGCACCGCTTCAGCTGGCCGGCGGCGCTGCTGTTCACCCTGCCCTGGTTCCTGGAGCGCCGGGTGCCGCTGCTCACCCCCGAGGACGTCTCGATCCGCCGCGCCACCGGCGAACTCACCGCCCGCCCGGGGGCGTTCGTCTGCCTGGCGGACGACCCGGCGGCCGGGCTGCCCGGCGCCCGGACGGTGGCCGACGAGGCGGCACTGGCCGCCGAACTGCGCACCGCGCTGGCCGGTTTCCTGGCCCCGGTGCTGACCGCCTTCCGCCCGGCGGTGCGGCGCAGCCCGCGGATGCTCTGGGCGATGGCGACCGACGCGGTGGTGGAGGGCCTCTGGTACGTCGGCGGGCTGCTCGGCGAGGAGGAACGGGCCCGGGCGGAGCTCTCGGACCTGCTGGCACCGGACCGGGCGGACGACGGGCCGGCGGCAGCCCCGGCGCTGCCGGTGGCCAGGGCGTGCACGCCCGGCGTGTGCGCGCCGTCCTTCACCCCCGGCGCGGGCTTCGCGACCGAAGGTGCTTCGGGCACCGACCGTGCCCGGGCCAGTTGCTGCCTCGTCTACACCGTGCGGCCGGAGGAGATGTGCGGCGGCTGCCCCCGCGTCACGCGAAGTTGACGGCATCGGCCTTCGGAAGGCCCCCGGAATCCCCGGAATTCCAGGGAATAGCACCCCTTAATTAATACGACAATGGGACTTCTCCCACGTCAGAAATCCCTCTCCTCAGCGCATTGACGGAGAATCGGCCGTTCTCGGGCCGAGCATCCGCCATGATGGTCCCCGCCATCACGACGCAGGAAAGCGAGGCTGGTCCAGGCGATGAAATTGTCCGACATACCGCTCGGTTGGGCCGTCACCGGCGTTGCGGTGCTGCTGGTCACCGCCCTGCTGCTGGCCCTGGTCCGAAATCGGGGATCCGCCGGCCCGGGCGGCTCGGATTCCTGGGAGCGTTCCGAGGAACGCCGCCGCCGCAAGGAATCCCTGTACGGCGCGGCCTCGTACACGCTGCTGTTCTGCTGCGCCGGCGTCGCGGCCGCGCTGTCGTTCCACGGCCTGGTCGGCTTCGGGATGCAGAACCTCAACCTCTCCGGCGGCTGGGAATACCTGGTCCCGTTCGGCCTGGACGGGGCGGCGATGTTCTGCTCGGTGCTCGCCGTCCGCGAGGCCAGCCACGGTGACGCCGCACTCGGCTCGCGCCTGCTGGTCTGGCTGTTCGCCGGTGCCTCCGCCTGGTTCAACTGGGTGCACGCCCCGCGCGGCTTCGGCCACGCCGGTGCCCCGCAGTTCTTCGCGGGGATGTCGCTCTCGGCCGCCGTGCTGTTCGACCGGGCGCTCAAGCAGACCCGCCGGGCCGCGCTGCGCGAGCAGGGCCTCGTCCCGCGCCCGCTGCCGCAGATCCGGATCGTCCGCTGGATGCGCGCCCCGCGCGAGACCTACGCGGCCTGGTCGCTGATGCTGCTGGAGGGCGTGCGCAGCCTGGACGAGGCGGTGGACGAGGTCCGCGAGGACAAGCGGGAGAAGATCATGGAGAAGGAGCGCCGCAGGCTGGCCGGGCGCCGCGAACGGGCCGAGATCCGGGCCATCAACCGCTCCAACAGTGCCTGGCGCGGCCGCGGCGCCGCCCGGCAGCTGGAGGCCGGCCAGGAGTCCGCCATAGCCGGCGGGCCCATGGCGGAGCGCCCCGCCGTGGAGCCGCCCGCGCCGGCCGCCGAGGGCCCGGTGGTGCAGACCGGGCTGCCGGCCCGCCCGGAGCGGCGCACCATCGACCTCACGATGGAGGAGGACACCGTCGCGCTGCCCCGGCTCGACTCGCTGGAGCGCAAGCTGAAGGACCTGGAGCAGCAGTTCGGCTGAGGCCGCCCGCCGGCCGGCGCACCACCGGCCGGCCCCGGGCCGCTCGGACGCCGCAGGGCCGACGGGCGGGCGCCGGGCGGCCCCGGTCCGGCCGGCGCCGGTGAGCCGGGCCGGTCAGGCCGCCGGCGTCGTCGCGGTGAGCTCGAACCACATCCGCTTGCCCGAGCCGCGCGGCTCCACGCCCCAGCCGTCCGCCAGCGCCTCGACCAGCATCAGCCCGCGCCCGGAGGAGGCCTGCTCCCCCGGTGTCCGGCGGGTCGGCCAGAGGTCGGACTCGTCCTCCACCTCGACCCGCAGCCGGGCCCGGCCGCCGTCCGCCGCCGCCTCGCGGTAGAGCCGGGCGGTGAACATGGCGTCCCGGTCGGTGTGCCGGATCGCGTTGGTGACCAGCTCCGAGGCGAGCAGCTCGGCGGTGTCCACCAGCTCGGCCACGCCCCAGCGGCGCAGCGCGTCCCGCAGCTCGGCCCGCACCTCGGAGATCCGTTCGAGGTCGGCCTGCCCGATCCGGCGGCGCAGTTGCTGGGCGGCGAGGCCGCCCTCCGGGCCGTCCCAGCGCAGCAGCAGGAGCGCTATGTCGTCCTCGCGCTCGCTGGAGTCGGCGACCTGGGAGGAGATCCGGTCGGCCAGTTCCTCCAGCGGGTCGGCGTGGCCCTCCCGGCGCTCGGCCAGCGGGCCGGCGACCACCTCGGCCAGCCGGGCGATCCCGTCGTCGAGGTCCATGCCGCGCGCCTCGACCAGGCCGTCGGTGCAGAGCAGCACCGTCTCACCCGGGTCCAGGCTGAACCGGGTGACCCGGTACTCCTCGTCCGGGGCGATGCCCAGCGGCAGCCCGCCGGCCACCTGGACCACGGTGGCGGTGCCGTCGGCCCGGCGGACCAGCGGGTCGAGGTGGCCGGCCCGGACGGCGTAGACCACGCCGTAGTCGACGTTGACCTCGGCGTAGGTACAGGTGGCGAAGTGGTCGGTGTCCAGGTCGGCGAGGAAGCGGGAGGCGCGGGCCATCACCGCCGCCGGCGGGTGGCCCTCGGCCGCGTACGCGCGCAGCGCGATCCGCAGCTGGCCCATGATCCCGGCGGCGTGCACGTCGTGGCCCTGGACGTCGCCGATCACCAGCCCGACGTGCCCGCCGGGCAGCGGGACGACGTCGTACCAGTCGCCGCCGATCTGCAGGCCGGAGCCGGCCGCCAGGTAGCGGACGGCGGTGGTCACGCCGGGCACCGACGGGACGGTGCGCGGCAGCATCACCCGCTGCAGGCCGGCCGCCAGCTCGTGCTCGGCGTCGTGCAGCCGGGCCCGGGCCAGCGACTGGGCGACCAGGCCGCCGAGGGTGGAGAGCAGGGTGCGCTCATCGGTGTCCAGCTGGCGGTCGTCGTCGAAGCTGACCAGGCAGACGCCGATCGGCCGGCCGCTGGCGACCAGCGGCAGGAAGGCCCAGGAGCTGCGGCCGGTCCGGCTGGTCGGCGTCCACACCTTCGCGTAGCGCTCCAGGAACTCCTCGCGGCTGGCGATGAAGACCGGCGCCCGGTTGCGCAGCGCCTCGGCCGCCGGGTGGTCGGCGGGCAGCACGGAGCGGTCCCAGAAGGTGAGCTCCTCGGGCCGGTAGCCGGAGGAGCCCAGGATCTGTACCCGGCCGGACTCGAAGGAGGCCAGCACCAGGCCGTCCGGCGGCAGCCCGGGCAGCGGGAGCTCCGTGAAGACCCGGGCGACGTCACGGACGGTGACGGCTTCGGAGAGCGCGCGGGCGGCCTCCTTGATGAACCGCGAGCGCTCCTCCCGCAGCAGGGCCATCCGGTCGGCGCGGTCGCGCTTGCGCAGCTCGACGGTGGCGTCCCAGATGAAGCCCACCATCCGCGAGGCCCGGCCGAAGGCGTCCGCGAGGACCCGGCCGCGGAACCGCACGGCGCGCATCGTCCCGCTCGGCCCGACCGTGCGGTAGTAGGCGCCGCACTGGCCCAGCTCGGCGACCGCGCGCTCGACCCGGCGGCGCACCACCGGCGCGTCCTCGGGGTGCAGCAGCGCCAGGAAGGAGGACGAGGTGCGGTCGAAGCGGTCCCGCTCGGCCGCGTCCAGGCCCATGATCGCGCAGGCCCGCTGGTCGCCCTCCAGGACGTCGCGGCGGATGTCCCAGTCGAAGGAGCCGATGCCGTTGGCGGCCATCGCGGGCTCCAGCCAGTCCGGCGTGGAGTCCCCGGAGGCGACGGGCAGGCCACCCGAGAGCATCGGCGCCAGCCGGCCCCCGGCGAGTCCGGGCGTCGTCCGCAGTGCGTGCCTGCGCACCGCCTGGGCGGGTGGTCTCGCCCGCCCCGACCCGGCCGTGGACTGACCGGGAGGAAGCGCCGGCCCCGGCGACTCGGGCTCAGTGGGCATGCTGCTCCTGCCGCTGCCGTGGCGAGCCACGCCGGGTGTCCGGCCTGGCCGCGGGGCAGTGTGAGTGGGTGGTGCTCGATCGGACCGTGCGGCCGGGCGGCGACCAGTCGAGGTGAGGTCTCCCCGCTGTTTGCCGCACGTGGACACACATTCCCACCATCCTCGCCAATGTTCGGCCGAGCGGCAATGGCACCGGACCGGGAATCTTCGGCTCGCCCTTCGCCCGGAGGTGCCGTTCGGCGGCGAACGACCTGGTCCTCCCGGCTCGGACGCCGGGTCGGCCGGGGTCCGGGAACTGCGCCGAACGGGTGGCGCCGGGGCCACCGGAGCGGCGCGGCGGCGACGCGCGCGGAGGCGGGCGGGCGTCACGCGGCGGGAACGCGGGCGGCGACCAGCCCGAACAGCCCGGGCGGCGACCAGCTCGAACAGCTCAGGCGGTGACCAGCTCGAACCAGGTGACCTTGCCGTCCCCGCGCAGCTGGACCCCCCAGGAGTCGGCCAGCGCCTCGACCAGCAGCAGCCCGCGCCCCGAGGTGGCGTACTCGGCGTCCGCGTCCCGGCGCCGGCCGGGCAGCCGGGTGACGCTGTCCTGGACCTCGATCCGCAACCGCAGGTCGGCGGTGAGCACCGCGTCGAAGACCGCGCCCTGGCCGGTGTGCAGCAACGCGTTGGTGACCAGCTCGGAGGAGAGCAGCTCCGCCGTGTCGGCCAGCTCGGGCACCCCCCAGTGGCCGAGCGCGGAGCGCAGCCGCCGGCGGACCGCGCCGACCGCGACCAGGTCGGCCGCGTCGAGCGTCACGTGCAGCCGGCGGTTCAGCGCACACCCCGGGGCCGGAATGCTCGGCAGTGCCTGGCCCGCCGTGCCCGTGGCCGCCGACGCACCCGGCGCACCCCCCTGGGGCCTGGCTCGGAAGGCGTCCCCCGAGCCCGTCCGCTGCCGCGGGAATCGCGACTGACCGTCCATCACCACTTGCCCCCGCCCTCAATCCGGGCACCCGCTGCCGGATCCCCCGCCGGTCGGGTCGCCGCCTCGTTCTGACCACCATCCTCATGCCCAGCTTTCGCGCTTTGGAACAGTGTGCGTCCGATCACCTGGGGTGAAAGGGGCACGGCGCGGCACTCGTGATCCAACTGCCCGCGCCGGACAGGTTTGCGATGCGTACGAGTCGTTTTCGGGCAACGCTGGACAGAGCGGCCGGGTCCGGGTTCAATGACCCGAGATGTTTGAACGCCGTTCTAACTTCACCCCCGGCACCCCCGGCACCCCCGACACCCCCAGCACCCATCGGCACCCCCCGGCGACCGCGAGCGAGGAACCGTGCGACTGACCCCCACCGAGCGGGACCGGCTGCTGATCTTCACAGCAGCCGAGCTGGCCCGCGCCCGGCGCGCCCGAGGCGTACGCCTCAACGTCCCCGAAGCGCACGCCCTGATCGCCGACACCGTCTGCGAGGCCGCGCGCGACGGCCGGCGGCTCGCCGAGGCCATCGAGGCCGGGCGCAGCGTGCTCACCGCCGACGACGTGCTCCCCGGCGTCCCGGACGTGGTCACCGTGGTCCAGGTCGAGGCGGTGTTCGACGACGGCACCCGGCTGGCCGTGGTGAACGACCCGTTCAAGGGCGCCGGCTCGCTCGGCGACGACGCGCCCGGCGGCGCGCTGCTCGGCGCGGGCCCGGGCTACGACCCCGTCGAGGAGACGGTGGTGCTGCCCGTCCACAACACCTCCGGGGTGCCGATCTCGGTCACCTCGCACTTCCACTTCTTCGAGGCCAACCCGCGCCTGGCCTTCGACCGCGCCGCCGCCTACGGGACCCACCTCGCGGTACCGGCCGGCTCCTCGGTCCGCTTCGACCCGGGCGCCACCGTCGAGGTCGGCCTGGTGCCGATCGGCGGCGAGCGGGTCGCGATCGGCTTCGCCGGGCTGGTGGACGGCCCGCTGGACGCGCCCGGCGCCAAGGAGGCCGCCCTGGCCAAGGCCCGCGCGACCGGCTACCTGACCAACTTCGACGACGCCGAGGTGGAATCGTGACCGCCATCACCCCGCACGACTACATCGCGGTGCACGGCCCGCGCGCCGGGGACCGGATCCGGCTCGGCGACTCCGGTCTGATCGTCCGGGTCGAGTCCGACTCGCAGGCGCCCGGTGAGGAGTTCCTGGCCGGCTTCGGCAAGACCGCCCGGGACGGCCTGCACCTCAAAGCCGCCGCCGTCCGCGACACCTGCGACGTGGTGATCAGCAACGTGCTGGTGATCGACGCGATCCAGGGCATCCGGAAGACCTCGATCGGTCTGATCGACGGCCGGATCGCCGCCATCGGCCGCGCCGGCAACCCGGACACCCTGGCCGGCGTGGAGGTCGTCGTCGGCACCGGGACGACCATCGTCTCCGGCGAGGGCATGATCGCCACCGCCGGCGCCATCGACACCCACGTCCACCTGCTCTCGCCGCGGATCATGGAGGCCTCGCTGGCCTCCGGCGTCACCACGATCATCGGCCAGGAGTTCGGCCCGGTCTGGGGCGTGGGCGTGAACTCGCCCTGGGCGCTGCGGCACGCCTTCAACGCCTTCGACGCCTGGCCGGTCAACATCGGCTTCCTCGGCCGCGGCTCCTCCTCCGACCCGGCCCCGCTGGTCGAGGCCCTCGCCGAGGGCGGCGCCTCCGGCTTCAAGGTGCACGAGGACATGGGCGCCCACACCCGCGCCCTGGACACCGCCCTGCGGGTCGCCGAGGAGTACGACGTCCAGGTCGCCCTGCACACCGACGGCCTCAACGAGTGCCTCTCCGTGGAGGACACCCTCAAGGTCCTGGAAGGCCGCACCATCCACGCCTTCCACATCGAGGGCTGCGGCGGCGGGCACGTCCCCAACGTCCTCAAGATGGCGGGCGTCGAGAACGTCATCGGCTCCTCCACCAACCCCACCCTGCCGTTCGGCCGCGACG
Organism: Kitasatospora sp. NPDC022856; assembly: GCF_055561235.1. Classification (NCBI taxonomy): domain Bacteria; kingdom Bacillati; phylum Actinomycetota; class Actinomycetes; order Kitasatosporales; family Streptomycetaceae; genus Kitasatospora; species Kitasatospora sp. NPDC022856. Next base: position 7,972 of record NZ_JBVHHE010000035.1, on the reverse strand, counting down.
CCCTCGGCGAGCACTTCGGCATGATCGTCTCCGCCCACGACCTCAAGGTCGACCTCCCCGGCGACGCCGCGATGGCCCGCGACCGCATCCGGGCCGGCACCATGGGCGCCGAGGACGTCCTGCACGACCTCGGCGTCATCGGCATCACCTCCTCCGACGCCCAGGGCATGGGCCGCGCCGGCGAGACCGTGCGCCGCACCTTCGCCATGGCCGGCAAGATGAAGGCCGAGCTCGGCGCCCTCGACGGCACCGGCTCCTACGGGACGACCGAGGGCGGCGACGACAACGAGCGCGTCCTGCGCTACATCGCCAAGCTCACCATCAACCCGGCGATCGCCCACGGCCTGGCCCACGAGGTCGGCTCGATCGAGGTCGGCAAGCTCGCCGACATCGTGCTGTGGCGCCCCGACCACTTCGGCGCCAAGCCGCAGCTCGTCCTGAAGGCCGGCTTCCCCGCCTACGGCGTCGTGGGCGACCCCAACGCCTCCACCGACCGCTGCGAACCCCTCGTACTGGGCCCCCAGTTCGGCGCCCACGGCGCCACCGCCGCCGACCTCTCGGTCGCCTTCGTCGCCCAGGCCGCCGCCGACGGCGCCTACCTGGACCGGGCCGCCGACGGCATGCCCACCCGGCGCCGCCGGGTCGGCGTCCGCAACACCCGCGGCATCGGCCCGCGCGACATGGTCCGCAACGCCCGGATCGGCGACGTGCAGGTCACCGAGACCGGCCTGGTCTCGCTGGACGGCGACCCGCTGCGCTCCGAGCCCGCCGACAGCGTCTCGCTCAGCCGCCTGTACTTCCTCTGACCCACCCTCACCTCCTCTCCAAGGACGCGAAGATGACCCCCACCCCCGCCTCGCTCGGCTACCGGATGCCCGCCGAGTGGCACCCGCACGAGCGGACCTGGATGGCGTTCCCCACCACCAACCCGACCTTCGACAGCCCGGAGCACCTGCACGCCGGGCGCGAGGCCTGGGCCGCGGTGGCCAACACCATCGTCCGGTACGAGCCGGTGACGCTGGTGGTCAACACCGGCGAGACCGAGGAGGCGCGCAAGTACGTCGCCCCCGAGGTCGAAATCGTCGAGCGCCCGCTGGACGACGCCTGGATGCGCGACATCGGCCCGTCCTTCCTGATCGACGGCAAGGGCTCGCTGGCCGCCGCCGACTGGATCTTCAACGGCTGGGGGGCGCAGTCCTGGGCCCGCTGGGACAACGACCAGCACATCGCCGAGCACATCAGCGAACTGACGGGTGTCCAGCGCTTCGCCTCCCGCCTGATCAACGAGGGCGGCGGCATCCACGTCGACGGCGAGGGCACCGTGCTCGTCACCGACACCGTGCAGCTCGGCGAGGGCCGCAACTCCGACTGGACCCGCGAGGAGGTCGAGGCCGAGCTGCACGCCCACCTCGGCACCACCAAGGCGATCTGGCTGCCGCGCGGACTCACCCGCGACTACGACGAGTTCGGCACCCGCGGCCACATCGACATCGTCGCCTCCTTCGTCCGCCCCGGCGTCGTGGTCGCCCACGTCCAGCCCGACCCGGCCCACCCCGACCACGAGGTGTGCCAGGAGCTGGTGGCGATCCTGCGCGCGTCCACCGACGCCCGGGGCCGCGCCCTGGAGGTCATCGAACTCCCCGCCCCCACCGTCCTGTCGGACGAGGACGGCGAACCGGTCGACTACTCCTACATCAACCACTACGTGGCCAACGGCGCCGTGGTGCTCTGCGCCTTCGACGACCCCCGCGACCAGGAGGCCGCCGCCATCCTCGGCCAGGCCTACCCCGGCCGCACCGTCGAACTGGTCGACGCCCGCGAGATCTTCGCCAACGGCGGCGGCATCCACTGCATCACCCAGCAGCAGCCGAAGGTGTGACACCCCGGCAGCTCAGCCCCCTGACCTGCCGGATTACCGAGAGCTGCTGTCCAGTGCCGGCACTGGACAGCAGCTCCTTCGTAGATCATCTCCCCCTGCGGCACTCGTCGCGCCGGGCTGGAATCCCATGATGTCGTCGTTGTCGACGGCACAGCCGCCGACAACGCCTACCGAGGACCCTGCGGAGGGATCGGCGGGAGCGCCGGTGGAGTCGAGCCCATCAGGTCGGCCATGTCGCGAAGCTCGGGCTCGGGCTCGGGCGCTGGGATGGTCACTACTCCTCCTCAGGAACGGCGGTCCGGGAACGAGTTCCGAGCGTGCATCGTCTGCGAGGGCGGCGTCGCACACCGTCAGTCGGTGGATCTCCAATCCCTTGCGCGGGCCCCACGCCCGGCACCGCCTGGCGGCCTGCCGGGCTCTCGGCGAGGAGGAGACCGTGCTGTGGCCGTCAGTGCGGTAGCGGGTGAAGACAGGTGCGGACCGCGAGCTGGTGCAGTTGTACCCGTACCGCTCAGCGGCGCCGGCCGCACGCGTGAGAGTGTCGGGCCACCAGCTCGCACGCGCATGAGGAGGGCCCGGTGGCGGTAGCGGAGTGGCCGGTGCATGGTCGGCGGCAGGTGTACGGCTCACCCTGGGTGGAGGTCTGGCTCGACGACGTGGACATTCCCGGCGTCGGCCGGATCGAGCATCACGTCGTCCGCATGCCCCGGGCTTCCACCACCTCCGTCGTCACCAACGAGGCGGGCGAGTTCCTGCTCATCCACCGGCACCGTTTCATCACCGGCCGGTGGGGCTGGGAGGTACCGGCCGGCTGGGCCGATCCCGGCGAGGATCCGGCGGTGGCGATCGCCCGCGAGGTCGAGGAGGAGACCGGCTGGCGTCCGGGCCGGGTCGAGCTGATGACCGAGTACGACGCCATGGCCGGCATCTCGGACGCACACTTCCGCAGCTACCACGTCACCGGATGCACCCGCATCGGCGAGCCGGAGGACATCTCCGAAGCGGCCCGGGTGGAGTGGGTGTCGGAAGCCGGGGTCGTGAAGCTGCTGACCAGCGGCGAGATCTCCGACGGCCCTTCCCACGCCGCACTCTCGTACTTTCTCGGGCCCTACCGGCTCGCGCGGACCGACAGCTGAGCCGCCGTCTCGGCGGGCCCCGCCCGCGCCGAGAGGGCCGGGGCGGGGCGTCGGCCCGGTGGGCTCCTGGTCAGGGGGGCTTCGGGCGCCGCCGGTATCGTGGGTGCCGCTGCGGCGCGGTCGCAGCGGCACAGAGGAGAGCAACACATGGCGGACGCCCGCCCGCGCCGGCCGGCGCGGCCCCGCGAGGAGGTCTTCGCCACCGCGCGGGCCGCCATCGCCGAACACGGGCTCGCCAAGCTGACCATGGCCGGCCTCGGCAAGCAGTTGCAGATGAGCGCCGGTCACCTGCTCTACTACTTCGGCAGCAAGGACCAGCTGCTGCTGGAGACGCTGCGCTGGAGCGAGGACCAGCTCGGGGCCCGCCGCCGCACCGCGCTGGCCGACGGCGACCGGGACGTCTGGGAGCGGCTGGGCGACTACACCCGGCTCTACCTGCCCGAGGGCGCGGGCGATCCGCGCTGGATCCTCTGGGTGGAGGTGTGGGGGCGCTCCCCCGCCAGCGAGGAGCTTCGACAGGGGCAGTTGGAGATCGAGGCCCCCTGGGACGCCGACCTGGTCGCCCTGCTCGACGAGGGCGCCGCCTCCGGTTCCTTCGCCGCGGCGGCCGGAGCGACCACCGAGCGGGCCGCCCAGATCCGCGCGCTGCTGGACGGTCTCGCCGTACCGCTCGCGCTCGGCCTGCCCGGCGCGCTCCGCGCGAGGGCCCTGCACCTCGCGGAGTCGGCCTGTCGGACCCTGCTGGCGCCCGCCTGACGGAGGGACTCCGGCAGCGTCACTCCGTCCAGATCGCGGCCGCCGTGCGGTCGTCGGCGTACCCCTTGGCACGGACCTGGACCTGGCGCAGGAAGTCCACGGTGCCCGGCGGGTGCGGGTGTGCCCAGTGGGCGGCGAGGAAGTGCGCGACGGCCGGCTCGTCGGCGATCGGCCGGGCCAGACCCGGGGTGCAGAGCAGCAGGATGTCGCCCGGAGTGGCCGGGACCATCCGGAACCGGAACGGGCGCGGGTCCGGCGCCGGACCGTCCGGCAGCGGGGGCTGACCGTCCGGGTGGTGCAGCAGCCGGGCCGCGTAGGCGTCGATCCAGTGACCGGAGCGCAGCAGGTAGAGCCCGCCAGGGCCGACCCCGAAGGCCGCCCGGTAGGAGGCCGCCGGGTCGAGCGAGAGCAGCAGGCAGTGCAGCGAGGCCGGGAAGACCGGATCCTCGCCGGCCGCCCGGGGGGCCAGGCCGCGCAGCGGGGCGGCGGCGGCCGTCGCGAGCCGTTGGAGGCCGTAGCGGAGGCGGTCCCGCGCGCCGTCGCGCAGGTCGGCGGCGAGGCCGGCCCGGCTGCGGCCGATCGCGGCGGCGAGCTGGCGGCACGCCTCGGCGGAGGCCGTCGCGACCGCCTCCGGGGCGACGTCGGCGATGTCGGCGAGCGCCTCGGCGGAGCCCGCGCCCGTGCGGTCGAAGCCGCCGAGCACGGCGAGCAGCAGGCCGTCCGTGCCCTCGCCGAACCTGGTCACCAGCAGCGCGTCCCGGCGGGGCTCGCCGCGGTAGCGGGCGGAGTCGCCGCGGACCGAGACGGCGCGCACGGTGGCGGTGGCGTACTGGGCCCCCTCCAGCACGGTGTCCGGCACCACGGCGCCGAGCGAGCCCGGGTCGGCCTCCGGTACGGCGGTCGGCTCGGGCCCGTACGTGGGCGGGCGCTCGCCGACGTGCGGGACGGCGGGCCCGGCGTCGGCGAGCACCGACCGGGCGGCGGGGCGGGCGACGGCCACCGCCGCAGCCGGGGGGACGGGTTCGGGATCGGGCGCAGGGGCGGGCTCGGGCTCGGGCTCGGGCTCGGGCTCGGGCTCGACGGCGGGCTCGGGGCCGGCAGTCGTCGGCTCGGGCGCAGGAGCGGGCTCGGGCTCCACCACGGGGTCCGGCTCCGGTGCCGGCTCCGGATCCTTCCGGAGAGCGGGCTCCTCCACCGCCTCCGGACCCGGCTCCGGCTCGGGCCCCGCCTCCGCCTCCGCCTCGGGCGCGGCCGCCCAGGCCGGGGCCGGGAACCGGTGCGTCTCCTCCGGCCCGCGCTGCTGCCCGATCACCCCGACCGCGGTGTCGAACCAGTCGTCGATGCTGTCCCGCTCCAGTAGGTCGGGCTCCGGCGCGGCCCGCTCCGACGCCTCGGGGGCCGACCCCTCGGGCCCCGGCGCCGCCGACGCCGCGGGTTCCGCCACCTCGGGCGCCGCCGCGGGCTTCACCTCGCCCTCCGGCCCACCCGTCCGCTGCTGGCCGATCAGCCCGGCCGCCGTGTCGAACCAGTCGTCGACGCTACCCTCCCCCGGTACCGCGTCCGGAGTGTCGGGGAGGGTGCCCGCCGGCCCTTCGTAGACCGTTTCCCACCAACCGTCGTCCGGTCGGGGCTGCTGTGCGGGTGCACCCTTTTTGCTCATCTGGCGGCTCCTGGTCGGTCCGTGGTCGCGCCGCCCCCGGCGGGGCCGGACTCGACGTCATTGTCTCCGAGTGCAACGACGGTGTCCGGGTTTCGGCGACAACCGCACACTGATCGGATGATCCCAATGACCGGGTTCGCCCCATGTTTCGTTTCCGTTCCGTCCGCGCTTGCCGGAACTGCCCCGAGCAGGGCGTTTCCGGGGTATTCAGGAGGTTCGGGGGCCGAAAATGGGGGCCGAGGAGGGGCATCGCTTCACCCGTTCGGCTGATTAAATGTGCGCATGACCGCGTCGGCCCCCAGATCGCTCCGACCGGGGAGGACCGCGTTCGCGGGCCGCCCGGTGGGCGCCCTGTGGTTCCTCCTGCTGGTCGGGCTGCTGGCGGCGCTCCCGTGCGCGGGCCAGGCCCAGGCGGTCTCGGTGGACCGGTCCGCCCCCGCGTCCGTTCCGGACGGCGTCGCCGGCCCGGCCCTCGCGGCCGCCCCGACGACGGGGACACCGCGGACCGCCGGGACACCTCCGACCGCCGGAGCACCGCGGACCTCGGCGGCGGAGCACGCGTCCCGGCAGGCCGGAGCCCCGCGCACCGGTCCGGCCGGCACGCTCGCCGACCGGCTCGCCGAGCAGAAGCGGCACCGGACGTGGTGCTCCGCCGACGGCGAGCCGCCGCACCGCGACAACGGCTGCTCCGGTCACCCGTACTGCGCCCAGGACGCCCAGCTGCCCAATCCGCCGCCCCAGCAGCAGCCCGCCCTGACGCCCCGCCCGGAGACCCCCGGGGCCCGGCCCCGGATGCTTCCGCGCGGGCTCCCGGACGGTCCGCGCCCGGCACCCGACCTGCACGAGCTCCAAGTTCACCGGTCCTGAGCGGAACCCACCGCCGGTCCTCCCCCCGCCCGTCCGAACGGACGGCGGCCGGGGTGGCACCGACGGATCCGCCCCTCCGCCCTCTCATCTGACCGCCGCGCCCGAAGCGCGCGGCGGGGACAAGGACACCTCATGGGTTCCGCCTCGAAGCAGTCCAACAAGCCGAGCGGCAAGCAGGCCGGTCTCGACCGTCGTGCCCGGATAGCCGAGCTGCGCGCCGCCGAGCAGCGCCGCGACCGCCGGAACAAGATCATCGCCTCGGTGATCGCCGGGACCCTGGTGATCGCCGCGATCGCCACCGGCACCTGGATCGTGGTCGACGCCAACAACGACAAGAAGGCCAAGGAGACCGCGGCCGCCGCGCCGATCGACGGCGTCCAGACCTTCGGCGACCTGAGCCGCAACCACGTCAAGGAGAAGGTCACCTACCCGCAGACCCCGCCGGTCGGCGGCGACCACAACGCGATCTGGCTGGACTGCATGGGCCACGTCTACGACCAGCCGGTCGAGAACGAGCGCGCCGTCCACTCGCTGGAGCACGGCGCGGTCTGGGTGACCTACAACGGCAAGGCCACGCCGGACGACATCAAGACCCTCTCCGACAAGGTCAAGGCCACCCCGTACTCGCTGATGAGCCCGTACCCGGACGAGAAGGGCACCATCACCCTCAGCGCCTGGAGCACCCAGCTGGTCGTGGACAGCGCCAGTGACCCCCGGGTGGGCGAGTTCTTCACCAAGTACGTGCAGGGCAAGCAGACCCAGGAGCCGGGCGCGTCCTGCACCATGGGGGCGATGTGACCGCCGACGCGGCGGTGTCCGGGGCGCACGACGACGGCCGGGACACCGGCCACGGCGACGCCCTGGACGACACTCCGGACGCGGCGCCCCGGCCCGGCCGCAAGCGGCTCTGGTGGCCGGCGGCGCTGGCCGCCGCGCTCGCCCTCGCGCTCGGGGTCCCCGCGCTGGTGGCGAGCGGGACGTCGGCGTCCGGCTCGTCCTCGATCGCGGCCCCGGCGGACGACTCGCCCGAGGCCGGGTTCGCCCGTGACATGGCGACCCACCACCAGCAGGCCGTGGACCTGTCGTTCATCGTCCGGGACCGGACCGGCGACGCGTCGGTGCGCACCCTCGCCTTCGACATCATCAACACCCAGGCGAACCAGCGCGGGATGATGATGGGCTGGCTCGACCAGTGGGGACTCCCGCAGCACTCGGCGGCCAAGCCGATGGCCTGGATGAAGATGGGCCACGACTACGCGGCGCACGACGGTTCGCTGATGCCGGGCATGGCCACCAACACCCAGCTCGCCAAGCTGGGCTCGCTCAGCGGGCGGGACGCCGAGGTGCTCTACCTGCAGCTGATGCTGGAGCACCACAAGGGCGGGGTGGAGATGGCCCAGGGCTACGTCGACCTGGCGAAGAACGAGACCGAGAAGCGGCTCGCCCAGTCGATGGTGGTCGGGCAGACCTCGGAGATCCAGTTGATCACCGACATGCTCACCGAGCGCGGCGCCACCCCTGGTGTGCCCGCGTCCTGATCGACCCGCAGCACCCGGCCGGGGGGGGGGGGGGGGGCCCCCGCCCCCCCCCCCGCCCCCCCCCCCCCCGCCGGGTCACCCCGCCGGCGGGGGCCCCCGCGGGGGGGGGGGCCACGGGGGTGGGGGGCCCCCCCCG
>NZ_JBVHHE010000034.1:0-69638 GCF_055561235.1 Kitasatospora sp. NPDC022856 | reverse complement strand
GAAGCTAAGCCTCACAGCGCCGATGGTACTGCAGGGGGGACCCTGTGGGAGAGTAGGACGCCGCCGAACAATCATTGTGAAGAACCCCCCGATCCGTACGGATCGGGGGGTTCTTTGCGTTCCCGGAGAAAGACGCCACCAGCCAGGTGCCGACGCGGCCGGCCCGACTGCGGCCTCCCCCCGGGCTCGACCACGGAGCGTCACAGCAGTAGGTCCGTGAATCCGGCACGGTCCCGCCACTGTGACCGGGGAGTGCGTCGTCGCAGTGCCAGTCACTGGCGCCCAGCCGGGAAGTGCCGGGCGGCGCGCAGTGATCCGGGAGCAGGCCTGTGATGATCCGTGGCGGAGACGGCCGGTTTCGTCGCGGCGGCCTCGGCGGCCTTGGCGGTGCGCGACGCCGAGGTGGTGGTCACCGCGCTGCCGGCCGGCCACCACCTGCTGGCGGCCTACGCCGACCTGCTGCCCGCCGCCCGCCCGGGCACGCTCTTCGTCGACTGCTCCACCGTCGACGTGGGCGATGCCCGGTCCGCCCACGAGCTCGCGGATGACCCGGGCACCGGGCGATCGACGCGCCGGTCTCCGGCGGCGTGCCCGGCGCGACCGCCGGGAGCCTCACCTTCATGGTGGGCCGCGGCGGCGGACCTCGCCGCCGCCGCCGGACCGGTGCCGGCGGCGATGGGCGCCAAGGTCGTGCACTGCGGCCCCTCGGGCGCCGGGCAGGCCGCGAAGATCTGCAACGACATGATCCTCGGGATCTCGATGATCGCGGTCAGCGAGGCGTGCGTGCTGGGGGAGAGCCTCGGACTCAGCCACCAGGCGCTGTTCGACGTCGCCTCGACCGCCTCCGGCCAGTGTTGGGCGCTGACCGGCAACTGCCCCGTCCCCGGCCCGGTGCCGGGGAGCCCCGCCAACCGTGACGACCGGGCCGGCTTCGCCGCCGCGTTGATGGCCAAGGAGCTCGGACTGGCCGCCGGAACGGTCAAGGCCGCCGGAGCGGTCAAGGCCGCCGGCCTGTCGGTGGAACTCGGCCTGAGGACAGCGGAGTTGTACGCGGACTTCGCCGCCGCCGCGGGTGCGGGGCTGGACTTCTCGGCCATCATCACGACCCTCCGGGAGGGGGCGAGCAGACCCGTCGATGAATACCGGCCGACCGGCCGGGCCGCCTCGCGAATTGACCCGGCCGGTCGGCCCCGGGAAATGCCCGGGAGTGCCGGGAAGCCGACCGGCGGGTCGGCCCGGAATCCCGCCACCGGTTCGAGCCACGTATTCCCCTCAGAGATTCCCCTCACGGATTCCCGGCACTACGCCGGAGGAATGTACCCGTGGTGTTGCCGGAGATGAATTCGCCGTGACGAATTCAGGTCCGCCGGGAATTCGACCGGCCGGCCGGCCGGTCCCGGTATCCGGGGATTCTTCCGGCCCGCCGCGGGCCGGGCCGGAAGAATCCCCGGGTGGCGCCGGACCGCGGAGCTACGCGGGAACGGCCCCGGCGGGCCGGGTGAGGCCGTCGAAGCCCGCCGGATCGGTACCGAGACCGGCCGGTGCCACCCAGTCGAACGGCCGGTAGACCGCCGGGCCCAGGCCCAGGCTCTCGGCGACCGTCTCCCGCAGCCGGTTGGAGGTGAACCCGCCGATGACGTTCATCTGGGCGTCCCGGTAGAGGCGCTCCACCTCGTGGCCCCGGGTGACGCCGGCCGCGCCGTGGATCTGCACGGCGCGGGCGGCGACCTCGACGGCCATCTCGGTGGCGTAGATCTTGAGCATGGCGATCGCCTCCCGGGCCGACCGGCCGGCGGCGAGCTCGGTCACCGCCCGGCGGGCCAGCACCCGGGCGGCGTCGATCTGGGCCCGGGATTCGGCGAGCTGGGTCTGCACGCCCTCCATGTGCGCCAGGGGCCGCCCGAAGGAGACCCGCTCACCCGCGTACCGGACCGAGGCGTCCAGTGCGGACTCGGCGATGGCGATGGCCGAGACGGAGATCAGCAGCCAGCCCCAGGCCATCAGTTCGGCCAGCTCACCGGCCAGTTCGCCGAACGGCACGGGCACCACGTCGGCCTCGGAGACGGTGGCCTCGGTGAAGACGATGCCGCCCCAGGGCATGCCGCGCAGGCCCATCCGCGGCGTCTCGTAGCGGCGGACGCCGGGCTGGTTCAGGTCCACGAAGGCGAGGCACCAGTCGTGGCCCTCGTCGCCGGGGTCCTTCTGCCGGCGGGCGAGTGTGACGGCCACGTCCGCGTCCGGCGCATTGGTGATCTTGGCCTTCTCGCCGTTGATGACGAACCCCTCGCCGGGGGCTCCGGCCGGCCGGACCGTGGTGGTGTAGGTCCCGGCGTCGCTGCCCGCGGGCGGTTCCACGATGGCGAAGCAGGCCAGCTTCTCGCCGGAGATCAGCGGCCTCAGCAGCCGGTCGTACTCGCTGGGCCGGCTGTAGCGGGAGATCAGCTTGCCGCACAGCAGGCCGGACACGGTGGCGGTCCAGTAACTGCCCGGGCAGGCGCGGGCGAGCGCCTCCATGGCCGCCAGCTGGGTGAGGCCGTCGGCGCCGCTGCCGCCCGAGGACTCCGGGTGGAACAGCCGCAGGTAGCCGCTGTCGATGATCTCCGTCCAGTTCGGCGAAGGCATCCGGCCCGCCGCGTCGGTCTCGGCGGCCCGGGAGGCGGTGCCCGGGAAGCTGAGGACGGTGCCGTGTGGTGTGTCGGTCATGTCGGTATCGGTCCTCACGTCAGCCGAGCCCGAGCAGGGACGCGGCGATCACCGGGCGCAGCACCTCGGTGCCGCCCCCGGTCTCGGCGAAGAACAGGGCGTCGCGGTGGGCCCGCGCGATCAGGTGGTCGCTGGTCAGCGCGAGCGGGCCGGACAGGCGCGCGGCCCCCTCGGCGACCGTCCGCGCGGCGGCGGCCACGAAGAGCCGCGCGGTGGCGGCGTCCTGGCGGGTGGGCCGGCCGCCGGAGTCGAACTGTCCGGCGGCCCGGTAGAGCAGTCCGGAGGCCAGCTCGCACCGGGTGGCGAGGTCGGCCAGGGTGAACCGGGCGGACTGGGCGTGCACGAGGGGCCGGCCGAAGACCCGGCGCTCGCCGACGCCGTCGACGGCGTCCCGGACCAGGGCCCGCATGACGCCGAGCCAGGGCGCGCTGGAGAAGACCCAGTCGAGCGAGGCCAGCAGCGGCTCCACCTCGGTCCCGGCGCCGCCGACGCTGCCCAGCACCGCGTCGTCCGGGACGTGGCAGCCGTCCAGCACGAGGCGTCCCCAGGCGCAGGTGCGCATGGCGGCCGGCGCCGACTCGGTGATCAGCAGTCCGGGGGTGGAGCGGTCCAGGACGAAGGCCGTCCGGCCGCCGCCGTCGTGCGTGGCGACGACCAGGAAGTGGTGGGCCACCGGGCCGCCGGCGACGAGGTCCAGCTCGCCCGTGAGCACCCAGCCGCCGAGCCCCGGGGTGCCGGGGCGGGCGGTGACGGTCGGGGCGAGGGCGGCGCCCTGGGTCTGCCGCAGGGACACCGCGCCGATCCAGTCACCGGATGCCATCAGGGGCAGGTAGCGCTCGCGCTGGCGGGGGCTGCCGAAGGCGCGCAGTGGCACGGTGGCGAGCACCGCGTGGACGCCGACGGCGAGGGCGAGGCCCGGGTCGCGGGCGCCTTCGCCGAGGCCTTCGAGGAGGGCACAGGTCTGGGTGGCGCTGAGGCCGCCGCCGCCGAGGGCGCGCGGGACCAGCGGTCCGGCGAGGCCGGGGCCGGGCCGGGCGCCGGCCAGTTCGGCGAAGAGGGCAGGGTCCCAGCGGTGGTCGCGGTCCCGCTCGGCCGCGGTCGGCCGCGCGACGCGCTCGGCCAGCTCGCGGGCCGCGGCGGCCGACGACGGATCGCCGGACCCCTGGGGGGCGGGCTTGAGTTCCAGTGGAACAACCATCGGAAGTTCTCTCCTTTCTACGGGCGGTGCTCAGTTCGGTAAGTGGTCGCTTCCCCCGGCACTGCGGGGTGCGTGCGCACGGTTCGACCGGTCCGTTCTCACGTGTCCATGGCTCCGTTCTCGGGTGGAGGGGGGTGCGGCGGTACAGGACGGCACACCGTCGGGGGCGCTCGAACGACTCGCGGGGCAATGCCGCCGGCCTCCCGCCGCTCGGCGCGGATTTCGCGCGCCTATTCAGCGATACAGGTGCCTTCGGAGGCTGTCCAGGAAATTGTCGGCATGCCGACGAGAAGTCCGCACAGCTCACCGTCCATGACGTTCCATCACAGTCCTTGACAAGCTCCTGACATTGGCAGTGTTGTCCCTTCACAGCGCGATCGACCACCATATTCGTCGAGCGCACTGCGCATCGTCGCTCTTTCGGCCCTGCTCCATTCGTACATGCCGCACCGCGAGAATTCAGGCCGGAGCCGAGGTCAGCGCGAATGGGAACCCGGCTCCGGAAAAGGAGGGAACGCACATGGCACCAGCAGAGCACCTGAAGGAAGACGTGCCCCCGCAGGGGCTGCCCCACCTGTCCGACGCGACCTTGCGGGACTCCGCGCACATGGCCGGCGTCGAGTTCGGCCCCAAGGACGCCGCCCACATCGCCGACCTCCTGGTCCGCACCGGCGTCGAGCTGGTCGAGGTCGGGATGATCTCCGGCCCGTCGACCAAGGACGCCGACCTCATCCTCGCCACCCACGAGTCGGTGGGCCCGGAGCGCTCGCTGAGCCTGGTCGTGGTGCGGGACCGCCAGCAGGTGGTCACGGCGCTGGACGAGGCCAAGCGGCTCGGCGTGCGGTCCGTGATGTTCTCGATCCCGACCTCGGAGCAGCACGCGGCCCTCAAGCTGAGCTCCTCCAGCACCAAGTACCTGATCGCGGTGGCCCGGGCGGCGATCGTCGCGGCCAAGGAGCGCGGCTTCCACGTCACCTTCAGCGGTGAGGACGGTGCCCGCACGCCCAGGGAGCGGCTCGTCCCCTACGTCGAGGCGGGCTTCGCGGCCGGCGCCGACCGGTTCCGGCTGGCGGAGACCGTCGCCTACCTGTCGCCGTGGCAGATGGAGCGTCAGATCCGCAGCATCACCGAGATCGACGGCTCCGAGATCGAGATCCACTCGCACAACATGCTGGGTATGGCGGTCGCCAACTCGCTGGCCGCCTACCGCGCCGGGGCGAAGTGGATCTCCGCGACGGCCGGCGGCATCGGGGAGCGCGGCGGCAACGCCCCGCTGGCCGAGCTGCTCACCTCGCTGCGGGTGGTCTACGGCGACACCCGCTTCGACCTGAGCCACCTCACCGAGCTCACCAACGCCGCGCTGCGCGGCGCCCGGCTCGGCGACGCCTTCCAGTCCGGCCCCACGGCCCCGCACGCCTTCGCCTACGAGCTGCCCGGCCAGCTGACCCACCCCGAGGCCTACGAGACGCTGGCCCCGGAGATCGTCGGGAACTCCCGCGAGCTGCGGGTGCGCACCCGGCTGACCACACCGCTGGTCACCTGGGCGCTCGACGAGCTGGCCGAGTCGGTCGACGTCGCCGCCTTCACCTCCTGGCTGACCGTCCGTCAGGAGCGCGACGATCGCGACCTGCTGGACCGCGACGCGATCCGCAAGGCGGCCGTCGAGTTCCAGTCCGTCTGACCGGTCCCACCCCGGTCCGGCTTTCCACCACCACCGGATCCACATCCACCAGAGAACGACTACGGAGATGACAATGTCTGCTGGCACGTTGACCGGTCTGTGCCCCGAATGCGAGACCGATCTGACCACCCCGCCGATGGTGCAGGGCGAGACCATCGCCTGCCCCGAGTGCATGCTGACGCTCCGGGTGGAGGACGTCGTGGAGGGCCGGCTCAGCCTCCAGATGGTCGAGGTGCAGCTTCGCGATTGGGGTCAGTAAACCCATGGAGCGAACTGTCGCCATCGTCGCCGACCGGGTCGGCTGGGAAGAGCGCCGGCTGATCGACGCGGCCGCGGGCCTGGGCCTGAGCGTCGAGTGGGTCAACGACGAGTCCCTCGCCCTGGGTGACCAGGAGTCGGCCTCGCTCGGGGGCTACGCCGCCGTGCTCGTCCGCAGCCGCAGCTACACGCGGGGCGGTCTGATCGCCACCGTCGCGGAGGCGGCCCGGATCCCCACCCTGAACACCGTCTCGGCCATCCAGGCCTGCGAGAACAAGCTGACGCTGCGCGCCCAGCTGCGTGCCGCCGGCGTGCCGGTGCCCGACTTCCGGCTCGTGCTGTCCCGCCGGGACTTCGAGAAGGCCCTGGCCGAACTGCCGCCGCCGGTCGTGCTGAAGCCGGTCTTCGGCGGCATGGGCAAGCGGGTCACCCTGCTGCGGGACGCGGACTCCGCGCACTCGGTCTACGACTACGTCGAGGACCTCGGGCACGGCTTCGAGCAGGCCTCGCTGATCGAGCCCTACCTGGCCGGCGGATCCTCATTGCGCTGCTTCGTGGTCGGCCGCGAGCTGGTCGCCATCGCCGAGTTCCACAGCGCGGGGACGGACTGGCGCAGCAACGCGGCGCTGGGCAACCGCAACCGCGCCGTCGACCTCGACCCCGAGGTGCAGAAGATCGTCGACGGGGTGCTGGACGTCCTCGGCGAGGGCATCTTCGGCATCGACCTCTTCGCGACGCCCGACGGCTACGTGGTCAACGAGGTCAACCACGCACCGGCCTTCCGGGCGGTCGCCTCGGCCACCGGGGTGGACATCGCCGCGGCCATCGGCCGCTACGTACGGGAGGAGATCGGATGATCCGGGTCGGCATCATCGGGGCCTCCGGGCTCGCCGGCGGTGAACTGATCAGGCTGATCACCCAGCACCCCGAGCTGGAGCTGACCTTCCTCGGCGGCAACGCCAGCGCGGGGCGCCGCCCGGCCGAGCTCCACCCGGGCCTGCGGCTGGACCTCGGGCTGACCATCGAACCGGTCGGCACGGACCTCAGCGGCCGGTGCGACGTCGTGCTGCTCGCCACACCCGCGACCGCCTCGGCGGAGCTGGCGGCGCGGCTGGCCGACGAGGTGCCCTGTGTCATCGACCTCAGCGGCGCCTTCCGGATCCAGACGCCGGCGCTGCACGACCGGTGGTACCCGGACGTGCACCGTGCCGACGGCCTGGCGGACCGGTTCGTCTACGGCGTCCCGGAGCTGGTCGGCGACCAGCTGCCCGGCGCCGCGCTGATCTCGCTGCCGGGCTGCTTCGCCACCGCGATCACCCTCGGGCTCGCCCCGCTGGTGATCGGCCTCGGCCTCAACCTGAGGACCGTGGTGGTGGACGGCAAGACCGGCTCCAGCGGCGGCGGCCTGTCCCTGCGGACGGCCGACCTGCACCCGCTGCGCAACGGCGCCATCGCGCCGTACGCACCGGCGGGGCACCGGCACGCGGCGGAGGTCAAGGACTTCCTGGAGCGCAGCAAGCCGGGCGGGATCGACTCGCTCAGCATGTCGGCGTACGGGGTGTCGCACGTGCGCGGCCTGATGGCCAGCACCTACGTCTTCACCGACGACGAGGTGGACGCGCGCAGCCTGCACCGCGCGTACCTGCGCTTCTACAAGCAGCGCCCGTTCGTGCGGGTCCGCCGGCACAACGAGACGCTGATCCCGGTGCCGGACCCGCAGGCCGTGCTGGGTTCGAACTTCTGCGACGTGTCGGTCCTGCACGACGAGGAGGCCGGGCGGATCGTCGTCCTGGCGGCGCTGGACAACATGGTCAAGGGCGCGGCGGGCCAGGCGATCCAGGCCCTCAACCTCCGCTTCGGCCTGCCCGAGGAGACCGGGCTGACCCAGCAGCCGGTGATGCCGGCATGACCGGGACGGCAGCCACCGACACCCCGACCGTCGTCAAGCTCGGCGGCAGCACGGTCGACGACCTCGCCGGCACCTGGTGGGACGACCTGGCCCGGTTCGGCCGGGACCGCCCGCTGGTCCTCGTGCACGGCTGGTCCAAGCCGCTGAAGAACCTCAGCCCCCGCTACCACGAGCCCTCGGCGATCCTGCGCGACCGGTACGGCAACCAGAGCCGGTGGACGACGCCCGAGGTCATCGAGGACATCAAGACCGTCAGTGCCGAGCTCGCCGAGGACGTCCTGCGACGCCTGGAGCAGCGCGGCATCACCGCCGAGCGGGTGCTCGGCAGCGACGGCCTGGTGACCGCCGGGGAGGGTGAGCGCTGGTGGTGGAAGGAGAAGCAGCTCGTCGAGCTGGAGAACCTCGTCGGCCCGATCACCGGGGTGGACCCGGCGGTGCTGAAGAACCTCAAGGCCGGCCACGCCTACCTCGTCACCCCGCTCGCGCGGGACGCGGCGGGCCGGGAGGTGAACACCGACGGCGACCGGGCCGCTGCCGCCGTCGCCGGCGGCATCGGGGCCGAACAGCTGGTCCTGGTCACCGATGTCGCGCACCTGCTGATCGACGATCAGCCGGTGCGCCGGATCACGGCGGAGGCCGCGGCCCGGTTCCGGGACAAGGGCGCCACCGGCGGCATGCGCAAGAAGCTGCGCGCCGCGGGGGAGGCCCTGGACCGGGGAGTGGACCGTGTCGTCATCGGCAGCGCACCCGTGACGGACCTGATCGCCGAGCGCACCGGAACCGTCATCACACGAGCGTGAGGAGCAGGGTACGTGGCGAAATCCCGTGTGCTAGTCGTCAACAACGGAACGCTGTCGCTGAAGCAGCTCCGCGGCCGCTTCGAGGAGCTGGGTTCGGAGACGGACGTCGTCCGAGCCGAGGAGGTGCCCGCCGACCTCGGTGGCCGCTACCAGGCGATCGTGCTGAGCGGTACCAAGGTGCGGGCCTATGACAGCGACTTCTACCGGCCGCTGATCGACCTCGTGACCCATGCCGACGTCCCGGTCTTCGGGATCTGCGGCGGCATGCAGATCATCGCCGTCGCGGCCGGCGGCCGGCTCGCCGAGGGGCCGCAGCGGGTGGGCGGCTACGAGGTGCAGGTCGACAAGGAGGAGCCGCTCTTCACCCATGTGAAGCCGACCGTGACGGTGTTCCACCGGCACACCCTCTACCTCCAGGAGGCGCCCGAGGGCTTCCGCTCGATCGGCCGCTCGGAGCACGCCCCGGTGGAGTTCATCCGCTCCGAGGACGGGCGGATCCACGGGGCCCAGGCACATCTGGAGTTCCGCGCCGACGGTCTGGAGATTCTGCGAGGCTTCGCACGGCTCTACCAGTGACGATCAGTCAGCAGGCGCGTACGGCCGAGCCGTCCGCGATGGCCGGCGCGCCTGGCTGACGGACCGTCACACCATGAACCCATCTAGGTACCGAAGGAATGCGCACATGACTGTGGAAGAGACCCAGGCGCCGGCATTCGCCGTTCACCTCAACGGCAGCGGTGGTGCGATCAAGGGCTGGGTGGTCGTCGACTCCCTCGTCGACGGCCTGGCCATGGGCGGCACCCGGATGACCACCGGGGTCACCGAGGAGGAAGTGGCGGGCCTGGCCCGCGACATGACCGACAAGTTCACCCTCGCCGGGCTGCGCATCGGCGGCGCCAAGGCCGGCATCGTCTCCGACGGCACCGACCGCGAGGAGACCTTCCGGACCTTCGGCCGGACGGTGAAGCCGCTGCTGCACGGCGGCATCCACCTCGGCATCGACATGGGCGTCACCCCCGCGGACCGGGCGGTGTTCTTCGCGGAGGCCGGTTACGACCCGCGCTTCCGGCTGGGTGCCCCGGACATGCCGATCGACTGGCGCACCTACTACGAGCCGCTGATCGACTGCACCGGGCACGGTGTGGGGGTGGCCGCGGTCACCGCGCTGGAGGCCAGTGGCCGTACCGGGTCGGCCCGGGTCGTGGTGCAGGGCTTCGGTGCGGTGGGCCGTGCCGTCGCCCGGTTCCTGGAGGACCGCGGCCACACCGTGGTGGGCGTCGCCGACGTCCAGGGCACCATCAGCGCGGACCGGCTGCCGGTGGCCGACCTGGTCGCCATCACCGACGAATTCGGCCGGATCGACCGCTCCCGCCTGCCGCAGGGCGTCACCCAGTCCGGCGAGCCGGACGCCTGGCTCGACGTCGACGCCGACCTGCTGATCCTGGCGGCGCAGAAGCACGCGATCAACGCCGACAACGCGCACCGGCTGCGCTCGCGCCTGGTGGTGGAGGGCGGCAACCTCGCCTCCAGCGCCGAGGGCAAGGCTAAGGTGCTGGCCGCGGGCGCCACCGTCGTCCCCGGCGTGATCGCCAACATCGGGGGCGCCGGCTCGGCGGCCCTCGCCGTCACCCGGGTCGTGCCGTTCCACCTGGAGGCGGAGGCCCGCAAGGCCTGGGTCTTCGACTGGGTCGGCGACCGGGTGCGGCAGAACACCCGCGACCTGCTGGAGATCGCCGCCGCCCGCGCCGGCGACCCGCTGCCCGAGCTGCTCGCCGCCCGCCGCAAGGAGCGCGGATGACCGCCGGCCCGTCCGTCGGCCCGGACCAGGCCCCGCCCCGGGGCAGCGCGGCCGAGTACCTGCGGCGCGGCTGGTGGCGCGAGGAGACCTTCCTCGACGACCTGCGCCGCCAGGCCCGGCTGCGGCCGCGCAAGCTCGCCGTCGCGGCCCGCCGGATCGGCGAGGCGCGCACGGACACCCTGGACTACTCCGAACTGGCGGTGCTGACCGACCGCTTCGCCCTGGCGCTGGTGGAACTCGGCGTCGAGCGCGGCGATTTCGTCGCCGTCCAGCTCCCCAACCGGTGGGAGACGGTGCCGCTGCTGTTCGCCTGCATCCGGGTCGGCGCGGTCATCTGCCCGATCGACCCGGTCTGCCAGGAGGAGGAGCTGCGGCACCGCCTGGAGCTCACCGGCGCCCGGGTCTGCATCACCGTCCCGGAGTGGAACGGCTACCCGCTGGCCGCCCACCTCACCGCGCTGAAGGCCGAACTTCCGCTGGAGCACGTGGTGGTGGTCGGCGGCCGGGACGCCGGGACGCTCTCCTTCGACGAGCACTTCGTCGGCGTCCCGTGGGAGGAGCAGCGCGCGGGCGAGCTGGACGGGCGCGAACTCACGCCCGACGAGCCGTTCGTGGTGCTCTTCACCTCGGGCACCACCGGGGTGTCCAAGGGCGTGCTGCACAGCCAGAACACCATCTACGCGGCCGTCCGGGGCTACGCCGACACCTTCCTGCTCGACGACAGCCTGGTCGCGGCCGTCACCACCCCGCTCGTCCACTACTCCGGCTTCGGCCAGGGCATCCTGACCGGCGTCATGCTCGGCGCCACCGTCGCCTTCCAGGACGTCCGGCGCAACTCCGCCCTGCTCGACCTGGTCGAGCGCTACGGCGCCACGCTGGTCTACGGTCCGCCGTCCACCCTGGCCGACATCGCCAGGTCCCAGCGGGAGGACCCGCGCGACGTCTCCACCCTGCGCCACGCCGTCACCGGCTCCGCGCCGGTGCTCCAGGAGCTGGTGGACGAGGTGCGCGAGACCCTCGGGGCCCGGACCTACTCGGTGTGGGGGATGTCCGAGTTCGGGCCGGTCACCATCACCCGGCTCGACTACAACCCGGACTGGGCGGCCAGCAGCAACGGCGGGCCGATCGACTCCATGGAGCTGCGCGTCGACGACCGCGACGACCCGGGCAAGCGCGCCCCGGTCGGCCGGCTGCGGGTGCGCGGCGCGGCGCAGGCCCTCGGGTACTACAAGCGCGAGGACGTGTTCGCCGCCGAGTTCAACGCCGAGGGCTGGTTCGACACCGGGGACTACGCGCGCGACGACGGCCGCGGCGGCATCCGCATCCTCGGCCGGGCCAAGGACGCCCTGATCCGCGACGACACCGTCGTCCCGATGACGGAACTCGAAGCGATCATCTCCCGGCACCCCGAGGTGACCGAGACCGCGCTGGTCGGGACCACCGGGCGCAGCGACGACCCGATCCTCGCGGTGGTCGTCACCGCCGGCGCGCAGCCGGGGCTGGAGGAGATCCACGCCGTGCTGCGCGAGGCCGGCCAGGACCCGCGCTTCTTCCCGGAGCGCGTGGTGGTCGTCGACGCCCTGCCGAAGACGCTCACCGGCAAGGTCCGCAAGGCCGAGCTGCGCCGCCGCTACGGCGGGCAGTGACCCACGCCGGATCGCCCCGGTCCCGCCCCGCCGACCACCAGCCCCCTCCGATCCCTGGAGCACACCCATGCCCGAGCCCGCGAAGGTGACCCTGTCGGCGACGTTGGCCGCCGACGAGGCCCTCGCCCGCAGACGCGCCGCCGGCGAACAGGTCCTGATCATGGCCAGCGGCGAGATCGGCCTGCCGGTCCACCCCGAGCTGAGGGCCCGGCTGGCGGCCGCCGCCGACCGGTCCACCTACGGCCCGGTGGCCGGCAGCCCGGAGCTGCGGTCGGCGGCGGCCGGCTACTGGCAGCGGCGCGGTCTGGCCGCCGACCCGGAGCTGGTCGTCGCCGGACCGGGCAGCAAGGCCCTGCTGTTCGCCCTGATCATGGCGGTCGGCGGCGACGTGGTGATCCCCCGGCCCAGCTGGGTCAGCTACGCCGCCCAGGCCGAGCTCGTCGGCGCCCGCGTCCTCAGGGTCCCCGTTCCGGCGGGGGAGGGCGGCGTACCGGACCCGGACCTGCTGCGCGAGACGGTCCTGGCGGCCCGCGCCGCCGGGCACGACCCGCGCTCCGTCGTCGTCACCCTGCCGGACAACCCCACCGGCGCCGTCGCCACGCCCGACACCGTCCGGCGGCTGGGCGAGGCGGCCCGGGAGCTGGACCTCGTCATCATCTCCGACGAGATCTACTGCGACCTGGTCTTCGACCCGGCCACCCCGGCGGTCTCCCCGGCCGCGTTCGCACCCGAGCGCACCGTGGTCACCACCGGGCTGACCAAGAACCTGGCGGTGGGCGGCTGGCGGACGGGCGTCGCCCTGCTTCCCGAAGGCGCCGCCGGGCGCCGGCTCCACGCCCGGCTGATCGCCATCGCCAGCCAGATCTGGTCCAGCCCGCCCGCCCCCGTCCAGGTGGCGGCCGCGTACGCCCTCGGCGAGCCGCCGGAGATCGTGGCGCACGTGGCGGCCTCGCGCCGGCTGCACGGGATCGTCGCCGCGGCGACGGCCGAGCGGTTCACCGCCGCCGGAGCGCTGCTGGCGCCGGTCCGCGCCACCTGCTACCTGTACCCGGACTTCGAGCCGCTGCGCGAGCGGCTCCGCTCCGTCCACGGGGTGCGCACCGGGACGGAGCTGGCCCGGCTGCTCACCGACCGCTACGGCGTCGGCGTGCTGGGCGCCGAGGCCTTCGGGGAGGCCGCCGAGCCACTGCGGCTGCGCGCGGCCACCAGCCGGTTCTACGGCGAGACGGCGGAGCGGCAGCACGCCGCCCTGGAGGCCGCCGACCCGCTCGGGCTGCCGTGGATCCGGGCCGCCATCGACCGGGTCGACGAGGTCCTGACGGACCTCACCGCCCCGTCCACCACCCGGCTCCTGCCGGGCCGACCGCACCAACGAGCCTAGGAGGACCACCGAGATGTCCGTACTTTTCGAATGCGAATACCAGGGTGAGCGGTACGTGGGCTTCGAGAAGCCCGTACCCGGGCAGGCTCTGACGCTGTACCGGGTGAACGACGGCCGGCTGCAGGCCGAGTTCATCGCCGCCGAGACCGCCGAGGACGTCGTCGCCGCGATCAAGGCCGAGGTCACCCCGATCACCGTCGAGGGCGGCGAGGAGCAGGTGAAGTACCTGCCGCCGCTGCTGCCCGAGGCCAGCGGGAACGCCCTGTTGAGCGGTTTCATGCGGACCCACAAGTCGAAGTTCGAGGGCGAGCCGGGCGAGGACGAGGAGTTCGTCGCGCCGAACTGGTTCTTCAAGGGCTTCGGTTCCTGGCTGCGGCTGCCCGGCGAGACCCTGGTCGTCCCGGAGAAGTCGGTGGCGCTGATCGAGGAGCCGGAGCTGGCCCTCGTCTACGTCAACGACGACGCGGGCAACCCGCGGTACGTCGGCTACACCTTCGGCAACGACCTGTGCGACATCGGCCTGCACATCCAGAACCCGGGCTGGAACCCGTACTGCAAGCTGTGCGACACCTCGATCACCCCGTGGCTGTTCCTCGGGGAGCCGCCGGCCTCGGTGACCGGCCGGGTCGTCATCGAGCGGGACGGCGTCCCCGCCTGGGAGGGCCCGTTCGACTGCGGCGAGGACGCCCTGTACTTCAAGATCCAGGACATGGTGGACAACCTGTTCGAGTACCCGGCGCTGCGCCGCCCGGGTCTGGTCAACTACGTCCTGCTCGGCGCCGACAAGGCGAGCTTCCACGACGGTTTCCGGATCGTCCACGGCGACCGCATCACCATCGACTTCAAGAGCCACGGCGTGGTGCTGGACAACGAGGTGACGTTCACTCAGTCCAACTACCCGGCCTAGTCGTTCGGGGCTCACCGCCGTTGGCCGGTTCCCGCCCTTCCGGCCCGATCCGCCTGCCCGGTGGGGTTGTCCGCCCCGCCGGGCAGGCGGGTTCCTGCGGAGCGTCCACCATGTGAGACGGTCTCGCCGCCGCATCGGAGGCCCCGCGGCCACCCCCGCGGCCGACTGCCCGGAGAGACGTACCGGGCCCGCGAGCTGCACGTTTGATGGTCCGTCAACTCTTCTCAACGCCAAGCCGAGTGCCGTCCACCGGGCTCGCCGCGCCCGCTACTTCCGCCGGAACATAAATAAGTCCATCATCTCTGCGGGAAACGGGATGACCGGGCGGTCGGCGGTTGTTGCGGCTGGCAGCGCGCTGCGTGGGGGCCGGGGGGCTTTGGCGTGCGACGAACCGGCACGCGACGAACCGCTCTCCGCCCGCAGTCGGCTCACCCCGTACCGCAGCAGCGTCCTGAATCCGCAT
Source organism: Kitasatospora sp. NPDC022856 (assembly GCF_055561235.1). NCBI lineage: Bacteria > Bacillati > Actinomycetota > Actinomycetes > Kitasatosporales > Streptomycetaceae > Kitasatospora > Kitasatospora sp. NPDC022856. The sequence continues at coordinate 54,894 of NZ_JBVHHE010000034.1, read as the reverse complement.
TCGTATGAGAGTTCGAGGTATCAAGCATGGCAACCTCCCAGACCGGGCTGTCGGCAAGCTCCCCTCCGGACACACCCTCCGCGGAGGAGAGCCGGAAGCTCCCGATGTCCCCCCTGCTGGCCCTGGCCACGGCCGCCTTCGTGATGGTGCTGACCGAGGCGCTGCCCGCCGGCGTGCTGCCCGAGATGGCGCGCGACCTCTCGGTCAGCGAGTCCGCGGCGGGGCAGGCGCTGACGATCTACGCGATCGCCACCGGCGTCTCGGCCATCCCGCTCGCCGCCGCCACGGCCGGCTGGCGCCGCAAGCAGCTGGTCCTGGTGGCGGTGGTGGCCTTCATCCTCGCCAACACGGTCACCGCCATCTCGTCGAGCTACGTCCTGACCATGGGGTTCCGTCTCGTCGCCGGTGTGGCCGCGGCCGCCGTCTGGGGTGAACTCGTGGTGTACGCGCGCCGGCTGGCGCCGCCGCACCTGGTCGGCCGGGCCATCGCGATCACCATGATCGGCATCCCGCTCGCCCTGTCGCTGGGCATCCCGGCCGGCACCTTCCTCGGCAAGGTCTTCGGCTGGCGCCTGACCTTCGGTCTGATCACCGCCGTCACCGTGCTGCTGCTGCTCTGGATCATCGCGTCCGTGCCCGACCACCCGGGGCAGAAGGCCGAGCACCGCGAGCCGATCCTCCAGGCCCTGCGCCTGCCCGGGGTGTCGATCATCCTGGTCGTGGTGGCCGCGTACGTGCTCGCCCACAACACCTTCTACACGTACATCGCCTCGTTCCTCGACGAGAACAAACTGGGGGACAACCGCGACACCGTCCTCCTGGTCTTCGGCCTCGCCTCGATGCTGAGCATCTGGATCACCGGCACGCTGATCGACCGCTACCTGCGCGAACTGACCATCGCCAGCTGCGTCCTGTTCACCGTGGCGGCGGTCTTCCTCGCGCTGACGCCGGGCAGCCCGGTGGCCGTCTACGGGGCGATGGTGCTGTGGGGCCTCGGCTGGGGCGGCCTGGCCACCCTGCTGCAGACCGCCGTCACCAACACGGGCGGCAGCCGCGGCCAGGCCCTGCTGGTCACGGTCTGGAACTCGTTCATGGCCGGTGGCGGCGTGGCCGGCGGGGTGCTGCTCTCGGCGGCCGGCCCGGGCTCGTTCCCGTGGACCGTGCTGGTGCTGGTGATCCCGCTGATCGCCCTCGTGTTCGCCGCCCGTACGCACGCCTTCCCGGCGAAGCGCGCGGAAGCGGTCTGATTCTCCCGGCAGATGGCAGTGGCTCCCGCCCTCGGGCGGGAGCCACTGCCATCTGCCGAACCGCTCGGTCGGTGCGCCCGGGTTCGCTCTTCGCCGGGGCTCCGCGCGCCGGTCGTCGGCCTGTCAACCGCCGGGGAAACGGTAGATGACGATCAGTCGGCCGGCCGGCGGCGCGCCTCGGGGGTGGGCCCGTGGGCTGCTGTCCGTGCGAGGTCGGTTCGTTCCCGCGCTGCGCGGGGTCGTTCGAGGAGGGTGTCGTGCGCGCCGGGGCGCCGTTCGCGCGGGGCGCTCCGGGCGGGTGCCGTCCTGTCGGTGCGGTCCTTCCGGGGCGGGCCCGTGGCCGGCCGTCAGCCGTGGCCGATGCGGTAGCCGATCCCGCGGACGGTGATGACCCAGGTGCTGGCGCCGAGCTTCGCGCGAAGGTTGCGCACATGCGTGTCGATGGTCCGGCTGGAGTCCACCCAGTCGGTGTCCCAGACCCGGGCCATCAGATCCTTGCGTGACATGACGTGGCCCTGGTTCGAGGCCAGGATGTGCAGCAGCTCGAACTCCTTGGCGGTGAGGCTCACCCGCTCGCCGTGCAGGCGGACTTCACGGGTCCTTTCGTCGACGTGGAGCGGGCCGATGGATAATATCCGGACCGGGGCCGGTCTGGGGCGGGCGCGGCGGAGCACGGCTTCGATACGGGCCGTCATCTCCCTGGGGCCGCACGAGCGGACGACGCAGTCGTCCGCGCCGGCCTGCAGGGCGAGCACCCGGTCGAGTTCGGTGTCGCGGCCGGTGAGAGTGATAATGGGCTTGTCTCCACTCGCTCGTATCGAACGGCAGACTTCCAGGCCGTCGATGTCGGGAAGATCGAGGTCGAGCAGGATCATGTCCGAGTGCTCATGTGTTCTCAGCACTTCCGCGCCGGTTCCGGCAAGTCTCGTGCAGTACCCCTGTCGTCGGAGGTCATGAGCCCTTCCTTCGGCGGCGTCGTGGTCGCCGGCGACCACGAGCACCCGGATCGCCTGCGGCTCGGAGGCCTTCTCGGTCCGTCGGTACGGGATCGACACCACGGCCCGGGGCTGACCTGGTAGTTCGGTTCGAGAGGTTGTCGCCAGAGTCATAAAGTCCCCCCTGTACACCAGTTCTACACAGGATGCACCACGGGGAGGCGGCCCCGCTACAAAAATAGTGGCATTCTTTTTTTACGCCTATGGTGCGGGTGTATGAACGCCACATCTGACAGGAGCATGATGATGCAAGAGAGGGCGGCCCGGACGCGACAGAACCTGGTCAGCGCGGCCGCTGGCGAGTTCGACCGCGACGGATACGCGGGGGCGTCCCTGGCGCGGATCGCCAGGTCGGCCGGAATCACCACCGGAGCCCTGACGTTCCACTTCCAGAGCAAGGAGGAGATGGCCGCGGTGGTCAGGACGCAGGGCCACGCCGTGACCCAGGCCGTCGTGGGCCAGGTGACGGCGCGGAGCGAACCCCCGGTCCAGTCGGTCATCTCGCTGACCCTGGCGCTGGCCGATCTGCTGGAGCGGGAGGCCGTGGTGCGCGCCGCGGCCCGGCTCGCCCGGGAGCAACCCGGGGAGCCGGACTGGTCGACGACCTGGGCGCCGGTGATCCACGAGCGCCTGCAGGCGACGCACGACGCCGAGTTGGGCCCGTACGGGGACCGGAGCACCCTCGCCACCCTGGCCGGGTACCTGGTCACCGGAGCGGAGTCCTGCATCCGGCAGCGGGCCTGCCGGAAGGAACCCCTGGACGGGCAGTCCGTGGAGCACATCAGCCGCATCTGGGACCTCCTCAGTTGCGGCGAGCGGTGCCTGACTTGAGCCCACCGGCGAGAGTCACCCCGCCGGGCCCGACCCCCGGCTCCGCCGGCCCCGTCAGACGGCGCTGCAGCCGCCGTCGACGGGGACGGCACCACCGGTGACGAACGAGGCCTGGTCGCTCAGCAGCCAGGCCGCCGCGCGCGCCACCTCGACGGGTTCGGCGAGCCGGGGCTGGATGGATCTGCCCACCGCGACCTGCTCCAACTGCGGGACCTGGCGCATGGCGTCCTCGATCAGCTCGGTGCGGGTGGTCCCGACGACCAGCGCGTTGACCCGGATCCCGCGCGCCCCGTACTCGGCCGCCGCGGCCCGGCTCAGGCCGAGCACGGCGTGCTTGGCCGCGACGTAGGGGGAGACCGCTCCGGTGGCGAACAGGCTCGCGATGCTGGCGGTGTTGACGATCGAGCCGCCCGACTCCTGGCCGAGCATCACCGGCACCTGGTGCTTGAGGCAGTTCCACACACCGCGTACGTTGACGTCCATGATCCGGTCGTAGACCGCGTCGTCCGTCTCGTGCAGCGGTGAGCCGATCGCCCCCCAGCCGGCGTTGTTGAAGGCGCCGTCCAGGCCGCCGAAGGCCGCCACGGCGGTGGCGACGACCCGTTCGACGTCGGCCGTCGCCGTCACGTCCCCCGGGGCCACCTCGGCCCGGCCGCCCGCGGAGCGGATCTCCTCGGCGAGCCGGTCGAGCAGTTCCTTGCGCCGGGCCGTCAGCACCACGGCCGCGCCCTCGGCGGCGAACAGCCGGGCGGCGGCCGCGCCTATCCCGCTGGACGCCCCGGTGATCATGACGGTCCTGCCCTGCAACAGCCCCTGACGGTGCTCCATGTGCTTCGCCCCCCTGCCCGCGGCGCCGACCGGCCCGCGAGCCGGTCTCGGTGTCGTCGAACTCGGATGTCGATCATTGTCCCGGGCCCGCGGGGGGCGGCACCAGTCGGGACGGTCGACCGTCCGGGGAGCGGACCGGCACGGGGCGGTCCCCGGACGTCGGCGCTACTCGGGCCGGCCGCGGCACTCCGAGAGCTCGATTCGCTTCGCGGTGGCGGGGGTTGCCACGGCCGGCAGCAGCAGCTGCCAGAACTCCACGACGCGCTCCGGGAGATCGGCGCGCCGGGTCTCGATGAACGAGTGCATCTGGGCCCCCGTACACGCGTAGACCACCAGGCGGGAGAGCGCCTGGACGTCGGTGCCGGCCCGCAGTTCCCGCCGGCGCTGGGCGACCAGGAGGTCGTCCATGATGATCTCGGCCCACTGGCGGTGGGAGTTCTCGTCCGGGGAGTTGAACTGCTCCTGCTCCCAGACCAGTCGGGCCCCGGCCTGGAGGATGGGGTTGTCGAGCAGCTGGCAGGCCCAGGTGAGGGACACGTCGACGACGCGCTGCAGCCCCTCCGAGGGGCGGGGGGTCACCACCCACTCGGGCTGGCGGAAGACGATCTCCCGGGCCAGCTCGCTCTTGTTGCGGAAGTGGAAGTACACCGCACCCAGGGTCAGGCCGGCCTCGTCGGCGATCTTCACGACACTGGTTCCGGAGAAGCCCTGCTCCCCGAAGAGCTTCGCGGCGGCCTGGATCAGGGCGGCCCGCGTCCGCTCGGCCCGCTCCTGTTTCACTGGGCGTCCCACCATACGACTGCACCTCATGTTGCTTGATAAAGAAGAGTATTCTTCATTTTATAGGCTGGGGGGACGATTGCACCGCTCCCGTCCCCCGCCACACTGACTCCGGGGGGAGACGGCTCATCATGGAGTCGCGTCCAACGATCGTTCAGCACACAGCGGCCACGCGCACCCGGCCGACGGTCCCGCCGGAGATGCCGGCCCTGGTCGGCAAGTCCGTGGCGGGCGAAGCGCTCGTCACCGACTGGGGCGACGTCTCCGGCGCCACCCAGTGGGTCACCGTCCACTGGCCGCACGACCACCCCTTCTACACCGAGGGCGGCCGCTACAGCCCCCTGCTGTTCACCGAGAGCGCCCGCCAGGCGCTCACCGTGCTGAGCCACGCCGTCCACGGCGTCCCGCTCGGACACCGGTTCGGCATGGAGCGTATCCGAACGTCCGTCAACTCGGACGAGCTGCTCACCACTTCCGGCCCGCCCGAGGTCGACCTGCTGATCACCCACACCTCGGTGACCAGGCGGCGGCTCGGCTCCGCCCACCTGGTATCCCAGGTCGAGGCCCGGCGCGGGGGGCGCCACCTCGGCACCGCCGAACTCCACTACACCAGCCACCCGCCCGCCCTCTACGACCGCCTGCGCGGCCGCTACGCCGACGCGGCCCAGGCGTTCGCCCGGGCGCTCCCGCTCCCCCCGCCGGCCCCCACCGCCGTGGTCGGCCGCCTGCACGAGCGGGACGTCGTCATCTCACCGGCGGGCGCGCCGGACCACTGGCAGCTCCGTACGGACACCGGCCACCGCGTCCTCTTCGACCACCCGCACGACCACGTCCCCGGCATGGTCCTCCTGGAGGCCGCCGTCCAGGCGACCCGGGCCACCCTGCCCCACCCCGCCGTCCCGGTCGCCTTCGACAGCACCTTCCTGCGCTACGTCGAGTTCGACCAGCCCTGCCTCCTGACCACCACCCCCGCACCCCCCACCCCCGACGGCCACCCCCGCACCCACATCCGAGCCACCCAGTCCGGCACCCCCGTCTTCACCACCACCCTCACCACCGAGCCCCACCCGGCCTGACCCACCGGGCCGGGGCGGCGGGGGAGGGCGGCGGGCGGGCCCGGCTCCGGTGATGTCCGTCACGGGCTGGAGCGGGGGAGGAGGGCGCCGGTCGGTGGCAGCCGTGGTGCGCGAGCTGCTCGCGGCCCACGGCCGGGACGGGTGGACTCCGCGGAAGGTCGCGCACGACCGGCCGCCGTACGAGGGCCTGTTGCCCGCTCCGGTGCGAGGGTTCGATATGGCCATGAGGATCACCGGGCTCGGACGAACGAGCGAGGTGTGCCCTTCGAAACCCCGGGCGGGGAAAGTGCTGTTCGGGTGGGTCCGGCTGAGAGGCCAAAATGGCTCAAAGCTAGCATGTGGGCATTCGCCTAGCTCGAAAGATGGACCTGTGACTGTCAACGAAGACGTGTTCACTAACTGGATGAACCGCGAGGAGATCGCGGAGTCGATGATCCCGATCATCGGGAGGCTGCAGCGTGAGCGGGACGTCACCGTTCTGCTGCACAGCCGTTCCCTGGTGAACAAGTCGGTGGTCAGCATTCTGAAGACTCACCGGTTCGCCCGCCAGATAGCCGGGGCGGAGCTCTCGGTCACCGAGACGCTGCCGTTCCTGCACGCGCTCACCGCGCTGGACCTCGGCCCCTCCCAGATCGACATCGGCATGCTCGCCGCGACGTACAAGGCCGATGACCGCGGTCTGTCGGTGGCGGAGTTCACCGCGGAGGCGGTGGCCGGTGCCACGGGTGCCAACAAGCTGGAGCGTCGCGGGTCGCGCGATGTCGTGCTGTACGGGTTCGGCCGGATCGGCCGGCTGCTGGCCCGCCTGCTGATCGAGAAGGCCGGGTCGGGCAACGGCCTGCGGCTGCGTGCCATCGTCGTCCGCAAGGGCGCGGGCGACGACCTGGTGAAGCGCGCCTCGCTGCTGCGGCGCGACTCGATCCACGGCCAGTTCAACGGCACGATCACCGTCGACGAGGCGAACAACAAGATCATCGCCAATGGTCACGAGATCACGGTGATCTACTCCGACGACCCGACCACGGTGGACTACACCGCGTACGGGATCAAGGACGCGATCCTGATCGACAACACCGGCCGGTGGCGGGACCGCGAGGGGCTCTCGAAGCACCTGCGCCCCGGGATCGAGAAGGTCGTCCTGACCGCGCCGGGCAAGGGCGACGTCCCGAACATCGTGCACGGCGTGAACCATGACATGATCAAGCCGGACGAGCAGATCCTGTCCTGCGCCTCCTGCACCACCAACGCGATCGTCCCGCCGCTGAAGGCGATGGCGGACGAGTACGGCGTGCTGCGCGGCCACGTGGAGACCGTCCACTCGTTCACCAACGACCAGAACCTGCTGGACAACTACCACAGCTCGGACCGCCGCGGCCGTTCGGCACCGCTGAACATGGTGATCACCGAGACCGGTGCCGCCTCCGCCGTCGCGAAGGCGCTGCCGGACCTCGACGCGAAGATCACCGGCAGCTCGATCCGGGTGCCGGTGCCGGACGTCTCGATCGCGATCCTCAGCCTGCGGCTCGGTCGCGAGACCACCCGCGAGGAGGTCCTCGACTACCTCCGGGAGGTGTCGCTGACCTCGCCGCTGAAGCGCCAGATCGACTTCGTCACCGCTCCCGACGCGGTGTCCAGCGACTTCATCGGCTCGCGCCACGCCTCGATCGTGGACGCCGGCCCCACCATGGTGGACGGGGACAACGCGATCCTCTACCTGTGGTACGACAACGAGTTCGGCTACTCCTGCCAGGTGATCCGGGTCGTCCAGTACGTCTCCGGCGTGGAGTACCCGACCTTCCCGGCCCCGGCGCTCTGAGCCGGATGCTCTGAGCCGGGTGCGCTGACCCCGGCCCGAAGGCCTGACGGCCGGGCGCCCGCCCATGCGGCACGGGGGCCCGCTCCACCGCCGGTGGAGCGGGCCCCCGTCGCCGTACCGGAGCCCGGGCGAGGGTCAGGCGCGGCCGGCCGCCTTCTGGGTGCGGCGGGCCAGGGAGTCGACGACCACGGCGGCCAGCAGCACCGCACCGGTGATCATGAACTGGATGGCATTGCTCAGGCCCTCGATGTTCATGCCGGACTGGATCGAGCCGATCACCAGGGCACCGAGCAGGGCCGACCAGGTCTTGCCGCGGCCGCCGAAGAGGCTGGTGCCGCCGATGACGGCCGCCGCGATGGCGTTCATCAGCAGGTTGCCGCCGCCGGAGGTCTGGCTGGCGGACTGGATCTGGGCGGCCAGGAAGAGACCGCCGATGCCCGCCATGGTGGAGCAGATGATGAAGACGCTGATCCGGATCCACGAGATGTTGATACCGGCGCGGCGCGCGCCCTCGATGTTGCCGCCGAGCGCGAAGATCTGCCGTCCGTAGGTGGTGCGGCGCAGGACGAAGTCCAGCACCACGATGAAGATCAGGAAGATCAGCAGGGCCAGCGGCAGCCCCTTGTACTGGTTCAGGGTGTACGCGGCGAGGAACGAGACGACGGCCAGGGCCACCGTGCGCAGGACCAGGTCGGCCATCGGCCGGTACGGCACGCCGGCCGCCCGGCGCCGTCTCGCGTCGGCCAGCGAGGCGCCGACGAACAGCAGGACGCCGATCGCGGCGGCGCCGTAGGCGGCGAGCTGCTGGCTGTAGATGGTGCTGTAGAGGCGGGAGACGATGTCCTTGCCGGAGAGGTTGACGGTGCCGCTGGCGCCGAGGATCTGCAGCATCGCGCCGTTCCAGCCGAGGTTGCCCGCGAGGGTGACGACGAAGGCCGGCACGCCGACCTTGGCGAAGAACACGCCCTGGATCAGGCCGACGACCGCGCCGCCGAGGATGGCGGAGAGCAGTGCCACCCACTGGTTGACGCCGTGGGTGACATTGAGGACGGCGAAGATCGCCGCGCACAGGCCGCTGACCGAGCCCACCGACAGGTCGATCTCGCCGAGCAGCAGCACGAAGACCACACCGATGGCGATCATGCCGGTGCCGACGATCTGCTGCGACAGGTTGGAGAGGTTCTGCGCGGAGAGGAAGGTGCTGTCCAGGCTGCCGAAGACGGCCCAGATCACGATCAGTGCCAGGACGACCGGCAGCGAGCCGAGTTCGCCGCTGCTCACCCGCCGGCGGAACTCCCCGAGGTAGCCCTTGATGCCCTCCTGGCGCACGATGAGCCGCGGGTCCACGACCGGAGTCGCCGAGGGCGCCACGGGGACCGGCGCGTTGACGCCGCCCTTGGGCATGCTGTCCTCGGGCAGGTGGTGGCGGCGGCCGTCGTCGCCGCCCGGGATGTGGTCGCTCATGGGGTGCCCTCCGTGCCGCGGGCCTGTCGGCGGGTCACCGCGTTGTCCGTGGCCCCGGTGATGGCCGAGATGATCTGTTCCTGGTTGGTGGAGCGCCGGTCGAAGACGCCGTTGTTGCGGCCGAGCCGCAGGACCGCCACGGTGTCCGCGACCGCCATCACGTCCGCCATGTTGTGGCTGATCAGGATCACGCCGAGGCCCCGCTCGCGGAGGCGTTCGACGAGGTCGAGGACCTGGGCGGTCTGCTCGACGCCGAGGGCGGCGGTCGGCTCGTCCAGCATCACGACCCTGGGCGAGCCGATCAGCGCGCGGGCGATCGCGACCACCTGGCGCTGGCCGCCGGAGAGCGAGGCGATCGGGATCCGCACGCTGGGGATGCGGATGGACAGCGTGTCCAGCAGCTCGCGCGAGCGCTTCTCCATCTCGACCTCGTCGAGGACGGCGAAGCGCTTGATCTCGCGGCCCAGGAAGAGGTTCCCGACGACGTCGAGGTTGTCGCAGAGCGCGAGGTCCTGGTAGACGGTGGCCACGCCGAGGTGCTGGGCGTCCTGGGGGCGGTGGATGGAGACCGGGCGGCCCTGCCACTCGATGACGCCCTCGTCCGGCTGGTGGACCCCGGCGATCGCCTTGACCAGGGTGGACTTGCCGGCGCCGTTGTCCCCGACCAGCGCCAGTACCTCGCCGGTGTGCACCTCCAGCTCGATGTCGGTGAGCGCCTGTACGGCGCCGAACCGTTTGGAGACCCCGCGCAGGGCCAGTACGGTCTCACCTGCCACAGTGACCAACTCCCTTGCCCCGCCTCCGGGGGGAGGCGGGGCGTCTTCGGCTTCGGGTGCTTCTTCGGGGTGCTGCCGGTCCGGGAGTGCCGGTCCGGTGCCGCACGCGACCGGGGCCGGGCCGGGGCCGCTCCGGGGGGGCGGAGCCCGGGGCCCGGCGTCGCTACGAGAGGCCGGCCTCGGCGCAGGCGGCGGCGTAGTCGGGCGTGCAGATCTGCGCGACGGTGTAGAGGCCGTCGGCGACCACGGTGGTCTTGATGTTGTCCTTGGTCAGCACCACCGGGGTGATCAGGTCGGCCGGGACCTTGTTGCCGCTGCCGTTGGTCACCGTGGTCGGCACCAGGTCGGGGGCCGGGCTCGAACCCTGGGCGTAGGCCACCGCCATCCGCGCGGCCGCGTCGGTCTCCGGCTTGAACGGCTTGTAGATCGACATGGTCTGGGTGTTGACCAGGATCCGCTGCACCGCGTCCAGCTGGGCGTCCTGGCCGGTCAGCGGCACGCTGAGGTTCGCCGCCTTCAGTGCGGTCGCGATACCGGCGGCCATGCCGTCGTTGGCCGAGTAGACGCCGACGACGTTGGGCGCGCCGATCGCGGTGATCGCGGCGGCGGCCTCCTGGTTGGCGTTGTTCGGGTCCCAGTTCGGCGTGTCGTACTCCTTGCCGATCTTGAGCTTCCCGTCGATCGCGCTGTGCGCGCCGGCCTTGAAGTCGGCCGCGTTGGGGTCGGTCGGCGAGCCGTTGATCATGATGATCGACCCGGCGTTCGCCTTGTCGCCGACGGCCGCCACCAGGGCCTGGCCCTGCAGCTCGCCGACCTTCTTGTTGTCGAAGGACACGTACGCGTCGACCGGACCCTGCGCCAGGCGGTCGTACGCGACGACCTTCACGCCCGCGTCGTGCGCCTTCTGGACGGAGGACTGGATCGACTTGGAGTCCACCGCGTCCAGGATCAGCACCTGGTCGCCCTTGGTCAGCGCGGTGTCCACCTGGGTCTGCTGGGTGGTCGCGTTCTCGTTGGCGTTGTAGTAGTCGATCTGCGCGTTCGGCGCGAGTTCCTTGATCTTCTGCTCGATCAGCGGGCGGTCGAACTGCTCGTACCGGGTCGTCTTGGTCTCCGGCAGCAGCAGCCCGATCTTGATCGCTCCTCCTGCGGTGCCGCTCGCGCTGCCCGAGGACGTGGTGCCGGTCGACTGCTTGGCGCTGCCGCACGACGCCAGGCCCATGCCGACGGTTACCACTGCGGTCACCGCGACGATGCGGCGAAGCCCGATGTACATGAGGATGCCTCTCCGGTTGAGTCCACCCCCGCCTCCGAGTCTGGGAACACCGGGGCGCCGGCACGATCCGGACTGCGCCGAACGAGTGCGACGCACCGCCGTTCGGGGGAGGGGGCGGCCGTCCGACCCGGGGGAGCGAGGGGGTCAGGAGGGGGAGGAGTGGCGCCCGAGGCGACGGGTGGGTGGCCGGCGGGAGGCGATCAGGGGTCGCGACGGGGGCGGCGCGCAGTCACGCAGGCGTCGGGGCGGGGGATCGGCGAGGGCCCGGAGGCGTCCTGGCGGGGAGCGGACGGCTGCGCCCGACGGGACCCCGGGGTGGGCGGGGCGCCGCCGTCACCGCTGTGACCTGCCGTTTTCCTCCGCATCCGGCCGAGGTGGCCGGGTGATCGCGGCCCGTGGCGGGTGCCACCGGCGGGCGTCCCAGCTCTCGGACGGCCGCCGGAATGGTCTATACCAATGGGGTACTGTGACCGCGGAGCTGTCAGAAACGCGGCTGTGGGGGCCTCATGACTGTCCAACACCTTCCTCAACCTCCTTCCGATCAGGAGCTGTACTGGTATTTCGGACCACAACGCCGCTGGGTGCTGGTGCTGACCTCGCTGGCCTTCGTCTTCACCGCGGCGACCATGTTCACCTTCTCGCTGCGGACGCCGGCCCTCTGGGGCTTCCTCGCCGTCCTCGCGCTCAACGTCGTCGCGCTCGGGCTCTCCTCGGTCAACAGCCTCCGCCAGCGGCGGCTGACCAGGCAGTCGCACGAAGTCCTGGTGCGCGCCTGGAACCCCGGTGAGCTGCCGACCGTCGACCTCTACCTGCCGACCTGCGGCGAACCGCTCGACGTCCTGGAGAACGCCTACCGCGCGGTGCGGCGGCTCGACTGGCCGGGTGCGCTGACCGTCTGGGTGCTCGACGACGCCGACCGCGCCGAGGTCGCCGACCTGGCGGCCGCGCACGGCTACGAGTACGTCGTGCGGCCCGACCGAGGGCACCTCAAGAAGGCGGGCAACCTCAACCACGCGCTCACCCTGAGCCGCGCCGAGTACATCGCCATCCTGGACGCCGACTTCGCGCCCAGGCCGGACTTCCTGCGCCACCTCGTGCCGTACTTCGCGGACGCCCGGATCGGCATCGTGCAGAGCCCGCAGTGCTTCGACACCGACGAGACGATGGACTGGATCCAGCGTGCCGCCGGCTCGGCGCAGGAGTGGTTCTTCCGCTGGATCCAGCCCTCCCGGGACGCCAGCGACGCGGCGATCTGCTGCGGCAGCAACGCGGTCTACCGGCGCACGGCGATCGACGCGGCCGGCGGCTTCGCCCGGCTCGACCACAGCGAGGACCTCTTCACCGGCCTCGGCCTGTACGAGCAGGGGTACCGGACGCTGTACGTCCCGGTGCTGGTCGCCAAGGGCACCTCGCCCGACAACCTCGCCTCCTACGTCAACCAGCAGTACCGCTGGGCGATGGGCAACCTGCACCTGCTCGGCTCGCCCGTGCTCAAGCGGATCCGGGCGCCCTGGCGGATGCGGCTCTGCTTCTACGAGGGCGTCGTCGGCTACCTGGCCGCCGCCGTGAACCTCTTCGTGGCACCGCTGCCGCCGCTGGTGATGATGTTCTGGTACCCGGACCAGATCCGGCCCTGGCACGTCCTGCCGCTGCTCGCGCCGCTCTGGCTCTGGCACGTCCTGCTGCCCCGGATCAGCCGGACCCGCTGGCGGATCGAGGTGATCCGCTCCAACGTGCTGATGAGCGTGGCCGCCGGCGCCGCCTTCTGGCACACCCTGCGCGGCCGCAGCGCGGCCTGGGTGCCCACCGGCGCCGGCCGGGCGAAGCCGGGCGGCCTGGCCCGCCAGGTGGTCCTGGTCTCGCTCGGGTGGCTCTGCGCCTCCGTGGGCGCGGCCGCCGCGGGCCTCTCGCTCGCGGTCGCCCGCAACGGCTGGGAGCCCAACTGGGGCCTCGGCCTCTACCTGGCCGTGCAGTGCCAGATCGGCCTCCCGCTGATCCGCGACCTGGTCGGCGAGCTGCGCCCGGCCGGCGGGCAGCGCGCGGCCGACCCGGACCGCCCCGGCGCCCCGCGCCGGCTGCTGTCCCGGCGCCCGGCCCGGACGGGCATGCTGCCGCGGCGCTGGCCCGAAGCGCTGGCCGCCACCGCCACCCTCGTGCTCACCGCCCTGCTCGCCTCCGGCTGGGTCCGCCCGATGCTGCCCTGGCTGGGTTGAAAGGTCGTCACACCGATGTCCCCGACCACACCGATGTCACCGACCCCGACCACACCGACCACCTCAATGTCATCGAACACACCTGTGCCACCGACCGCGGATCCGGAGCTCCTGCCGGGTACCTACACCATCCCCGGGCCGCCGCGCGGCGGCTCCGGCTCCCGGGGCCCCGGCGCGCGGGCGTCCGGCAGCCCGGGGCCTGCGCCCCGCCCGGCCGGCTTCCGCCCCGACATCGAGGGCCTGCGCGCGGTGGCGGTCCTCGCAGTGCTCGCCTTCCACGCCTCCGTACCCGGCCTGGCCGGCGGGTTCGTCGGCGTCGACGTCTTCCTCGTCGTCTCCGGCTACCTGATCACCGGACTGCTGGTGCGCGAGGCCGTCACCACCGGCCGGGTCCGGCTGGGGGAGTTCTTCTCCCGCCGGGCGCGCCGGCTGCTGCCCTCGGCCGCCGTGGTGCTCGGCGCGGTCGCGCTGGCGGGCGCCTGGCTGACCGTCCCGCTGCGCCGTGCCGACCTGGAGCACGACGTGCTGGCCGCGGCGCTCTCCGTCGCCAACTGGCGCTTCGTCTCCCAGCAGACCGACTACCTCGCGGCCGGGCGCGACCAGAGCCCGCTGCTGCACTTCTGGTCGCTCGCGGTGGAGGAGCAGTTCTACCTGTTCTGGGCGCCACTGGTCGCGCTGATCGTGTTCCTGGCGGCCCGGGCGGTCCGCCGCGGCCGGGCCGTCCGCACGGTGGCGGCCGCGGTCGCGGGGGCGCTGACGCTGGGCTCCTTCGCGCTCTCGCTGCACTGGACGCAGAGCTCGGTCTCGCTCGCCTACCTCGGCACGCCCTCGCGGGTCTGGCAGTTCGGGGTCGGGGCGCTGCTCGCCCTGCTGCCCTGGCACCGGCTGCGCGGACCGCGCCCGCTGCGGCTGCTCACCGGCTGGGCCGGCCTGCTGGCCATCGGCTGGTGCGTCCTCGGCTACGACGCCGGCACCCCCTACCCGGGGTACGCCGCACTGGTCCCGACCCTCGCCACCGCCGCGATCATCCTGGCCGGGACGCCGGACCGGCGGGACGGCGGCGCCGTCGTCGCCACCCGGTACGGCGCGGACCGGCTGCTCGGCCTGCGGGCCCCGCGCGCGATCGGCCGGCTCTCCTACAACCTGTACCTGTGGCACTGGCCGGTCCTGGTGCTCACCGAGGCCCGGTTCGGGACGCTCGGCTGGCCGGTCAAGGTGGCGCTGAGCGCGGCGGCCGCGCTGCCCGCCGTGGCGGTGCTGCGCTGGATCGAACAGCCGCTGCGCCGCAACCGGACCGTGGCCGAACTCCCCAGGCGCGGGCTCTCCTTGGGGCTCACCGCAGTGATCGTCCCGGTGGTGCTGGCGCTGGTCGTCGGCACCGGGACGCTGCGGCTGCTCGGGCCGGCCGGGCCGGTGGACCTGCTCGGCCTGCCGCCCGGCTCGCCCGACGGCACCTCCCTGCTGGTGCGCACCGCCACGCCGCCGAAGACCGCGGCGGTCGTCCCCGCCGCCGCGCAGGCGCGCAAGGACTTCCCGCCGGACGGCGAGTGCGAGGTGGCGCCGAGCGCCGTCACCAGCCCCGCCTGCCTGTTCGGCGACACCACCGGTGCGGACCGGATCGTCCTGCTCGGCGACTCGCACGCCGGCCAGTGGTTCTCCTCGCTGCTCGCCATCGCGGCGGGGCGCCACTGGGCCCTGGAGGAACTGGTCAAGCAGGGCTGCCCGCTGCCCGAACTCGACGTCGTCAACCCGCAGTTGGGGCGGGCCTACTGGGAGTGCGACAGCTGGCGGACGGCCAGCCTGGAGCGGTTGCGCAGCGGGCCGAAGCCCAAGCTGATCGTGGTCTCCGCGCTCAACCGCTACACCGACGACCGACGGCTGCTGCTCGACGGCTGGGAGCGGACACTGGCGCCGCTGCGCGCGCTCGGAGTGCCGATCGTCTACATCCAGGACACCCCGGTCCCCGGGACGGATGTTCCGGCCTGCGTCTCCGGGCACACCGAGGATCCGGCCGCCTGCGAGTTCCCGCGCGCCCGTGCGCAGTGGCCCGACCCGCTCGCCGAGGAGATCGCGGCCGGCCGGGTGCCGGGCGTCCGGTCGGTCGAGCTGAACTCCGTCCTCTGCCCGGGTGCGGGGCGCAGCTGCCCCGCCGTCCTGGAGCGCATCCTGCTCTACCGGGACGACGCGCACCTGACCAACGTCGCGGCCGTCGTCCTGACGCCCCGGCTCGAACGGCTGCTGACCGAGGCCGGGCTGGTGCCCGCCGCCGGCGCTGCCGGGGGTGTCGCCACCGGACCGGGGAAGCCCGGCGCCGACGGCTGGACACCGGTGCTGCGGGACGACTTCGAGGGCCCGGCCGGCAGCCGCCCCTCCGCCGAGCACTGGCAGTACGACCTGGGGACCTGCTACCCGGGCTGCCCGGCTCCGCAGTGGGGCACCGGGGAGATCGAGACGATGACCGACTCGACCGCCAACGTCCGTCTCGACGGCCGGGGCGCGCTGGAGATCGTCCCCACCCTGGAGAACGGCCGGTGGAGCTCGGGCCGGATCGAGTCCCGCCGCTCCGACCTCGCCCCGCCGCCCGGCGGAGTGCTGCGGATCGAGGCCTCGATCGCGCTGCCCGACGTCACCGGACCGGCCGCCGCCGGGTACTGGCCGGCCTTCTGGACGCTCGGCGGTGAGCTGCGCAACGGCTTCACCGGCTGGCCCGCGATCGGTGAGCTCGATGTGATGGAGCAGGTCAACGGCCGCGGCTCGATCTTCGGCACGATGCACTGCGGCACCCTGGAGGGTGGCCCCTGCCAGGAGCCGAAGGGCCTCGGCTCGGGCGACCAGCCGTGCCCGGACTGCCGCACGGGCTTCCACAGCTACGCGGTGGAGGTCGACCTCACACCCGGGGCCGAGCAGGTCCGCTGGTACCTCGACGGGCGCGAGCACCACCGGGTCACGGCCGCGGGGATGGACCGTGCGACCTGGGACCGGGCCGTCGGCCACGGGCTCTTCCTGATCCTGAACGTCGCGGTCGGTGGCAACCTGCCCGCCGCGCTCGGCGGCGTGCCCGGCCCGGCCACCGAGCCCGGGCACCCGATGCGGGTGGACTACGTCGCCGTCTCGACCCGGGGAGGCGCCCGCCCCTGATCCGGACCGGCCGAGGGCCGTCCCCGCCCCGCCGGCGAGGACGGCCCCCGGAGCGTCCCGGGCCCCGGCACGGTCGGTCGGCGGGGCGGTTCGGTCGACCGGCGGCGGTGGCCGCCGCGCCGAGGTGGCAGTCTGGGTACAGGTGGCAGCCGGGTCCGACCCCGCACCGACCGCTTCTCCGGGAGGACGGCCATGACATACGCGCACGCCAGGCCCGCGCGGAGCCTCGACGAGGTCGTCGGGCGGATGCGGGCGGTGGAGGCCCGGCTGGACCCGCGGGACGGTGTGGCCTGCTTCAACCGGATGTACCTGAGGGTCGCCGAACTGATCGGCGGCCACCTGGCCGCGGGCTCCTTCCAGGACGGGGCGTTCACCGAGGGCCTGGAGGCGGTCCTCGCCGGTGCCTACCTCGACGCGGTCGAGGACGCCGAGGCGGGTCGCCCGGTCAGCGAGGCCTGGCAGCCGCTGTTCGAGGCCCGGGGAGACCGGTCGGTCCGGCCGATCCAGTTCGCCTTCGCGGGGATGAGCGCGCACCTCAGCCACGACCTCCCGCTGGGCCTGGTGGAGACCTGCATCGAGCGCCGCACCACGCCGGACACGCCGCCCGTGCACGCCGACCACCTCCGGGCCGCCGCACTGCTGGGGCAGGCCGAGGCCGAGGCCCGGGCCTCCTTCGAGGCGCGGCTCGGCACGCCGGACGCCCAGGCCGCCGAGTCCCTGCAGCACCTCGTCGCCAGCTTCTCCGTCGCCCGCGCGCTGGACGCCGCCTGGGCCACCACCCAGACGCTCTGGCACGAGCGCAACCTGCGTCCCTTCCACGACGCCACGCTGGCCGCCGTCACCGGTGGCGCGATACTGGCCGCCCGGCTGCTGGTCACCCCGGTCCTGCCGCCGGCCGGCCCGCCCACCGACGAGGCCTGACACCGCCGCCGCTCCCGCGCCGGGACGAGCCGCGCTCAGTGCCCGAGGGCGGCTTTGGCGGCCACGATGATCAGGCCCAGGACGAGGTTGACGAACCCCTCCAGCGCCGCCTGCCGCCGGCTCGCACCGGCCCGGACGGCTCCCACGAACGCCCACCCGACCTGCTGGGCGACGGCGACGCCCAGCGCCAGCCAGGCCGTCCCGGCGAGGCCCAGCCCGAGCAGCGGGCTGATCAGCACCGCCACCGCGGGGGCCACCGCCGCCTCGACGATGGGCCGCTCGTGGCGGGCGATCCGGCGGGCCTGCCGCCAGGTGAGCCGCTGTCCGACCTGGCGCTCACCGGCGAGCCGGGCGTACACGTGGGCGCCCCAGAACACCAGGCCGGTGACGATCAGCAGGACGCCGAGCTGGACGCGCGGGTAGTCGCCGACGGCACCCGCGGTCGCCACCACCGAGGCGGCGAGCATGGAGCCGTAGACCGCTCCCGAGTAGTCCGTGCGCTCGGCCGCCGGACGGTCGCTGCGTTGCCCGCCCTCGGGCCGGCTGACTGGGCTGCTCATCCTTCGCACCCTACGAGGGGGTGGGCGGACCGGCCCGGCGGCTACGCCGTGCGGCGGCGGCCGCACGGGCGCCGGGACGACCACGCCGCCTTCACCCGGGCGATCGCCGACGGCGTGCTGCCCGCGGCGCCCCGGACCGGCGTCCGTCCGGCGTCCGCGCGGTCGGCCCAGTCCGACGGGCGGCGGCCCGGCCCGTTCCCGGACCGGCGTCCGTCCGGCGTCCGCGCGGTCGGCCCAGTCCGACGGGCGGCGGCCCGGCCGTGCGGCTGGACTGGTGGGCGAACGCCTCCTCCGGAAAGGGCCCGCCGATGTCCACCTCGCCCCGCGGCTACGACGACCTGCGCGCGCTGGTCCTCAACTGCACCCTCAAGCGCTCACCCGAGCGCAGCCACACCCAGGGCCTGATCGACCTCAGCACCGGCATCATGCAGCGCCAGGGCGTCCAGGTCGACGTGATCCGGGCGGTCGACCACGACATCGCCACCGGCGTCTGGCCCGACATGACCGAGCACGGCTGGGAGACCGACGACTGGCCGGTGCTCTACAGCCAGGTGATGGCCGCCGACATCCTCGTCCTGGCCGGGCCGGTCTGGCTGGGCGACAACTCCTCCGTGATGAAGCAGGTGATCGAGCGGCTCTACGCCTGCTCGTCGATCCTCAACTCCGAGGGCCAGTACGCCTACTACGGCCGGGTGGGCGGCTGTCTGATCACCGGGAACGAGGACGGCGCGAAGCACTGCGCGATGAACGTGCTCTACAGCCTGCAGCACCTGGGGTACGTGATCCCGCCGCAGGCCGACGCCGGCTGGGTGGGGGAGGCGGGGCCGGGGCCGTCCTACCTCGACCCGGGGTCGGGCGGGCCGGAGAACGACTTCACCAACCGCAACGCCACCTTCATGACCTGGAACCTGCTCCACCTCGCCCGGATGCTCAAGGACGCCGGCGGCGTCCCCGCCCACGGCAACCAGCGCTCCGAGTGGGACGCGGGGTGCCGGTTCGACTTCGAGAACCCCGAGCACCGCTGAACCCAGCAAGCCTTCCACGGCCCGTCGGGCACGGCGGAACGATCACGGAGCGTGAGCGTCCAGGATCGAGAATGCGGACGGTAGGAATCCAAGGAGCAAGACGGCGGATACGGCCTGGCGGAAAAATGCCGGTGCGGTGTTAGAAATGACAGCATGGTCGAACACGCCGACCGATCGCGGATCGTACTCAGAAAGCCACTGATCGCGAGAAACCGACGGAGCGTAGCCGCTCAGGTCTTCGCTCTGGAACTCGTGGTCGTGGTGCTCCTCGTGCTCGGGGCGATCCTGGCGCAGGTCCTCGAGTCACGGCGGAGCAGCGATTCCGAGGCGAAGAACAGGTCGGTCGCGGTCGCGGAAACCTTCGCGCATTCCCCTGGTTTGCTCGCCGCGCTCAAGTCGCCCAATCCGTCAGCGATTCTCCAGCCGATCACCGAGGCAACCCGCAAGGTGTCCGGCGTCGACTTCATCGTCGTCATGAACGACCAGGGGATCCGCTACACACACCCGATGCCGGACCGGATCGGCCAGCGGTTCGTCGGCACCATCGGCCCCTCCCTGGCCGGCCAGATCTATACCGAGAGTGTGCACGGTCCGCTCGGCCACGAGGTCCAGGCGATCGTGCCGGTCACCGCTCCGGACGGATCGGTCGCAGGGCTGGTGTCGGCCGGGCTCAAGGTCCAGAACGTCACCGCCGCCGACAACCGGCAACTGCCGCTGATCCTCGGCACCGGGGCAGCCGCCGTCATGGTCGCCACTGCCGGTACCGCGCTGATCGCCCGCCGGGTGAGGCGCCAGACCCGCGGCATGGACCCGGGCGAGCTGGCCCGGATGTACGAGCACCACGACGCCGTCCTGCACGCGGTCCGGGAGGGCGTGGTCATCGTCGGACACGGCGGGCAGCTGCTGCTGGCCAACGACGAGGCGCGCGAACTGCTGGGCCTGCCCGACCACGTCGAGGGTCGGCACCTGGGCGACATCGAAGGCCTCACCCCGGAGACTGCCGACTTGCTGTTGTCAGGCCGGGCGGTTACCGACGAACTGCTCCGCGTCGGGGGCCGGCTCGTCGTGGTCAACCAGCGGCCGACCGACCCGCACAGCCTCGCCATGGGGACGGTCGCGACCATCCGGGACTCCACGGAGCTGCTCGCCCTCTCCGGCAAGGCCGAGATGGCCAGCCGGCGTCTGGCCCTGCTGTACGAGGCCGGCGTCGGCATCGGGACCACGCTCGACGTCGAGCGCACCGCCGAGGAGCTGGCCCGGGTCGCGGTGCCCGGCTTCGCGGACTTCGTCACCGTGGACCTCGCGGACCCGGTGCTGCAGGGCGACGAGCCCACCGGTGGCGCCGTCAACCTGCGCCGGACCGCCGTCCACGGCATCCGCGACGACCACCCGTTCTACCCGTGCGGCCGGCTGACCGCCTTCATCCCGTCCTCCCCGATGGCCCGCGGCTTCGACAGCGGCCGCTCGCAGGTCGTCCCCGATCTGGCGGTCGCGCGCGGCTGGCAGGCCCAGGACCCGGAGTGGACCGGGCACATCCTGGACTACGGCGTGCACACGCTGATCACCACCCCGTTGAAGGCCCGCGGCATCATCCTGGGCGTCGTCAACTTCTGGCGGTCGCGGAAGCCCGAGCCGTTCGACGACGACGACCGCTCATTGGCCGAGGAACTGGTCGCGCGGGCCGCCGTCAGCATCGACAACGCCCGCCGTTACACGCGCGAGCACGCCATGGCCGTGACCCTGCAGCGCAGTTTGCTGCCGCGCGTCCTGCCCGGCCAGAGCGCGCTGGAGGTCGCCCACCGTTACCTGCCCGCGCAGTCCGGCGTGAGCGGCGACTGGTTCGACGTGATCCCGCTGCCCGGCAGCCGGGTGGCCATGGTGGTGGGCGACGTGGTCGGCCACGGGCTGCACGCCGCCGCCACCATGGGCCGGCTACGCACCGCCGTGCACAACTTCTCCGCCCTCGACCTGGCGCCCGACGAGTTGCTCGGCCACCTCGACGAGCTGGTCAACCGGATTGACCAGGAGGAGGCCGACGCCGGCACCGGCACCGGCGTCACCGGTGCCACCTGCCTGTACGCGATCTACGACCCGACTTCCCGGCTCTGCACCATCGCGACCGCTGGCCATCTGCCGCCTGCGCTGGTCGATCCCGACGGCGAGGTCGTCTTCCCGGCCCTGCCGACCGGACCGCCGCTCGGCGCGGGCGGGATGCCCTACGAGACCGCCCAGGTGCGGCTGGCCGAGGGCACCCAGATCGTGTTGTACACCGACGGCCTGATCGAGGAGCGCACCCGGGACCTCGACGTCGGCATGGACCTGCTGCGCCTGGCGCTGTCGCAGCGCGACCGGGGGCCGGAGGAGAACTGCCGGGCGGTGCTGGAAGCGCTGCTACCGGAGCACCCGCAGGACGACGTGGCACTGCTGATCGCCAGGACCGGGGTGCTCGGCCCGGAGCGGGTCGTCGAGCGCGACGTGCCGTCCGATCCGGCCGCCGTTGCCGACATCCGGGAGTGGAGCACGGCGACGCTGGAGGAATGGGGCCTGGGCGAGCTGTCCTTCGCCACCGAGCTCGCCCTGAGCGAGCTGGTCACCAACGCCATCCGCTACGGCTCGGAGCCGGTGCGGGTCCGACTGTTGCGCGACCGCAGCCTGATCCTGGAGGTCTCCGACGGGAGCAACACCTCTCCGCGCCTGACGTACGCGGCGAGCACCGACGAGGGCGGCCGGGGCCTGTTCCTGGTGGCCCAGCTCACCGAGCGCTGGGGTACCCGCTACACGCCTCACGGCAAGATCATCTGGGCCGAACAGGCCTTCCCCGCCTCCGTCCATGCCGTGACCCCGCAACGCCCCGACGAGACCCACCACGTCGTCTCCAGAGCTTGACGGCGTGGCGGTCACACCCCGATGAACCGGGATCATGGCGTCGCCGGTGCGGGATCCCCGGCCGCCTCCCGCGTGCGGTCACCCGCGTGGACGGTACGTCACACCGCCGCGGGTCCGGCTGCCGATCCTCGCTCCGGTTCTTGCTGACGAAAAGTCAGCACGTTCGGTGCAGTGCCTTGACGGTGCACGGACACCGCTCTACAACGTAGTCAGCTCCCCGAATCCCCCACCGACGGGGAGCCACGAAAGTTCACCTTCTCGATTCCCCCTCACCGAGGAAGAGGCTTTCCCATGCGCCTTCACCGTCCTGTCCCGCTCCTCGCCGCCGCCCTCGCCGCCACCGCGGCGTTCGCGCTGGGCGCCGTCCCCGCGTCGGCGGCGCCCGGCTCCGTCACCGCCACCGCGGTGCTGACCGCCGGCGGCGGCGCCGTCGCGGCGGGCGACACGCTCGCCGCGCCGCTCGCCGCGAACACCCGCGCCACCTTCTACTCGACCGCGACCAGCACGACCGGGGTCACCTGTGCCACCTCCCAGCTCGCCGCCAAGGTGCTGAGCAACCCGGCGGCCCCCGGTACGGCGACGGAGTCCCTCACCGGGCTGACCTTCGGCTCCTGCACCAGCAACGTCACCGGGGTCACCTCGGTCCGGAGCCTGACCGTCGGCAACTTCCCGCACGTCATCGCCGTCGACGACGGCCCGGGGCTGCCGATCACCCTCACCTCGGGGACCGCCGGGCCGATCCAGGCCACCGCCGTGCTCAACAGCTGGTTCGGCACCCTCACCTGCAGCTACCAGCTCAGCGGTGCGTTCACCGGCGCCGCGGACAACGCCGGCCACAGCATGGCGTTCCGCACCGAGCACTTCGCCAAGAGCGGCGGCTCCTCGCTCTGCCCGGCCGACGGCTACTTCTCGGCCACCTACGGCCCGGTCACCGACACCAGCCAGGCCGGCAGCCCGGCGGTCGTCGTCAACTGATCCGGCGCGAAGCGAGCGGCCCCGCGGGCGTGCCCGCGGGGCCGCTGCCCTGCCGGTCGGCGTCGTGGCTGGTGGGCGGGGTGAAGCCGCCCTGACGGGAGGTCAGGGGCGGTCCCCCGACCGCTGTCCGCTGGTCGGGAGGGGATTGACACTGGCGGGTAACAACGAGCAATCTGATCAGGCCCACCGGCGTGTGCGGGGGGTCGAGTGCGGTCTGTGCCGTTGCCGGACGCGGCGTGCGCGACGGATCGTGGCGTCGCGCGCTCGGCTCACATGCGGGGGGAACGCCAGTTCCGCGTGCCCGTACACGCTCCTGGGGTGTGCGGTGGGGGCGTGCCGGTGAGGCGTGCCCCCGTGGGGGAGAGACGCGGGCGGGGGCCGGCGGCTCGACGGCGGTGCGCGGACCGGTCCGGGAGGACGGGCCGCTGCGGCGCGGTGCCCCGGCGGCGCACCGACCGCCCGATCCCGTCGCCCAGGAAGGACGCCCGCATGGCCGAATCGCCCGTCGCACCCGTCAAGGGCCCCGCCGTCGTGGCCGGCCCGGCCGCCGGGCCGCCGCTCGGGCCGGTGCTGCTCTGCTGCCTGGGAGCCTTCGTGGCCTTCCTGGACAGCACCATCGTGAACGTGGCGTTCCCCAACATCGCCAAGACCTTCTCCGGCTCCGACCTGCCGACCCTCTCCTGGGTGCTCAACGGCTACAACGTGGTGATCGCGGCCTTCCTGATGCCGGCCGGCCGGGCCGCCGACCGGCTCGGCTGCCGCCGGTCGTTCGCGGTCGGACTCTCGCTCTTCACCCTGGCCTCGGTGGTCTGCGGGCTCGCCGGGTCGGCGACGGTGCTGATCGCGGCGCGGCTGGTGCAGGCGGTGGGCGCGGCGATCCTGGTGCCGACCTCGCTCGCGCTGCTGATGCCGATGTTCCCGATGGCCCGGCGGCTGATCGCGATCACCATCTGGGGCGCGGCGGCGGCGCTGGCCGCCGGCATCGGCCCCGGTCTCGGCGGGCTGCTGGCCGAGCACTGGTCGTGGCGGGCGGTCTTCCTGGTGAACATCCCGATCGGGGTGGCGGCCGTCTGGGCCTCCCGCGCGCTCACCGAGCAGCGCGAGCGCGGCGGTCCGACCCCGGACGTGCTGGGCGCGGCGCTGCTCGGCGGCGCGCTCGGCCTGCTCGCCCTGGGCCTGGTCAAGGGCCCGGACTGGGAGTGGACGAGCCCCGGCACCCTCGGAGCGCTGGCCGGTGGCGCGCTGCTGGCGGTGGCGGCGGTGCTGCGCAGCGCCCGCCACCCCGCCCCGGTCATCGCGCTGGACCTGCTCCGCTCGCGCAGCGCCATCGGCGGCAACCTCGGCTCGATGCTGTTCTCGGTGACCTTCTACATGGTCATCCTCAACAACATCCTGTTCCTGACCGGACACTGGCACTGGTCGCTGATCACGGCCGGACTCGCCACCACGCCGCCGCCGATCGCCACCGCGCTGGTCGCCCGCCCGGCGAGCCGGTTCGCGGAGCGGTTCGGGGACCGCCCGGTGGTGATCGCCGGCTGCCTGATCTACGCCTGCGGCACGCTGCTGCTGCTCTGGGGCGGCGGCCGGGGGCCCGACTTCCTCACCCACTGGCTGCCCGGGGCGGTGGTGATGGGCACCGGGGCCGGACTGGTCTGGCCGGTGCTGGGCGCGGTCGCGCTGGCCGGGGTCGAACCGGCCCGGCTGGCCACCGCGAGTGCGGCGAACGCGGCCTTCCGTCAGCTCGGCGCCGTCCTCGGGACGGCCCTCGCGGTCTCCGTGGTGACCGCCTCGGCGGCCGACGCGCTCGGCGCCGCGCGTGACACCTGGTACCTGGCGATCGGTTTCGCGCTCGCCGTCGCCCTGCTCGCCGCGGTGACGATCCGCCGGATCCCGGCGGTCGACGCGCCTGCCGATCTACCGGGCCTCCGGTGATTTCGGCCGAATTCCCCGACCAATACCGCGACTCGGCCCCCGGTTCCGACCGGGGGTCCAGCGGTGTTTGTGCGAAGTAGGTCTGACGATAAATCAACTTCCGTGTAACAGGCATCACTTGGCCCGCACAATCGCCAACTTGTATGATTCTGAGCCATGGTGACGCCCGAAGTTGAGTCCTACATCCGGCAGAAATTCGGCGAGCACGCCGGCCTCGCCGACGAGGAAGTCTTCGCCGACGACGTGACGCTGGCCGATGTGATCGGCCGGAGTCCCAAAATGACCAACAGCATTGACCTGATGGAAGCCTTCGCCCGGACCGCCAACGGTCTCCGCAAGGACTACGGCGTGCGGGTGCGGCTGCCCGCGCTGCCCCTCGACACCGCGACCCCGGTGGTGCTGAAGGTGTTCCTGGAGGAGTTCGAGAAGCAGAAGGCGAAGGAGGCGGCCGCATGAGCGTCATGGAGACGGAGCCGGTGATCCGGAAGGCGGTCGTCCCCGCCGAGCCGCCGGCCATCATCACCGACCTCTGGGACGCGGTGACGGTGCGCGGGATGTCCCTCGTCGACGTGACCTGGGAGCAGCAGCGGCTGCACGAGTCGCGCCGGTGGAGCGTCGTCGAGATGCTGTCCGCCGTCGACCTGGACAGCCTCACCCCGCTCGACCGCAACCTGGTGTGGAACGCCGGCCGGGCCGAGCTGACCACCAAGCCGGGCGCCGACCGCCTGGAGCGGCAGGCCGAGGCCGAGGTGCGCCGCTGGGAGAAGACCAACCCGGCGCTCGCGGCGGTCATGGAGGCGTGCGGCACCTGGAGCCGCTACTGGAACGAGGAGGAGGCCCACCACGAGACGGTCTTCAACCGGCTGGCGGACGTCAGCGGGATGGAGCCGATCGACGACGAGACCTTCCTCGCGTTCCGCAAGGTCTTCCCGGACGACGACATGCTGCGCACCCTGGTGCTGCTCGCGATCTCCGAGATCACCGCCGCCGTCAACTACGGCCAGTGCCAGCACGTGATCCGGGACGAGGGCCTGCGCCGGATCTTCAAGCAGGTCGCGGCCGACGAGATCCAGCACCGCAACTACTTCGTGTCGTTCGCGAAGGCCCTGGTGGACAGCGGCGAGTACCACGCCAAGGACGCCTTCGCGGTGGCCCACCTCTTCCTCCGCGAGGACGGCGAACTCCTGGGCAGCGCCCGGGACCAGAAGGAGGACCGGGGGACCCACGTCAACTGGTGGGACCACCTGGACACCGCCGAGACCGGCTACCGGCCCGAGGCGATGGAGAAGAAGGAGCAGCTGGTCTGCGGCGCTCTGAAGAAGATCACCGGGATCGAGGTGCACTCCCGGGAGGAGGTCGAGGACACCTGGATGGACCTCCTCGACAGCTGACGCCAGGCCCCGCGGCCCCGGCCGGTGCCCCGCGGTGAACGCGCGGGGCGCCGGCCCGGCGGCGCGGCGGCCGGGCACCCGGGGGCCCGGGGGCCCGGGCAGGACACCCCGCCCGGGCGACTCCCGGTACCACGGCTCCCGGTACCACGGCTCCCGCTGCTACGGCTCCCGGTACAGCGGCTCCCGGTACACCGGCTCCCGGCTCCTCGGCCGGGGCCCTTCGGCACGATCGAAAACGGACGGTCCGACGTGTTCTTCGGCGAATCACGCCTCATGCTCCCGGTGCGCCCCAACGACCTCGACGCGCTGGGGCACGTCAACAACGCGGTCGCGCTGGAGTACCTGGAGGCCGGGCGGTGGGACTGGCTCGGCCGGCAGGGGCTCGTGCACGGCGACCGGCTGATCGCGGTGGTCGCCCGCACCGAGATCGACTACCTGGCGGAGATCCCGCGCGGCCGGGTCGAGGTGCGGACCGAGCTCGTCTCCCCCTCGGAGGAGGAGTGGGACGAGGAGGGCCTGACCTTCCGGGCCCGGTTCCGGCAGCGGATCCACCTTCCGGAGGCCGACCGGCCGGCGGTGGACGCGCTGGTGACGGTGGCCTTCCTGGACGCGGAGCAGCGCTGCCTGGTCTCCCTCCAGGACTTCCTGGCCGCCTCCACCCCGGCCTGACGACCCGTCGGGACACCGCCGCTCCGGAACGCGGCGACCGAACCATGAACGAGCGGCAACTGAACGAGTAGGAGGGGTCCGGTGCTCGAACACATCCAGCGCAACCAGGAGTGCCCGCCCGAGCGGGGGCTCCACCTGTACGAGAAGTACGGCGATCCGGCGGAGTTCACGCCGTACCGGGACTTCCCCGAGCGGATCGCCGCCAGTGCGGACTTCTTCCGGGAGCAGGGGATCGGACCGGGGACCAGGGTGGTCTTCCCGTTCGAGACCTCCGTTCCGGTGATCTTCGCGTTCCTGGCGCTGATGGAGATCGGCGCGGTGCCGCTCTCCGTCAAGCCCTTCGTGCTGAACACGCCGAGGGAGGGCTACCAGGAGTTCCTGGCCCGGGTCGCGGCGGACTTCGGCGCCGCCCGGATCCTCGGCGTCCCCACGCTGGCCGCCGTCGACCTGCCGGTCGAGGCGCTGCCGCTGCCGCCGGCGGGCCTGCGCCGGGCCGGCGCCCGGCTGCGGACGCCCGGGGACGACGAACTGGCCTTCGTGCAGTTCTCCTCCGGGTCGACCTCCTTCCCCAAGGGCGTCCCGGTGACCCACGGCCGGCTCCGGGCCAACCTGGCCATGATCACCCGGACCGACGGCCGCGAGCCCGGGGAGCGGGTCAGCAGCTGGCTGCCGCTCTACCACGACATGGGACTGGTCGGCGGCATGCTGTCCTGCTTCACCGTCGGCTGCGACCTGCTGCTCGCCGAGCCGGTGACCTTCCTGTTCGACGCGCGCGGCTGGTGGGAGCACATGGGCCGGGAGCGGGCCATCGGCACCGTCATCCCGAACTTCGCCGTCGACTACTCGCTCAAGCTGATGCAGGACCTCGACCCGGAGGAGATCGCCGAACTCGACCTCTCCGGGATGCGGTCGATCTACCTCGGCAGCGAGCCGATCAACCTGCCGAACCTGGAGGCGTTCCTCGACCTGATGGCGCCCGCCGGTCTGCGGCGCGACGTCTTCATGCCCTGCTACGGCATGGCCGAGGCCGTCCTGCTGGTGGCCAGCCGACCGGTGGGCGGCGAGATCCGGGTGGTGACCTCACCGTCCGGCGTCCCGGCGATCTCGGTCGGCCGGCCGATGGCGGAGTTCGCCGTCCGGCTGCGCGGCGAGGACGGGCGGGTCTGCGGCGAGCGCGAGCTGGGCGAGATCGAGCTGGCCGGCGGCAGCCTCGCCGAGGCCTACTTCGACCGCCCCGGGTCGATCGAGGGACCGGACGGCTTCTACGCCACCGGGGACATCGGCTTCCTGGACGCCGGGGAGCTGTTCATCACCGGCCGGATCAGCGACCGGATCAAGGTGGGCGGGCGCAGCCTGTTCGCCGCCGACTTCGAGCAGGCGGTCGAGCAGCTCCCGTTCGTCCGCGAGGGCCGCACCGCGGTGGCGCAGATCGGCACCGACATCGTGGTCCTGACCGAGGTGGACCGCGAGGCCCGGGACGACGTGCCGGGCAGCCGGGCGCGGATCGTCGAGCACCTGGTGCGGGCGATCGGCGTCACCGTGCGGGCGGAGGACGTGCACTACCTGAAGCCCGGACAGCTGCCGCGCACCAGCAGCGGCAAGCTCCAGCGGCGCGCGATCGTGGCCGCGTACGAGCAGGGGCAGCTCGAAGGGCTGACGCTGGCCGGGCCCGGGAGCTGACCGGGCGGCCGGACCGGGTGGCCGCCCGCCGGCGGCCACCCGGTCCGGCGCGACCGTCGGAGCCCCGCCCGCACCCGCGGGCGGGGACGCCACTACGCGAAGGAGCGACGCATGCCGAAGCTGGAACAGGACGGCGAGGTCTTCGTCCTGCGGCTCGACCCCGACGACGAGAACCTCTTCCACCCCGACCGACTCGCCGCCCTGGAGGCGGCGTTCGACGAGGTGGAGGGCGCGCAGGGGCCGCGCGCGCTGGTCACGGTGGGCAGCGGCAAGTACTGGTCGAACGGTCTGGACCTGGCCTGGCTGCTCGACCACGGCGACCAGTACGCCGGCTACCTGGACCGGGTGCACGCGCTGCTCGCCCGGACGCTGGCCTCGCCGGTGGTCACCGTCGCGGCGCTCAACGGGCACACCTTCGCGGCCGGGGCGATGTGGGCGCTGGCCCACGACGTCCGGGTGATGCGGGCCGACCGGGGGTACTTCTGCCTGCCGGAGGTGGACCTCGACCTGCCCTTCCAGCGCGGCATGTCGGATCTGATCCGGGCCCGGCTGGCGCCGGGGACGGCCCACGAGGCGATGACCACCGGACGCCGCTACGGCGGCGGCGAGGCGCTCGCGGCCGGGATCGTCGACGAGGTCGCGGACCTCGACGCGCTGCTCGGGACCGCGGTCGAGCGGGCCCGCGCGCTGGCCGGCAAGACCCGGCCGGTCCGGGGGCAGATCAAGGAGATGCTGTACTCCGAGACGCTCGCCTCGCTCCGCACGCCGACGGTGGCCTGAGCGCGTGAGCGCGTGAGCGCGTGACAGGTGGCCGGGCGGCCGGCCCCCGTGTGCGCGGGGTGCCGGTGCCCCGGGCCCGGGCCCGGGGCCGGTCGGCCCGGGGCCCAGGCTCAGCGGTACGTCGGCTGCTCGTGCAGGCCGAGCGCCAGCCAGGAGTCGGCCTCGCAGTGCCGTAGCAGCCAGCCTGCCAACGGGCCCCGTGGATGGGACAGTTCCACGCAGGCGGCGCGCAGCCCGGCCTCGGCGGCCAGCAGGCCGGGGGCCGAGACGAACGCCACCGCGTCCAGGGCTCCCGGCGCCGTCCGGATCCGGGCGTGGTCGAGCCGGGCCGGCTCCCGGAGCACGCGCTCCAGTGCGTCCCGCACGGTCGCCGCCGCCACCGGTCGGACGGGCGGGGGGCCACCCGCCGTCTCCAGCCGGACGCGAATCACGTACATCTACGACAGCGTGACTGATCGACAGTTCCCGTGGTCCGAAGCGCCGGTGGCACACTTCTGACTGGCAGCAACATGTCACCGTCGTACGGCGACAACTCCGGTGCGCCCGCGTTCCGTTGCCGTGGTCGCGCGGCCGGTCGGACCGGCTCCCTTCACCGTTCACGCACCGGACCGCCATGCTCGTCCGCAGCAGCGGGTACAACTCGCCTCGGACACGCCATTGCCGAGGCGCGGGCCGCCGCGCCCGGCGGCCCGCCGCCCCCGCGGGTCATGGAGGCCGGCCGGGTCGTGGCGCAGCAGCCCCTGGAGCGCGGGACGCGGATGCGCACCGTCGAGCAGGAGCGCGTCCGCACCAACCCGGCGACCGTGCAGGACGCGCGCCGGCTGCGCGCACCGTGCCACCGCGCCGGATCGCCGGTCCTCGAACGGTCCCGTCGGCCGGTGCCCGGGCTCCGGGCACCGGCCGGCCCGCCGCGCCCCGCGCGCGATGCTGCGTCCACATACCAGGCAGGGGTATGCCACCACAGTCGTGACCTGGGCTTCGAGGTCGGCCCGGCGGACGGGATGTCGTCCGCCCGTGATATGTACTGCGTCTGGGGCGGCCAGTGCGCAGCCGTACGAAAGAAGCCGATGCTGTTCGAGGGGGCCACACCATGTCGTTCTTCCGACGCCGTTCCGGCGAGGGCGCTGCCGGAGGCGGGGCCGACGGCCGTCGGGGGTTCGGTTTCGCCCGGCGCCCCGCCGCGCGCCCGGTGGCGGTGCCGGCGCTCGACCCGGCCCACGGTGACGAGGAGTTGCGGCTGATGCTGGCCCAGGCGGCCGCGGGGGACTGGGCGTCGCTGCGCCCGGCGCTGGCCGCCGTCACGGACGGGGCCGAACTCACCTGGCTGCTGGTGGCGCTCTCCGACGTCGCCGGGGTGGAGGAGTGGACGGCCCGGGCCGTCGCCGACCGGCCCGAGGACACGCCGGCGCTGCTGCTCTCCGGCGCCCGGCACGTCTCCTGGGCGTGGGAGGCGCGCACCGGTGCGCGAGCCCAGTACGTCACCGAGGAGCAGTGGCGGCTGTTCCACGAGCGGCTGGACACCGCCGAGGAGCAGCTGTTCGAGGTGGCCGAGCGGGAGCCCCGGTGGCTCGCCCCCTGGTACTTCCTGCAGATCAGCGGCCGCGGCGCCTCGCTCGGCCCGGACGCCGCCCGGTACCGGTTCGAGGCCGCGCTGCGCCGCGACCCCGGCCACCTCGGCTCGCACAAGCAGCGCCTCCAGCAGCTCTGCGCCAAGTGGGGCGGCTCGCACGAGGAGATGCACGCCTTCGCCCGCGCCGCGATGCTGGCCGCTCCCGAGGGCAGTCCGCTGGGCGAACTGGTCGCGCTCGCGCACCTGGAGCACTGGCTGGACCTCCCGGACGGCGAGGACCACGCCTACCTCACCGGGCCCGCCGTCCTGGCCTCGCTCCAGGAGGCGCTGCGGCGGTCCGTGCTGCACGCCGACTACCCGCGCCCGCGCGGCTGGCAGGCCGCCTTCAACACCTTCGCGATGGCCTTCTCGCT
This sequence comes from Kitasatospora sp. NPDC022856, assembly GCF_055561235.1. Taxonomy (NCBI): domain Bacteria; kingdom Bacillati; phylum Actinomycetota; class Actinomycetes; order Kitasatosporales; family Streptomycetaceae; genus Kitasatospora; species Kitasatospora sp. NPDC022856. The sequence continues at coordinate 23,652 of NZ_JBVHHE010000034.1, read as the reverse complement.
GGCCGACCAGCCGAGGACGGCGCACCTCCTGTTCGAGGCGCTCGACGGCGCCGTCACCGAGTCCCCGTGGAACTACCTGTCCGGTGACCCCGCCGAGATCTTCCGCGCCCACCGGGACCGCTGCGCCCGCTAGCCCACCGGTCCGGCCCACCGGTCCGGCCCGCCGGTTCGGCCCACCGGCCCGGCCCGACAGCCCGACCCGCCGGTCCGGTCCAGCCGCCCGGCCGGGCCGCGCCCCGGCGCCCCGCCCCTCCCGCCCCACACCCGATGCGATCGAAAGAGCCTGCGGTGTCCCCTTCCGAGAACCCGACGAGCGCGCACACCTTCCAGGTGGACCTGCGCGGCCTGGTGGACCTGCTCTCCCACCACCTCTACTCCAGCCCCCGGGTCTACCTGCGCGAGCTGCTGCAGAACGCGGTCGACGCGATCTCCGCCCGCCAGGCGCTCGACCCGGCCTCGCCGGCCCGGATCACCGTCCACGCCGACCAGGACCTCACCGTCACCGACACGGGGATCGGCCTCACCGAGGCCGACGTCCACACCTTCCTCGCCACCATCGGCCGCAGCTCCAAGCGCGACGCCGAGGGCCGCCTCGACGGCGCCGGCCTGGCCCGCGCCCGCGGGGACTTCATCGGCCAGTTCGGCATCGGGCTGCTGGCCTGCTTCGTGGTCGCCGACGAGATCACCGTCGTCACCCGCTCCGCCGCCACCCCGGACGCGCCGGTCATCGAGTGGCGCGGCGGCTCCGACGGCCGCTACACCATCCGCACCCTGCCGCCGGAGGCCAAGCCCGAGCCCGGCACCACCGTCCGGCTGGCGCCGCGCGCCGACGCCGCCGAGTGGACCCGCTCCGACCGCGTCCTGGCGCTCGCCCGGGACTTCGGCGGCCTGCTGCGCCACGAGGTGACGGTGGTCGACGGCCGCGGCACCGCCACCCGGGTCAACCGCACCCCGCCGTGGGCCGAGCGGCACGGCTCCCCGCTGGCCCGCCGCGAGGCGCTGGCCACCTACTGCCGCACCACCTTCGACTTCACCCCGCTGGACACCATCGAGCTGGACCTGCCGTTGGTCGGCCTGCGCGGCGTCGCCTACGTCCTGCCGGACGCGGTGCCGCCGTCCCGCCGCTCCGGCCACCGGGTCCACCTCAAGGGCATGCTGCTGTCCGAGCAGGCCGACGAACTCCTGCCCGACTGGGCGTTCTTCGTCCGCTGCGTGGTCGACACCGACAGCCTGCGCCCCACCGCCTCGCGCGAGGGCCTGTACGCGGACGAGACGCTCGCCGCCGTCCGGGACGCCCTCGGCGCGCGCATCCGGGACTGGCTCACCGGGCTCTCCGCCAGCGATCCGGCCCTGCTGCACCGCTTCATCTCGGTGCACCACCTCGCCGTCAAGGAACTCGCGCGCTACGACGACGAGTTGCTGCGGATGCTGCTGCCCTGGCTGCCGTTCGAGACGACCGACGGCAATGTCACCCTGGACGAGTTCGCCCGCGCCCACCCGGTCGTCCTGGTGACGCGCACGGTCGAGGAGTTCCGCCAGGTCGCCCCGATCGCGGCCGCGGCCGGCCTCGGCGTGGTCAACGGCGGCTACACCTACGACCGGGACCTCGTCCACCGGCTGCCCGAGATCCGCCCCGGCACGTCGGTGGCCGACCTCGACCCGGGCACCGTCACCGCCCACCTGGACACCGTCGACCCTGCGGCCGAGCTGGCCGCGGCGGCGTTCCTCACCGTCGCCCGCGAGGTGGTCGGCCGGTTCGACTGCGACGTCGCGCTGCGCAGCTTCCACCCGACCAGCGCGCCCGCGCTGCTGCTGGACAACCGGGAGGCGCGGCACGAGCGCACCCGCGCCCAGCTCGCGGACGAGGCCGACGGCCTGTGGGCCGACATCCTCGGCTCGCTGCGCGCCGAGGCGCCGCGCGCCCAACTGGTGCTCAACCACCTCAACCCGCTGGTGCGCAGGGCCGCCTCGATCGGCGACCGCGAACTGACCGTCACCGCCGTCGAGGCGCTGTACGGGCAGGCCGTGCTGCTCACCCGTCGCCCGCTGAAGTCCAGCGAGAGCGCCCTGCTCAACCGGTCGTTCATCAGCCTGCTCGACCACGCGATGCTCGGCCACGAGTCGGCCGGTCGCGCCGCCGCCGGCCGTGACGCCGCCGACCCGCAGAAGGAGTCCTGACCGTGGACGTACTGGACAGCGTCGACGCGGTGATGGCCGCGCTGCGCGAGAACGACGCCCGCCCGTACGGCCGGCTGCGGACCGTGACGGCGGAGGAACTGGTCGACGCCGCCGAGCAGTTCGACGACACCGCGGTCCGGGCGATGGCGCTGCTCGAACTGATGGAGGCCTACGAGTACGACGGCGAGCGGAGCAAGACCCCGGTGGTCTTCGCCCGGGTGCTGAAGCTCTGGGACACCGACCGCGACGGCTTCGGCGAGTGGGCCGGCCAGCAGGTGTTCTGGCGGTTCAAGTGGGTGGCCACCGCGCTGCTCGGCACCCCCGACGTCCCGCTGGACGCGGTGCGCCGCTGGCAGACCGAGATGCGCGACCGCTACCGCGCCGCCGGCCACGGCCTCCAGCCGTACTACGCGCAGCGGTACCACCTGGCCGCGCACACCGGGATCGACACCGAGCAGGCCTTCGAGCTGTGGGCGGCCCGGCCGCGCAGCGAACTGAGCGACTGCCGGGCCTGCGAGATCCGCGCCCAGGCGGGCCACCACGTGCGGTCCGGGGGCGACCGGCGGGCGCTGGACGCCTGGCGGCCGGTCTTCGAGGGCGAGAGCACCTGCGCCGAGGAGCCCTACCTCAGCCACGCCTACGCACTGCTGCCGCTGCTGCGCGAGGGCCGGCTGGACGACGCGCGCTCCAGCCACCTGGTCGGCTACCGGTTCGCCCGCGGCAAGTCCGGGATGGCCCGGGCGGTCGGCCTGCACGTGGAGTTCTGCGCGCTGTCCGGGAACGAGCCGCGCGGCCTGGAGATCCTGGCCGAGAACCGCGACCTGTTCGGCGTCACCGGGGACCAGGCCGGCCGGGTCGACTTCCTGACCGGCGTCGAGGTGCTGATCGCCGGGCTGGCCCGGGGCGGCCACGGCGGGCTCGCCGTCAGCGGACCGCCCGGCGCCGCCTGGACGGTGGACTCGCTCCTCGCCCACCTGCGCACCGAGGCGGACGCGCTGGCGGCCCGCTTCGACGCCCGCAACGGCACCGACGCGGTCGGCGCGCGCCGGCGGGCCCGGCTGGAGCGGCGCCCGCTGCTCGCCGAGCCGCTCGCGCTCGGGGTGCGGGCCGCGAGCGCCCCGGAGCTGTCGGCCGCGCCGGCCACCCCGGCGGCGCCGCCGCGGGCCGCCGAGCCGGAGCCGGCGGACTTCGCCGACCTGGTCGTCCGGGCCCGCGAGCTGCACCTGCTGGGCCACCCGGACGGGGACCGCCTCTGGGAGCGGGTCGCCGAGCGCTTCGGCGCCGCGGACTACCGGCACACCGAGGGCACGGCGGCCGGCAGCGCCGCCCGGCTGCGGGCCGAACTCGCCGAGCAGCGGGCCCATACCGCGATCGAGCGGGACGACTGGACGGGCGGCCGGGCGGCGCTGCTGGAGGCGGCCGACCTCTTCGAGCGGGCGGGGCTGGCCGGGCGTGCCCTGGTGGTCCGCACCCGGGCCCTGGTGGTCGAACTCGGCGACGTCGAGGGCGCGACCTCCGACTGGCCCGCCCTGGACGCGGCGCTGGCCGAGGCCGAGGCGCTGCTCGCCGCGCCGCCGGCTGCGGACGCGGCAGCCGCCGGGCCGGCCATCACGACCGACGACTACCTGATCGTGCTGCAGTGCCGGGCCTTCGCGGCCCACCACGACCTCGTCCGGGCGCTGCCCGAGCCCCCGGCCGGGACGCTGGAGCGCTTCGAGGACGCCGTCGCCGCGTACCGGCGGGAGAGCACCGAGCGGGGCTCGCTCCGGCGCACGGCCACCGCCCGCCAGTACGGCGCCGATGTGGCCGCCCGGCAGGGCCGGATGGCCGAGGCTGTGGCCGAACTGCGCGGCGCCCTGGAGCAGTTGGACGCAGCCGAACTGCCCTGGCACACGCCGCGGGTGCTCGGTCTGCTCGGCCAGGTGCTGCTGCAGAACGGCGAGCGGGCCGAGGCCGTCGAGGTCTTCCACCGGGCGCTGGCCGAGGCCACCCGCTGGGCGGACGACTCGTACCCGTTCGGGGCGACGTACATGATGCTCGGCCACGCCTGCGCCCACCTCGGGGACAACGGCGCGGCCGTCCGGGCGCTCTCGCAGGCCGCCGCGCGCTTCGACCGCAAGGGTCCGGCGGGCGCCGAGGAGGCCGCCCAGGTGCGGCTCCAGCTCGCCGACCTGCTGCGGGACGCGGGCCGGGCGGCCGACGCGGTCGCCGTCCTGGAGTCGGTGCTGCTCGACCCGGCCGCGCCCGACCTGGACGAGCGGATGCTCGCGCAGGCCCGGCTGGACCTCGCGCGCGGACTGTTCGCGCTGGAGGAGTTCCGCGACTCGGCGGAGGAGTACCTGCGGCTCGCCGACGAGGTGGCCGGCTGGGAGGAGCAGTACACCCACACTGTGGTCGCCGGCGAGGCCGTCCTCGCGCTGGCCGAGGCGGGCCGCTGGGAGGCCGCCCGGACGGCCCGCGAGCGGGCCCTCGCCTCGCACGCGAAGGCGCCGAGGCCGGACCAGATCGCCGGCATGCTCCGGGATCTCGCCCGGATCACCATGCAGCGGCAGGGCCCCGAGGGGCTGGCCGAGGCGCTGGAGCGGCTGGCCGAGGCGGACGCCGTCCGGGAGGCCGCCGAGCGCGACGGCGAGCCGCACACCCCCTGGTACCTGCGCGGCGCCGTCCACTACGAACGGGCCCGGGTGTACGCGGTGGCCGGGCGGCACGAGGAGGCACTGGCCGAGGCCGAGTCGGCGGTCACCGCCTACGAGGCGGGCGGGGAGCCGGCCGAGACGCCGCGCGCCGAGGCCGTCCGGCTGGCCGGGCTGATCGAGGGCACCGACCTCGGCCGGACGGAGCAGGCCCGGGCCCGTCTCGCCGCCGCCGCCGAGCGCTGCCGGGGCTTCGGACTGCACGAGGCGGCCGGCATCCTGACCGGCCTGCGCGAGCGGATCGGCGCGCAGGAGCGGTGAGGTGACGGTGTGCCCGCCACCGCCGGGAGCGGCGGCGGGCCCACCGGGCGGCCCCGCGTCAGCAGGGGCCGTCGTCGGACCAGACGCCCCACTGTCCACTGGCCGACGGGTTCTCGTTCAGCGTCCACCACTTGGCGTGGTACTTGTGGCCGCTGTAGGACACCTTGCTGCCGTTGGTGTACGTCGTGGTGGCGCTCCAGGCCGGGTCGGCGCAGGCCCCCGGCGGGTTGCTGGTCGGGGGCGTGGTCGGCGGGGTGGTCGGCGGCGTGGTCGGCGGCGTCGAGGTCGGCGGGGTGGTGGGCGGCGTGGCGCCGGCGAACCGCACGGTGAACTTGGTGAAGTCCCAGTCGCTCTGCGCCACGCTGGAGCACGACCCGGACAGCCCCGGGTCGACCGTGCCCGGGCACTGGCGGTCGCGGTTGACGGACCAGTAGGTGTACCGGGCCAGCTTGTGGGCGAGGGCGAAGTCCAGCACGGTCTGGAAGTCCGCCTGCCGGAAGTACTCGGCGGCGTCCGTGCGCCCGTTCATCAGCGAGACGCCCTCGTGCGCGTAGGCCTGGGCCTCGGTCCAGCCGAAGGTGGTCCGGAGGATCCCGTTGAAGGCGACCAGGGCGGCGGTCTGGGCGGCCGCGCCGTTGAAGCCGCCGTCGAACGGCATGATCGAGTAGTTGTCGGGGGTGAAGCCCTGCGCCTTCGCCTCGTTGAGCATCTGCTGCCCGAACCACCCGGTGCCCGCCCCGGTCCCGGCGGTGGTGATCGAGATGTAGAGCCCGGGGTTGTTCTGCTGGAGGATCCGGGCCGCGCCGATCTCGTTGTGGATGGCCGCCGTGTTCTCGTACTCCGGCTCCTCCAGGTCGAAGTCGATCGCCTTCAGCTGGTACTTGGTGATCACCTTCTGGTAGCCGGCGGCGGTGGCCTCCGGGGTTCCGCAGCCCTGGCCGAGCTTGTTGCCGCCGTAGCCGCCGACCGAGACCGAGACGTCCCCGCCCTTGGCCCGGATGGTCTGGATCACCGCCGGCATGGTGGTGTCGGTGTCGATCGAGGAGGTGCCGCCCCAGGCCGGGGAACAGCCGCCCTTGTCCAGGATGAACGCCAGCTGGAACGCCTTCTGGCCGGTCGCGTCCATCACCGCCGCGGCGTCCGGCGGGCTGTTGTCCTCGGGCATCAGGTAGGGCGCCGAGGCGTACCAGTTGCTGCCGATCCCGGCGGCCGGGGCGGTGACGTCGGCCGCGGCGGCGCCGCCGCCGGCCAGCGCGGCCGCGGCGCCGGCCACCAGGCCGAGCACCCCGGCCACCGCCACCGCGGCCCGGCGGGCCCGGGGCGTGCGGTGCGAGGGCCGGTCCCGCGGTCCGGTCGGTGGGGTGAACTGCTGTGGGGGAAGAGCGCGTTCCATCGGGAACCTCTCCAGGAAACGGCGGGGGAAGGCCCGCCCGCGTCGACGTGGGGGAGACGCGGTGGGCGCGACAGCCGTGCCACGGGGGGAGCGTGCGGACGGCCTCCACTGGTATAGACCTGCCCGGAAACCGCCGTCAACCAATGGGACGGTCAAGCCTTCGGCCGGCCCCCCCGGGGGGTGCTCTCCGGTCTGTCGGTCACGTTTCCCGACACGAGATCTCGTCCGTAAGCGCGAGGCCGCGCCGTCCGGCAATCGCAGCCTGGAGGAACGAATGCCCGCGGAGCACGCGCACGCGTCCGCGGCCGGCACCACCGTCGTGCCCGGCGGCCAGGTGGTCCTGCTCGGCGACAACCCCGCCTTCAGCACCGACTCCCGCCTCTGGGGCGCCGTCCCGGCCACCAGCATCGTCGGCGTGGTCCTCGACGGCGTCCCCCTGCGCGGCTGACGGGCCCCGGGGCCGTGTCAGGTGGGCGGTTCGGGGGCCCGGGCGGGGGTGCGGGGGTGGAAGGGCAGGTCGGGGCGGGTGCGGGGTGGTCGGTTAGGGTGGCCGGATGGGGGCGGACCGGGGGGTGGCGGAGGGGCGGCAGGCCGTCGCGGTCCTGGCGGCCCTGCGGGCGCGCCCGCTGCGTTTCCCGTTCACCTCCACCCCGTGGCGTTGCTGGGGGCACGTGCTCGGGGGTGCGGTGTTCGGGCCGCTGCTGCTGGCCCTGCTCGCCGCCCTGCTGCTGATCGGCACCGGGCTGTCCGTCGTCGGGGTCGGCCTGGCGGTCCTGCTGGGCGTCGCGCTCGCCGGGATCCCGGTCGGCGCGCTGGAGCGCCGCCGGCTGCGGCTGGTGGAGCCGGTGCCCGTGCCCGACCCGCACCGCGCGCTGCCCGGGGTCGGCCGGCGGGCCCGGCTGCGGACCAGGCTGCGTGAGCGCGCCACCTGGCGCGAGCTCGGCTACACCGCCCTGTTCGCCCTGGTCCTGAGCGTCGTCGACCTGGCCTTCACGGCCCTGCTGGTGTTCTGCGGCGCGCTGGCCGTCAGCCCGCTGGTGGTCTGGGCGCTGGCCCCCGAGACCGTGATGCTGATCCCCGGCCGGGCCGTCCCCGGTCCCGCCGCCGCCCTCCCCGCGACCGCCGTCGGACTGGGCGGCCTGCTGCTCTGCGGGTACGCGGGCGCGCTGCTGACCGCCGGCCGGGTCCGGCTGGTCCGGTCCCTGCTCGGCCCCCGGCCGGAGGGCCTCGGCCGGCAGGTCCTCGAACTCACCCGCTCGCGGGCCCGCCTGGTCGACGCCTTCGAGGCCGAACGCCGGCGGATCGAACGCGATCTGCACGACGGTGCCCAGCAACAGCTCGTCGCCCTCAGCATGACCCTCGGGCTGGCCGCGTACGAGCTGCGCGGGCGGGCGGACGACGACCCGGCGCTCGCGCTGGTCGACCGGGCGCGCGGCGAGGCCCGGCAGGCGCTCGAACAGCTGCGGGACCTCGTCCGGGGCATCCACCCGCAGGTGCTCACCGACCACGGGCTGGCCGCCGCCGTCGCCGAGGTCGCGCTGCGCCACCCGGTCCCGGTCGCGGTGGACATCGACCTGCCGGACCGGCTGCCCGGACCGGTCGAGACGACGGCCTACTTCACCGTCACCGAGGCGCTCACCAACGCGGCCAAGCACAGCGGCGCCACCGCGGTCACCGTCCACGGCCGGGTCGACGACGGCCGGTTGGTGCTCCAGGTGACGGACGACGGCCGCGGCGGGGCCGACCCGGCCGCCGGGGCGGGGCTGCAGGGCCTCGCCGACCGGATCGCGATTCTGAGAGGGAGGCTGATGGTGACCAGTCCGATCGGCGGGCCGACGCGGCTCCGGGTGGAGGTGCCGTGCTCCGGATCGTGATCGCCGAGGACGCGGTGCTGCTCCGGGCCGGGCTGGTCGAGCTGCTGGCCCGTGGCGGCCACCAGGTGGTGGCCGCCGTCGGCGACGCGGCCGCGCTGGCCGCCGCCGTGGACGCGGACCGCCCCGACCTCGTGCTCACCGACGTCCCGATGCCGCCGGACTTCCACGACGAGGGCCTGCGGGCCGCCCTGGAGCTGCGCGAACGCCACCCGGGCCTGCCCGTGCTGGTGCTCTCCCAGTACGTGGCCACCCCGTACGCCACCCGGCTGCTCGGCGCCGCGGGCGCGCAGCCCGCCGGGCTCGGCTACCTGCTGAAGGACCGGGTCGGCGAGGTGGCGGACTTCCTGGACGCGCTGCGCCGGGTGGCGGCCGGTCAGACGGTGATCGATCCCGAGGTGGTCCGGGTCCTGCTCCGCCAGCAGGCGGCGGACCGGCCACTGGCCCGGCTGACCCCGCGCGAGCGGGAGGTGCTGGCGCTGATGGCGGAGGGGCTGAACAACCAGACCGTCGCCGGGCGGCTGGGCATCACCGAGGCCTCGGTGGTCAAGCACTGCGGGAACATCTTCATGAAGCTCGACCTCGACCCGGCGGAGGGCAACCGCCGGGTGCTGGCGGTGCTGGCGCACCTGCGGGGGGAGTAGGCCCGGGGCGGGCCCCCGGAAGCGGGCGCGGACCCGCCCGACCCGGCGGGCGGTGCCGCCTCACCCGCGGCGGACGGACCCCTCCGGGGCGGCGGCGTCCGCGCCCGCCGGGTCGAGCAGCTCCGCGAGGCGGCGGGCGGAGGCCTCCCAGGACCACTGCGCCCGGACCCAGCGCCGTCCCGCCGCCCCCATCCGGGCGCGGTCGGCCGCCGGGGCGCCGAGGATGCGGGTGACCGCGTCCGCGACGGCGGCCGGACTCCGGCCGTCGACGACGGCGCCGGTGACCCCGTCGAGGACGGCGTCGGGCGCGCCGCCGGACCGGCCGGCGACCACCGGCAGCCCGGCGGCCGCCGCCTCCAGGAAGACGATGCCCAGGCCCTCCGCCTCCAGACCGGCCCGCCGGGTGCGGCACGGCATCGCGAAGACGTCCGCCGCCGCGTAGTAGGCGGGTGTCGCCGCGTGCTCCCGGCCGCCGGCGAAGACCACCGAGCCGGGCTCGGTGTGGTGCCGGGCGAGGGCGCGCAGCCGCCGTTCGTCCGGGCCCCGGCCGACCAGGACCAGGACGGCCCCCGGCACCGTCCGCCGGATCAGCGGGAGGGCCCGGATCAGGGCGTCCTGACCCTTGCGGGGGACCAGCCGGGCCACGCAGAGGATCATCGGCGCGCCGGTGTCCGGGGCGCCCGCCGCGCCCGCGCCCGCCGGCCGGAAGCGCTCCGCGTCCACACCCGGCACGAGCCGTTCCAGCCGGGCCCGGGGCCCGAGCGCGGGGGCGATCCGCGCCCGGGTGTACTCGCCGAGGTAGGTGACCACGTCGACGTGGTCGCCGATCCGCCGGAGCAGTCGGCGGGCCCCGGGGGTGCGGGCCCACCAGATCTCGTGGCCGTGCGTGGTGGCGACCGTGCGGGCGATCCCGGGGGCCTGCCGCCGGAGCCCGGGCGTCATCGCGGCGAGCGGGGCGGCGGCGCCGAACCAGACCCGGTCGCACCCGTGCGCGCGGGCGATCTCGGCGGCCCGCCGGGTGACCCTGGCGGTCGGCAGCAGCGTCCGGGACCGGTCGCGGATCACCGGGAAGGGGAGGGCCGCGTCGTGAGCGGCGGCGCCGGGCTCGTCCGAGGTGAGGACGACGACCTCGTCGGCGGGCAGACGGGTGGCCAGGGCGTGGACGAAGGTTTCGATGCCGCCCTGCCGGGGCGGGAAGTCATTGGTGACGATGAGTGTGCCGGCCATGGGGTCGGTGCAACCTCGGTTCGGGGATCGGTGAGCGGATCGGTTCGGGGATCGGTGAGCGCGCCGGTGCGGGGAGCGGTGCGGGCCTGCGAGCGGGCCCAGAGGGTGAGCAGGAGCGGTAGCGCCAGGTAGCCGAACCGCCCGGCGGGTGCGAGCAGGAAGGCCACGCAGAGCCCGAGGGCGAGCCGGTCGGCGGCGCCGACGGCGTCCCGGGGCGGGTGCAGCACCAGCGAGGCGGCGACGGCCAGCCCGCCGAGCAGCAGCAGCGTCACCGCGGCGTACCAGCCGGCCGGGCCGAGGTCCGCGAGCAGCCGGCCGGGCAGCGGGCTGCCCGCCGGGGTGGGCAGCGGGCCGCGTCCGGTGGGGAAGGCGAACACCTGGTGGAACATCGGGCCGGGCGAGCGCAGCGCCCCCGGCAGGACGAGGACGGCCGTGCCCGCCAGCGCGACCACCGTGGCGCGCAGCGCCGCCCGCCGGCCGGCCGTGGCGGCGAGCAGGGCCGCGACTACCGCGACCGCGGGCCAGGCCGTCCACTTGAGCGCGCAGGCCGCGGCGAGCGCCAGCCCGGCGGCGCCGGGGCGGCCCCGGGCGGCCAGGGCGAGGGCCAGGCAGCAGAGGCCGGTCATCGGCAGGTCCACGCCGCTCACACAGAGCGGCAGCGCGACCAGCGGCGAGGCGGTGAGCGCCGCGAGCGCGGGCCGGTGCCGGCGGCCGGCCGCGAACAGGCAGCCCAGGAACGCGGCGGCGCACCAGAGCCGGGCGTCCCCGAGCAGTCGGGCCGGCCACTCCTGTGCGCCCAGCACCGCGCGGGGCAGCCCGAACAGCGCCATGCCGGGCAGGTACGGCGTGTACTCGGAGACCGTGTGCGGATCGGCCAGGTAGGGGGTGCCGTGCCGGAGCAGCAGTTCCGCGGACCGCTCGATGACGGCGACCTCGCTCTGCCCCTGACCGGTCAGCACCAGCCGCAGCAGCGGCAGGGCCAGGCCCCCGAGCAGGGCCACCGCCACGGACCAGGAGCGGGCCCGCCGCCCCGGCAGCACGAGTACGGCAACGGCCGCCGCCAGATAGCCCGTTGCGGCGATGGCGCCCCAACTGCGGTGCGGCCCGAGCCCGGAGACGAGCGGGAAGGCCGCCGCCCAGCCGGCTGCGGTCAGCCAGCCGGCGCACCACGGTGCCCGCCGGTCGAACCACCCGGCCCGGTAGGTGAGTTGGGTTCCCCCGGGGCGATGGTGGTCCCGGTCGCGGTGGTCGCGTCTGCCTCGGTGATTCAGCACCCCTTCATTCCAGCGGCGCAGTACGGCCGGGTCATGACGGCCAGGTCGAGACCTGGGGTCGGGTTTCCCCTACCTTCCTCGCCCGCCCACCTTCGCCCTGACGTTCGGTGACGTCGGAAACACGTTCGGTGGCGAAGCTCGCTATCGTGGTCCCGTGGTGAGGTCGTGGGATGCCGCGGTGGAGCGGGCGCAGGAGCGGTTGGCGGCGGTGCCCCGGCTGCGGACGGTGGACGGCGGGGACGGGCGGCGGTTCGAGCTCTGGGACGTGGCGTCCCGCGCCGAGGGCGAGCTGGGCGAGCGGGTGGACCCGGACGCCCTGACCCCGGAGGCCGAGCGCGGGCTGCGCGAGCGGCTCGGCGCGAGCGGCCGGGAGTGGCCCGACGGCGGGCTCTACCGCCGCCGCTACTGGGTGCACGGCCCGGACGGCCGGGACGGTCCGCCGGTCGGCACGGTGGCGGTCGACAACTGGACCAGGGGACCGGGCCAACTGGCCGTCTCCTCGCTCTACCTGCGCCCCGGCGCGCGCGGCCGCGGCCACGCCGCCGCCGTGCTCGACGAGGTGTACCGGGCGGCCGCGGCCGAGGGGATGCCCGGCTACCGCCTGGACGCGCACTGGACCTGGCAGCACGCCGTCCGCTACTACCTGCGGCGCGGACTCTGGGTGGTCTCCTGGAAGCACGCCCTCGGCCTCGCCCGGATGCCGCAGCTGCCGGCCTACCGGGTGCGGGAGGAGGACGACCGGCTGCTCCTGCTGGTCTCCGACGCCCGCCACGGCTGGGTGCCGCTGCTCGCCGCCGGGCGGGAGGGCCGGTGGCTGCGCCTGGACGAGACGGCCGCCTACCGGCAGAGCGACGGGTGGGTGCACGACTTCGCCCGCTCGACGCTCGCCCTGCACCTCGCGCTGGCGGGCCGGCCGCTGGTGCGCGGTCCGCAGTGGTGGGCGGAGGCCTGGCGCTGGTCCGACACCGGCGAGCCGGAGGGCCTCGCGTACAAGATCGAGCACTTCGAGCGGCTCGCGCGGGACGCCGGCCGGCGCGTCGTCTCCCCCTACCGGCCGGAGGGTGCCGGGCCGGAGCGGCCGGTCCTGCGGGAGTCGGACCGGGCCCCGCAGCTGCCCGGCCCGGCCGGCCGGCTGCCGAGCACCGCCCCGCAGGGGCCGTGACGGCGCCGCCACCACCGTTCGCGGACGGCCGCGCACACCCGCGGCCGGACGGCTGGGAGACTCGGGGGATGGCTGAGATCGAGATCGACGGCGCGCCTGCCGACCCCGGGCAGCTCGCCGCCCTGGGGCTGCTGAACTACGGGCACTTCACCACCCTGCGGGTGGAGTCCGGCCGGGTGCGCGGACTGGCCCTGCACCTGGACCGCCTGGTCCGGGACTGCCGGACGGTGTTCGGCGCCCAGCTGGACCGGGAGCTGGTCCGGCAGCGGATCCGCCGGGTGCTCCCGGCGGACGGCGCTCCGGTGATCGTCCGGGTCACCGTGTTCGATCCGGCGCTCGGGCTGGAGCGCCCGGCCGCGCCCGCCCTGCCCCGGCTGCTGGTGACCACCCGCCCGGCCCCGGCCGCGGCCCCCGGTCCGCTGCGGGTGCGCACCGCCGCGTACCGGCGCGAGCTGCCCGAAGTGAAGCACGTCGGCCTGTTCGGTCTGGTCGGGCTGCGCCGGCAGGCCCAACTCGACGGCTACGACGATGCCTTGCTGACCGGGGAGGACGGCCGGATCACCGAGGGGGCCACCTGGAACGTCGGTTTCCACGACGGCCGGCAGGTGGTCTGGCCGGAGGGCCCCGCGCTGCCCGGCGTCACCGCCGCGCTGCTCGCCGCCGCGCACCCCGGCCCGCAGCGGTGCGAGCGCGTCGACCCGGCCGGCCTGGACCGGTTCGTGGCGGCCTTCGCGGTCAACGCGGGTGTCGGCGTCCGGCCGATCGCCGCGATCGACGGGACGGCGTTCGACCCCGCCCACCCCGTACTCGCGCCGCTGTGCGCGGCGTACCGGCGGATCGAGGGCGACTCGCTCTGAGCCGGGCCCCACCGGTCCGGTCCGCAGCGCTCCTCCGGTCCCGAGAGCCCCGAAAGAACTCCGGGGCTCCGGGCCGGGGGGCAAGGCGGGGGGAACGGGGTGGGGATAACCCCCCGGTCCGTCCGCCAGCGGCCTCCATGGTTCGGAGCACCCGCCCTTCCTAGGCTGGAACACGTCGACGACCAGCGACGATTCCCGAAGGAAGGCCCCTCCATGGCACGCCGCCAGCACCCCCAGACCGAGCCGTACGGCCGCCCCGGCGCCCACGCAGCGATCGAGCTGCGGGCGGTACGGCGCAGCTACGGCCGCGGCGGCGACGTCGTGCACGCCCTGCGCGGGATCGACCTGTCGCTGGACCGGGGCAGCTTCACCGCGGTGATGGGGCCGTCCGGCTCCGGCAAGAGCACCTTCCTGCAGTGCGCGGCCGGCCTGGACCGCCCGGACGGCGGCGAGGTCTACCTCGGGGGCGAGGAGATCACCCGGCTGAGCGAGAACCGGCTCACCAAGCTGCGCCGCAGCCGGATCGGCTTCATCTTCCAGTCCTTCAACCTGCTGCCCTCGCTGACGGTCCAGCAGAACGTGCTGCTCCCGCAGCGCCTCGCCGGTGAGCGCCAGGACCGTGCCCGGGCGCGGGAGTTGCTCGCCCAGGTCGGTCTCGGCGAGCACGCCGGCCGGCGGCCCGGCCAGCTCTCCGGCGGCCAGCAGCAGCGGGTGGCGATCGCCCGCGCGCTGATCACCGACCCGGACGTGGTCTTCGCCGACGAGCCGACCGGCGCGCTGGACACCCGCACCGCGCACGAGGTGCTCGGCCTGCTGCGCCGCGCCGTGGACACCATGGGCGCGACCGTGGTCATGGTCACCCACGACCCGGTGGCGGCCTCCTTCGCGGACCGCGCCGTGTTCCTCGCCGACGGCGCGTTCGCCGGCGAGCTGTACCACCCGGACCCGAACGCCGTCGCCGACCGCATGGTCACGCTGGCGGCGCGCCCGGTCGGAGCGGCGGCATGAGCAACGGACTCGCGCGCGCCTCGGTGCGCTTCCGGCCGGCCTCCTTCGTCGGCACCTTCCTGGCCCTGCTGCTCGGCGCGGCCATCGTGACGGCCTGCGGCACGCTGCTGCAGACCGGCCTCACCGCGAGCGTGCCGCCGAGCCGCTACGCCGCCGCCCCGGTGCTGGTCGCGCCGGACGCGGCCGTCGAGATCACCGTCAAGACCGGCGGGGACGAGGACGTCGAGAGCCTGCCCGTCCCCGAGCGGGCCCGGGTCGACGCGGCGCTGGCCGGGCGGATCGCGGCCCAGCCCGGTGTCGCGGCCGCCCGGCCGGACACCGCCTTCCCGATCCCGGCCGGCTCCGCCCCCGGCGTGCCCGGTCTGACCGGCCGGGGCATCGCCGCCCTCGGCATCGCCGGAGCGGGCGAGAAGCTGGTCGAGGGCCGTGCGCCCGGCGCGGGCGAGGTCGTCCTGGACGTCGACACCGCGCACGCCGCCCACCTCGCGCCGGGCGCCACCCTCGCGCTGACCGGGCCCGGTGGCGCCGGCAGCTACCGGATCTCCGGCCTCGCCGCCTCCCCGGGGGCGGGCCCGCAGCAGCCGGCCGCCACCGCGTGGTTCGCCGACCAGGTCGCCGACCGGATCTCCGGCCACCCGGGCCGGGTCGACGCGATCGCCGTCGTCCCCCGCGACGGCGTCACGGCCAAGACCCTCGCCGCCCAGGTCCGCCAGGCCGTCGGCGGCGACGCCGAGGTGCTCACCGGCGACGCCCGCGGCGCCGTCGAGCAGCCGCTGCTCGCCGAGAGCCGGACCATGCTCACCGCCCTCGGCGGCTCCTTCGGCGGCATCGCCACCATGACCGCGGTGTTCGTCGTGATGAGCACCGTCGCCCTGGCGACCGGCCAGCGGGCCCGGGAGTTCGCCCTGCTGCGCGCCATCGGCGCCACCCCGCGCCAGATCCGCCGCACCATCGCCACCGAGGCGGTGCTGGTGGCACCGATCGCCGGCGCCCTCGGCATCCTCCCCGGCCTCGCGCTGGCCCGCTGGTGGTTCGGCGAGCTGGCCGACCGCGGCGCCGTCCCGGCGGCCGTGTCGCTGGACGTCGGCCCGATCCCGATGCTCGCCGCCGTGGCGACCTGCACGATCGCCGCGCTGACCGCCGGCTTCTTCGCCTCCCGCCGCCCGTCCCGGCTGCGGCCCAGCCAGGCCCTCGGCGCGGCGGCGGTCGAGGCCGGCCGCCCCGGCACGGTCCGGACCGTGGTCGGGCTGCTCTTCGCCGCCGGGGGTGTCTCGCTCGCCGCCGTCGCGGCCGGCCTGGACGGCTCGAAGGCCGCCAACACCGCCCTGGGCGTGGTGATGTGCTTCCTGATGGCCGTCGCCCTGCTCGGTCCCTGGGTGGCCGGGGTCGCCGCCGGGGTGTTCGGTCTCCCGCTGCGGGCCGGGGCCGGCGCGCCCGGTTCGCTCGCCGTCGACAACACCCGGGCCAACGCCCGCCGGCTGGCCTCCGCGATCACGCCGATCGTCATGGTCACCGCCTTCTGCGGCACCCTGCTCTTCATGCAGAGCACCATCACCCACGTCACCGGTGAGCAGGTGCGCACCGGCATCACCGCCGACCACGTGGTCGGCTCGACCGGCCCCGGCCTGCCCGCCGGCAGCGCCGACCGCGCCGCCAAGGTGCCCGGCGTGGACGCCGCCGTCGGCGTGCTGCGCACCAGCACGGTGTACCGCGACGGCAGCATGCTCGGCGCCGCCAACACGCTCGGCATCAGCGGCGACCCGGCGAAGCTCCCCGCGGTGCTCGACCTCGGGGTGAAGAGCGGCTCGCTGGCCGAGCTCGCCCGTTCGGCCGACACCGTCGCCCTGGACGCCGGTCTGGCCGACGCCCTCGGCGTCACGGTCGGCGACCGCGCCCCGCTCTGGCTCGGTGACGGCACCCCGGTCAAGCCCACCGTGGTCGCCACCTACGAGCGCGGCCTCGGCTTCGGCCAGGTGCTGATGCCCCGGGCGGCCGTCGCGGAGCACGTCACCGCCGGCTACGACAGCCAGCTGCTGGTCGCGGACGCCTCCGGTGCCGACCGGGCCGCCGTCGCCGCCGCGCTGGGCAACCTCTCCGGCCCCGGTGCGACCACCGTCGCCGACCGGGCCGGCTTCGTCGCCCAGGCCGACAAGGCCCAGGAGATCGGTGCCTGGGCGAACGCCGTGATGGCCGGTGTGCTGGGCGGCTTCGCCGCCGTCACCGCCGCCAACACCCTGGCGATGACGGTGCTGGACCGCCGTCGGGAGGTGGCGCTGCTCCGCCTGGCCGGGACGACCCGCCGTCAGGTGCGCGGCATGATGCGCTGGGAGGCGCTGCTGGTCGCCGCGACCGGGCTGGCGGTCGGTGCGGTGATCGCCTGGGTCACCCTGCTGCCGATCACCCGGGGCATCACCGGCTCGGCGCCGCACATCCCGGTCGGCCTCGCGCTGCCGCTGGCCGCCGGAGCGGTGCTGCTCTGCCTCGGCTCGACCGGCCTGCCGGCCCGCCTCCTGCTGCGGGCCCACCCGGTGGCGGCGGGCGGGGGCCGGCAGTAGCGCGGACCCCTGGGGGATCCTGACGGCGGGACGGGCGGTGCGCGAGGGTGGCGCACCGCCCGTTCGGATGGGCCGGGGAGTGGGGTGTGGGCCTCGGGGTGGCCTCGGGGTGGCGGGACGGGCGGTGCGCGCGGGTGGCGTACCGCCCGTTCGGGTGAGGGCTCCGGCCCAGGCGGGCGCAACGGGGTGGTGATCGACCTGCCCCCGGTTCGGCGCCACGGATCCGGGAGCCCGGTCGGTTACGGTGTCGGCCGCGCCGTCCGGGGCCGAGCCGCCTCCGGGGGCGTTTCCCGTTCCCCCCTCCGCCAGGCCCGCCGGGCCGCTTCCCGTACCCGTTCCGCACCGGTTCCGCAGCCGTTCCCTCCGCAGCCGTTCCCTCCGTCGTTCCGCAGCCCCTTCGCATCCTTCCGCACCGGTTCCCGCCTCACGGCCGAGCAGAGAGAAGCCCACCCATGAGCAGTCCTCCCGTGGCCCCCGCGCCCCGTCGGCCGCTGATCCTGCTGCGGGCGAGCGCCACCGCGCTGGCCGCGCTGGCCGTCCTGCAGACCGTGCTGGCCGGCAGCTACCTCAACGGCCACTACGAGTCGCTCGCGCTGCACGAGGCCGCCGCGCGGGCGGTGCTCGTCGCGGCGTGCTGCCAGCTCGTGGCCGGGGCGCTGGTCCGGCGGCCCGGCCGTGACCGGCGCGGCCCGCGCGGGCCGTTGTGGCTCTCGGTGCTCCTGGTGGCGACGGTGACCCTGCAGACCGCCGTCGGCTACAACCGCGCGATCGGGGTGCACGTGGTGCTCGGTGTGCTGCTGGTCGGCGGCATCCTGGCCGGCCTGGCCGGCGCCTGGCGGCTGCCGCTGCCGGCCCGCGCCGGCGCCACCGCGGCCGACCCCGAGGGCGCCGGCCGGCTGCCCCGCCCGGGCGGACCGGTGGAGGTCGCCCAGTGAACCGCCGCCGCTTCCTGGGCATCGGCGCAGCCGTGGTCGGCACCGGCGGGATCGGGGCCTTCGCCCTCCCCTCGGCCACCCGGCTGCTGGCCGAGGCCCGGCCGGGCCGGCTGCTGCTCAGCGCGATGGAGCCGCCCGCCCCGTTCCAGGTGCCGCTCCCGGTGCCGCCCGTACTGAAACCGGTCCGTACCGACGGCACCACCGACTACTACGAGATCACCCAGCGGAGCGCGCGGCTGGAGATCCTGCCCGGCCTGCGGACCGAGGCCTGGACGTACGGCGGCAGCTTCCCCGGCCCGACCTTCGCCGTGCGGGCCGGGCGACAGAGCGTGGTCCGCCACCGCAACGAGCTGCCGGTGCCCTCGGTGGTCCACCTGCACGGCGGCCACACCCCGGCGGACAGCGACGGCTACCCGACCGACCTGCTGCTGCCGGTCGGGGCCGGCGGTGCCCGGGGCGCCCAGGACATGGCCGGGATGGCGGGCATGCCGGGGATGGAGCACCACCCGGCCGACCCGGCCGCCGCCCGGACCGCCGACGGCGAGCGCACCTACACCTATCCGAACCACCAGCGCGCGGCCACGCTCTGGTACCACGACCACCGGATGGGCTTCACCGGCCCCGCCGTCTGGCGCGGCCTGGCCGGCTTCCACCTCGTCCACGACGACGAGGAGGACGCGCTGCCGCTGCCGCGCGGCGAACGCGACGTCCCGCTGATGCTCGCCGACCGCTCCTTCGCCGAGGACGGCTCCTTCCAGTACCCGGCCACCGATGCCGCGCTGGCCGTCCCCGGCGTCACCGACGACTACATGAACGGCGTCCTCGGCGACGTCATCCTGGTCAACGGCGCCCCCTGGCCCCGGCTCGCGGTGGACCGCGCCCGCTACCGGCTGCGCGTGCTGAACGCCTCCAACGCCCGCCTCTACCGCCTCGAACTCGATCCGCAGCCCTCCGGCGGCGACGCGCTGGTGCAGATCGGCGGCGACGGCGGCCTGCTGGAGGCCCCGCTGGCGCACGACGCGCTGGAGATCGCCCCGGCCGAACGCTTCGACCTGGTGGTCGACTTCGCCCGCTACCCGCCGGGGACGTCGGTCCGCCTGATGAACCGGTTCGGCACCGACCGGGACGCCGAGGTGATGGTGTTCGACGTGTCCTCGCGGACCGTCACCGACGACTCGGCCGTGCCCGAGCGGCTCTGCACCCTCGAACGGCTCGATCCGGCCGCCGCCGTGACCACCCGGACCTTCGGCTTCCGCCGCAGCCGCAACGACGGCTGGACGATCAACAACCAGCCCTACCAGCCGGGCCGCTCGCTGGCCCGGCCCGCCCTCGGCACCGTCGAGAAGTGGCGCTTCTTCACCGACGTCCACCACCCCGTCCACCTGCACCTGGACCCCTTCCAGGTGCTCTCGCGCAACGGCGCCGAACCCGGCCGCTACGACGCGGGCTGGAAGGACACCGTGGACCTGCGGCCGGCCGAGTCGGTGGAGATCCTGGTCCGCTTCACGGACTACCCGGGGACGTACATGCTGCACTGCCACAACCTGGAGCACGAGGACATGGCGATGATGGCGGACTTCGTCGTGGAGTAGCGCCGGCCGGGCCGGTGGCCACCGCTCCGTCGCCTCACCCGTTCGGCCGCGCGCCGGCGGGCGGTCGCCCCGCCCGCCGGCGCCTCGACGTGCCGGGGCCCCGCGGTTGACCTAGCGTCGCGGGAGGGGCACCGGCCCTGCCGTCCGACCGAGGAGCGCGCGCATGACCAGTCCCGCCGAACGCCGCCGGCGCGGCCGGGCCGCCCGCGAACGGGTCTCGCGCTCGGCCCACGGCCGCTGGATCCCCGCGGCCGACCGGCCCGACCCGATCGCCGTGCTGGAGCGGCAGGGGGCGGACCGGGTCGCCGAGCTGCTGCCGATCCGCTACGGCCGGATGGCCGATTCGGCCTTCGCCTTCCTGCGCGGCGCGGCCGCCGTGCTGGCCGCCGACCTCGCGGCCGTCCCCGACACCGGCATCACCGTCCAGCTCTGCGGTGACGCCCACCTGGCGAACTTCGGCATGTACGCCTCGCCGGAGCGGGCGCTGCTCTTCGGCCTGAACGACTTCGACGAGACCTACCCCGGCCCGTTCGAGTGGGACGTCAAACGGCTCGCCGCGAGCGCCGCCGTCGCGGCCCGCGACAACGGCAACGACGAGGCGCACGTCCGCCGCGCCGCGCTGACCGCCGCGCTCGGCTACGCCACCGCGATGCGGCGGCTGGCGGCGATGGGCGAACTCGACGTCTGGTACGCCCGGATCGACACCGAGGACCTCCTCCCGCTGATCAGCAGGTCCAAGCGCCGCAAGCGGGTCGAGGCCGGTATGGCGCACGCCCGGCGCCGCACCAGCCTGCAGGCCTTCGGCAAGCTCACCGAGGAACGGGACGGCCAGCGCCACATCATCAGCGAGCCGCCGCTGATCCAGCCTCTGACGAAGAACGAGTTCGGTGCCGTCGGGCAGATCTTCAGCGACTACCGGGCCACCCTCAGCGAGGACCGCCGCGTCCTGCTCGACCGGTTCCAGTTCGTCGACGCGGCGCGCAAGGTGGTCGGCGTCGGCAGTGTCGGGACCCGCTGCTACATCATCCTGCTGGAGGGGCGCGACGCCCGGGACCCGCTCTTCCTCCAGGTCAAGGAGGCCACCCGGTCGGTCCTGGAGGACCACCTGCCCGCAGGCAGCCGGGTCGACGCCGAGGTGACCGGTACCCACGGCGGCCGCCGGGTGGTGGTCGGCCAGCACCTGATGCAGGCCGTCAGCGACATCTTCCTCGGCTGGACCACCGGCCCGGCCGGCCGCCACTTCTACGGGCGCCAACTGCGGGACATGAAGGGTTCGGTGGAGATCGCCGACATGACGAGGTCCGGTCTGCGGGACTACGCGGACCTCTGCGGCCGCGCGCTGGCCCGCGCCCACGCCCGCTCCGGCGACCGGCTCGCCATCGCCGGCTACCTGGGCTCGTCGGACACCTTCGCGGAGGCGATCGCCGACTTCGCCGTCAGTTACGCCGACCGGACCGAGGCCGACCACGCCGCCCTGCTGTCCGCGATCGACGACCGGGTGATCACGGCGAAGCGGGGGATCTGACCCGGGCCGCCCGGTCCTCCAGGCAGGACTGTCAAGCCAGTTCGGGCAGCGGTGCGGCGAGCCGTCGCAGTTGGTCGCGCTGGTCGGCGAGGTCGAGCGCGCCCGGGTGGACGACGACGACATGGCGGGCCTCGCGTCCCGGTACCGGGCGAGGGCGGCCACGGCGTCCTCCGGCGTGCCGGTCACGAGCGCCTGGATCCGCTCCGACTCCTCCAGCGGCAGGCCGTAGTCGGCCCGTTCGTAGGCGTCGGGCGCCAGGCGGCCGGCGGCCACGTCCTCGTCCACGCGGACCGAGACGAAGAGGGCGGGGGTGATCGCGTCCGGGTCACGGCCCGCCCCGGCCGCCGCCTTCCGCACGTCCAGCAGCCCGGACCGGTAGTCGGCGGGGTCCGGCGGGTACGGCAGCCGGCCGTCGTAGCACCGCCCGGTGCGGGCGAGGGCCGCCGCAGTGGGCGCAGGCGGCCGGGCGACGGGGTCGGGCGCCACCCGGTCGGCGGGGGTGCGGACCCCGCCGGTCGACGGGTTGGCGGGGGACTGAGGCCCGTCGAAGGTCGGGGTCGGCGCGTCCCTGTGGCGTCAACTCGCCTCTTCAGCTGATGAGTTGAGGGTCCGTCCTGGTGTCGGTGGGGCATGTGCATGACTTCGACAAGATGATTCCTCGTCAGTAACATGACGGCGCGGCCGTGCGAGCCGCCTCCCTGCCTCCACTGATCACGGGCGGTCGTGTCCTCGTCCGCCGCTCCGAAAGAGTCCTGTTGAAGAGTTCCCTCGGCATGGCGGTCCGCCCTGCCCTCGTCTCACTGGTGCTGCTCGGTGTCGCCGCGTGCGGGCCGACCTCGGGCGACCAGCCGGGCTCCCCGACGGCCGACGCGACCGGCGGTGCCCCGGTCGCCGCCTCGGCCTCCGGTGCCGGCCACCCGGTCGCCGCCGTCACCCCGACCGGTTCGCCGCAGGCCCGGGCCGCCACCCCGGCCGGCGCGCCCACCGCCTCCGGGCGTCCCGCCGCCGCCACCCTGCCGGTGGCGGCGGCGCAGCCGGGCGCGCAGCAGGCCGCCGTCGGCCTGCCCGGTGCGGACGGCACGGCCGTCTCCCCGGCGGCCCGGAACCTCCAGCTCACCGCGTACGACCCGGCCGCCGGTACGGCGGTCCTGGCTGCCGCGGCGCCGTCGGCACCCTCGGCGGGTCCGTCGGCGAGCCCGTCCGCCGGTTCGTCCGCGGGCCCGTCCGCGAGCCCGTTCGCGAGCCCCTCGCCGGGGTCGACGGCCGCGGTCGAGGCCGTCCGGCCCGGTCAGCTGATCGCCAGCCCACCGACGGCCGCCGCGCCGCAGGGCGCCCTGGTCGCCGTCACGGCCGTCCGTTCGGCGAGCGGCGGGTCGGTCTCCCTGGCGACCCGGCCCGCGACGCTGACCGAACTGCTCGGCGGGGCCGAGGCGGACGGCAAGGTGGCCGTCGACCCCCAGGCGATCAAGGTGACGCCCCTGGTCAAGGACGTCAAGGCGACCGTCGGCCGGGAGAACGGCGCCACCACGGCCGACGCGTCCGGCACGCTGGAGGTCGACGTCAAGGCGCCGATCCCGCTCCCGGAGGGGCTGAGCGCCGACGCCTCCGGCTCCCTCCAGCTCCACCCCGCCGTGCACTTCGCCTACCACGGTGCCGGCGTGGGCAGTCCGCGCACCGCGTCGATCGGCTTCGACCTGGGCGCCCACGCCCAGTGGAAGGTCACCGGTGACTTCGCCCGAGACACCGGCGCCGCACCGATCCGGGTGCCCTTCGCCAAGCTCCAGGCCAGCCCGGTCATCACGGTGGCCGGCCTGCCGGTCGTGGTGAACCTCGGGCTCACCTGCTACCTGGAGGTCAGCGCCGACGGCCAGGTCCACCTGGAGGCCGAACAGGAGGTCACCGGTACCTGGGCGGTGCACGCCGACTACGCCGGCGGGCGCGGCTGGACCTCGTCCACCGACGCCGCCGACACCAAGGTCTCCCCGATCCACGTGCGGCTGACCGGCAAGGCGGCCGCCCGGGCCGCGCTGGGCGCCGAGGTGAGCGTCGGCCTGTACGACACGGTCGGCGTCGAGGCCACCGTGGCCCCGTACCTGCGGGCCCGGGCCGACGGCTCGCTCACCGTGGACGTCCCGGGCGGCGCGCCCCGACTCCAGGGCAGCTGGGCACTGCTGGGCGGGGTCGACCTGAACGGCGCGCTGCTCGCCCATCTGAAGGTCTTCGGCACCCCGATCATCGAGGGCAAGCTCCCGCTGCCGCCGTTCCACCGCGAGTGGCCGCTGGTGTCCGGTGCGCTCCCCTCGCCGGCCCCGAAGGGCTGAGCCGTCGTCCGTACCGCGGACCCCGGGCCGAATCGGCCCGGGGTCCGCGGCGTGCGAGGGGTCAGACACCCCATGTCGTTAGAGGTCAAGCGGCATGGAGTTGGGCGTGGTGCGCCCAGGCGGTCGCTTCGCTGTAGTGGGTACGGGTTTTGAGGC
>NZ_JBVHHE010000033.1:0-73773 GCF_055561235.1 Kitasatospora sp. NPDC022856 | reverse complement strand
TGCAGGGGGGACCCTGTGGGAGAGTAGGACGCCGCCGAACAATCATTGTGAAGAACCCCCCGATCCTTACGGATCGGGGGGTTCTTTGCGTTTCCAGGGGCATTCTCCGGCGGCATTCGCGGTGGGTGGCTGCGGTTCGCCGGGGGGATCGCCCGGCCGGGCGGGACGGAGTGCCGCTCCGGGGTGGTGCTAGGTCCACCCCGGAATCGGGGTGCGACAGCCAGTGCCCCGCCCCTTGCCACCCGGCGACACTGGGTGGACGACGACCGGTACCGGCCCCAGGAGCATCCGTGACAGCAGCGAACCGAACGAGCGGCGCGGGCGTACGCGCTCAGACGGAGGCGGCCTTCCTGGCGGGCGGCCGCGGTCTGGTGCGGCTGGCGCTGGTGGCGCTGGGGGCGGTACCCACCGTCGCCCTGCCGATCCTGGCGGCGTCCTTCGCCGGTGGTGCGGTGAACTCGATGCTGGACCCCTATGACCTGGGCACCGTGTTCACCCTGCTCGCGGCGGCCCTCGCGGGCGCGGTCACCGCCGGCCTGCTGGTGCGCCGGGTCGCGAACCGGACGCGCGGTCAACTCGCCCGCTGGTACGGGATCCGGCTGCCGGTCGAGTACGACCCCCGGCCGGCGCTGGAGCGGGACGAGCGCGGCCACTGGTGGACGGGGTACTCGTACCACCGCTCCCACGGCGTCGCGAAGCTCGCCCACCTGCTGCACTGGGCCGCCCGGGACCGGGCCACCCGGTCGGAGATCGCCTGGCTGGTGATCAGCCCGGCGGCCGCGGCCGTACTCGCCCTGCCGGTGGCCGGTCTGCTGGTGGGCGGGGCGGGCTACGCGGTGACCGCTCCGGTGGAATACCGGGAGTACGGGCCGATCGATCCGGCCGGCGCTTCCCCGCTGGTCTCGGTCGTCCTGGGGCTGTTGCTGATGGCGCTCGGCGTCGTGCTGGCGCCGTACGCGGTGCGGGGCTACGTGGAACTGGCCCGGCGGGTGCTGGACCAGGACGGCCGCGCCTCGCACGCCCAGCTGACCAAGCGGGTCGCCCAGCTGACGGAGACCCGGGCGGACGCGGCCGGCAACCAGGCGGCGGAACTGCGCCGGATCGAGCGGGACCTGCACGACGGCGCCCAGGCACGGCTGGTCGCGATCGGGATGACCCTCGGCACGATCGAACACCTGCTGGAGACCGACCCGGTGGCCGCCCGTGAACTCCTCTCCGAGGCCCGGCAGTCCTCGGCCCGGGCGCTCCAGGAGCTGCGCGACCTCGTGCGCGGCATCCACCCGCCGGTCCTCGCCGAGCGCGGACTGGGCGACGCGGTGCAGTTGCTGGCGCTGGACAGCGCCCTGCCGACCGAGGTGTGCGTGAGCCTCCCGGACCGGCTGCCGGCGCCGGTCGAGGCCGCCGTCTACTTCAGCATCTGCGAGCTGCTGGCCAACGCGGCCAAGCACTCGGGCGCGGAGCAGGTCTGGGTGGACATCCTCTACCGGGCCGGCAACCTGCGGGTCACGGTGACGGACGACGGCGTCGGTGTGGCGGATCCCAGCCGGGGCACCGGCCTGCGCGGGATCGAGCGGCGATTGGGTACCTTCGACGGTGTCCTGGCCATCGACAGCACGTCGGGCGGTCCGACCACGATCACCTTGGAGCTGCCGTGCGAGTTGTCCTCGCCGAGGACCTCTACCTCCTTCGCGAAGGCCTGATCCGGCTGCTGGAAGCGCACGGCTTCACCATCGCGGCGGCGGTCGAGACCGGCCCCGAACTGCTGGACGCGCTGCTGACGCACCGGCCGGACGTCGCCGTGGTCGACGTCCGGCTGCCGCCGACGCTGACCGACGAGGGCCTGCAGGCCGCGCTCCAGGCGCGCCGGGAGATCCCGGGCCTGCCGGTGCTGGTGGTCTCGCAGCACGTGCAGCAGCTGTACGCGCGGGAGCTGCTGGCGGACGGCACCGGTGGTGTCGGCTACCTGCTGAAGGACCGGGTCTTCAACGCGGACCAGTTCATCGACGCGGTCCGCCGGGTGGCGGCCGGCGGTACCGCGATGGACCCGGACGTGATCGCCAAGCTGGTACAGCGCACCTCCCGCCGGCCGGGCGCGCTCCACCACCTCTCACCGCGCGAGCGGGAGGTGCTGGAGCTGATGGCGGAGGGCTGCTCCAACTCGGCGATCGCGGCCCGGCTGGTGGTGAGCGACGGCGCGGTGGCGAAGCACATCGCCAACATCTTCACCAAGCTCGGTCTGGCCCCCGCCGACGACGCCAACCGCCGGGTCCAGGCCGTCCTCGCCTATCTCAACGGGACGGCGGGGAGACCGGCCTGACGCCCCGCCCGGCCGGTCGGCACCCGATCGGCACGCAGCCGACACCCGGTCGACACGGGGCCCGCGCCCGGTGTCCGCCGGGGCCGGTTCCACCCCGGGCTGCGAGGAAGCTGAAACAGCTGTACGAGTAAACTCCGGTGGGCCGAGCCCGGCGGCTGCTCGGTCGTCCGGCGCCCCGACCACCGGGAACCGGCGCCGAGGCAGCGCACGGCCGCAGCCGACACCCAGGGGTTGATAGACGTTATGGCACGCCCTCCGCTCACCAAGGCTCACCGCAGCCTGCTCGGGCTGGTCGCCGCCGGGGCCTGCCTGATCTCGGGCATCGGCTTCGCGGGTTCGTACAACGCGGTGCGGGAGCTGGCGTCCGAGAAGGGCTTCGGCGCCTTCTCCTACGCCTTCCCGATCGGTGTCGACGCCGGCATCGTCGTGCTGCTCGCGCTGGACCTCGTCCTGACCTGGCTCCGCATACCCTTCCCGCTGCTGCGGCAGACCGCCTGGCTGCTGACCGTCGCCACCATCGCGTTCAACGCGGCCGCCTCCTGGGGCGACCCGCTCGGGATGGGCATGCACGCCGTCATCCCGGTGCTGTTCGTGGTCGTCGTCGAGGCCTCCCGGCACGCGGTCGGCCGGATCGCCGCCATCACGGCCGACCGGCACATGGAGTCCGTCCGACTGATGCGCTGGCTGCTCTCCCCGGTGCCGACCTTCCGGCTCTGGCGGCGGATGAAGCTCTGGGAGCTGCGCTCCTACGACGAGGTCGTCCGGCTGGAGCAGAACCGGCTGGTCTACCGGGCGCAGCTGCGCTTCCGGTACGGGCGCGGCTGGCGCCGCTCGGCGCCGATCCAGGCGCTGCTGCCGTTGAAGCTGGCCAAGTACGGGGTGCCACTGGACCCGGCGCTGCTGGACCGGCTGGACGAGGAGTCCCGAACGGCCACCGAGCTCCGGGAGAGCCGGACGCCGGCCGCCGCCATCCCGGTGGCCGCTGCCGCCGGCACCCAGCCGCAGGCGCAGCCGCTCGCGCAGGCACAGCCCGCGAACGCCCGGCCGGAGAACGCCCGGCCCGAGGGCCTTCAGGTGGAGCAGGTCCGGTCCGAGGCGGCGGTGCCCGCCGTGGCGCCGGTGCCCGCGGAGGTGGCCGCGCCGATGCTGGCCAAGCTGGCCGCGGTGCGGCTGCGGGCCTCGCAGGAGCCGGCCGCCGAGGAGGAGCAGGCACCGCCGCAGCCCCGGGAGGAGCTGAACGTCTGGACCGAGCGCCCGGTGCGGACCACCGGGCCGCAGGGCGACGGCTCCCCGGGCGGCCGGGTGCCGGGCCAGGCCTCGCCGTGGTTCAAGCCGCCGCGAGCGTCCGCCGCCCAGCCCGAGCCGCAGCCGGCGGCGCGCCCGGCCGCCCAGGCCGTCGCGCAGTCCGAGGTCCACACCGGTCCGGACGGCGCCGGCTACGCGGACCTCCCGGTGGAGCCCGGCTACGCGCAGGACGCCGCGTACGTCCGCGAGGCCGACTACCCGCAGGAGGAGGGCTTCGCCCCGGAGCCGGACGAGGCCGAGGGCTCCGGCCGCCCGTACGACTCCGCCTCCCGCCCGGCGCCGTCGCGGCTCGACCCCGAGCTCTGCTACACGGCGCTGGTCAGCTACATCGACACCTTCGAGAAGGAGCCCAGCCCGCAGCGTCTCGCGGACTGGCTGACCAAGGAGTACGGCGTGACCGGCACCCGGCCGGACGGCTCGGTGCACCACAAGGACGTCGCCGAGCTCTTCCCCGAGCTGCGCGACCGCTACGCCGCCGCCGGGAGGGACTGACCGGCCGACCCGCCCAAAGCCGGAGCCGCCTGCCGCCTGCCGCCTGCCCGCCCGTCCGCCGCTCGGTCGGCCATTGACGCCCGACCCCGGCGGGGCTACCTTCGCCTCAACAAACTGTTGAAGCGCTGGTTCGGCACGGAGGAGTACGGATGTCGCAGGTCGAGGTGGACGGTACCGGTCCGGCGGGCGGAGCCTCGTTCTCCGGAGCGGCGCGTGCCGCGGTGGAGGCGCTGCTCGCCCCGGTCGACGCCGACCTGGCCCGCCGCTACCCGGGCGACTCCGGCAGCCGGCAGCCGGTCCACACCGTCTACGTCCCGGCCGACGCCTTCGGTGCCGACACCGTCCGTGACTGGGGCCGACAGGCGCTGGAGGCGTTCGACACGCACGCCGGTACCCCGGCGGCCCTGGCCGGCGCGCTCGGCGTGGCCGACGACGCGCTGCTCGCCGACGTGCACGCCCGGGTCCGCGCCAAGCTGGAGCGGGAGCCGGTCGAGGACCTGCGGATCGACTTCGAGGACGGCTACGGCCCCCGGCCCGACGCCGAGGAGGACGCGGCCGCCGTCCGGACCGCCGAGCTGATCGCGGCCGCCGTGGCGGACGGCAGCGCCCCGCCGTACATCGGCATCCGGATCAAGTGCATGGAGGCGGCCGTCCGTGACCGCGGCATCCGCACCCTGGAGCTGTTCCTGACCACCCTGCTGGCCTCCGGCGGCCTGCCCGAGGGGCTGGTGCTCACGCTGCCCAAGGTGACCTACGCCGAGCAGGTCACCGCGCTGGTCCGGCTGCTGGCGGACTTCGAGCGCTCGGCGGGGCTGCCGGCCGGCCGGATCGGCTTCGAGATCCAGATCGAGACCACCCAGGCGATCCTCGGCCCCGACGGCCGGGCCACCGTCGCCCGGATGATCGAGGCCGCCGAGGGGCGGGCCACCGGTCTGCACTACGGGACCTTCGACTACAGCGCCGCCTGCGGGGTCGGCGCCGCCTACCAGAGCATGGACCACCCGGCCGCCGACCACGCCAAGGCGGTGATGCAGGTGGCCGCCGCGGGTACCGGCGTCCGGCTCTCCGACGGGTCGACCAACGTCATCCCGACCGGGTCCACCGAGCAGGTGCACGCCGCCTGGAAGCTCCACCACGACCTGGTCCGCCGCTCGTTGGCCCGTGCCTACTACCAGGGCTGGGACATGCACCCGGCGCACCTGCCGACCCGTTACGTCGCGGTGTACACCTTCTACCGCGAGGGCCTGGCGGCCGCCGCCGCCCGGCTGGCGGCGTACGTCGCCAAGACCGGCGGCGACGTGATGGACGAGCCGGCGACCGCCCGGGCGCTCAGCGGCTACCTGCTGCGCGGGCTGGACTGCGGGGCGGTCGACCTCGCCGAGGTCCTCTCGCTCACCGGTCTGGACCGCGCCCGGCTGGACGCGCTGGCCGGCCGCTGAGCCCTCCCGGCCCCGCCCCGACTCGCCGCCGCCCCGACTCGCCGCCGCCCCGAGTCGTCCCTGCCCCGACCCGGCGCTCTCCGGTTCGGACCGGTGACCGGACGGGCAGGGCCTAGGCTGGCGGTGGCGCCCCGGAACCACGTGGGGCCGCCGCCAGCCTTCGCCGTCTTCCGGGAGAACCGCCGCACCATGTCCGCCACGCCGGAGCCGACCCCGAGGCAGTACCTGACCATCCGGCACGCGGGCAGCCACGAGATCGAGATCAAGAAGTCCCGCTTCATCTGCCACCTCGCCCGGGTCACCGACGAGGACGAGGCGCAGGCGTTCATCGCGGGCATCCGCAAGCAGTACTGGGACGCGCGGCACAACTGCACCGCCTTCGTGGTCGGCGACGAGCAGCGGCGCGAGCGCTCCAGCGACGACGGGGAGCCCGGCGGTACGGCCGGGGTGCCGATGCTGGAGGTGCTGCGCCGGCGCGGGCTGACCGACACCGCGGCCGTGGTGACCAGGTACTTCGGCGGGATCAAGCTCGGGGCGGGCGGCCTGGTCCGAGCCTACGGGAGCGCGGTGTCGGAGGCGGTGGACGCGGTCGGGCTGCTGGAACGGCGGCCGGTGGCGCTGCTCGCGGTAGCGGCGGACCACACCCGGGCCGGGCGGGTCGAGAACGACCTGCGGGCGGCCGGCTACACGGTGAGCGACCTCGCGTACGAGGCGGCCGGGGTGCGGATCGAGGTCGGGGTGCCGGAGCCGGAGCTGGCCGAATTCCGCACCTGGCTGGCCGAGGCGACCGGCGGTACCGCGGTGGCGGTGGCGGCGGGTCGGACGTATGTCGAGGTGCCGGTCTGAGCGGGTTCCCCGCGGCGCGGGGGTGACGCTCGGGCCGGGGTTCGCGGAGCGACCGGGCCGGGGACCGGACAGACTTTCGGCCAGATCGGGTCCGGCCGGGTTCCCGTCCTCCCGCACCCTGCCTAGCCTGGGCGGATCGCCGACCAGGAGGCCGAGCCGAGATGTCCCTCGTCCAGACCATCACCCTGCCCCCGGGCGCCAGTACCGGCTGGCACTACCACCCGGGCCGGGTCGACGTGGTGGTGCTGTCGGGGACGCTGACCCGGACCCTGCACGACGGCCGGGTCGAGGTCAGCCGGGCGGGCGAGTCGCTGGTCGAGGAGGCGGGGCCGGTCCACGTCCACGTCGGCCGCAACCACGGGACCGTCCCCGTGGTGCTGATCGCCGATTACGACGCCCCGGAGGGCTGCCCGCTGGCGGTGCCGGTCGCCGAACCGGAGTGGAGCCGCAGCGGCGCGGGCCGCGCGGAGGGCTGAGACCGGCCGCAGCAGAAGCCGGTCCGGTCCGGTGGCCGGCTTGAGCAGATTCACTCGAACGTATTGACGTGGCCCGGAGTTGGAACTTCCGCTCCGGGCTGTGGCGTTTCCTGGGCAAGGATCCGGCAAGAACCGGACGAACACACCCCCATCGATGGAGGACGACAGACCCCACCACCGCACCACGGAGGTATGCGCATGACCTCAGACCGTTCCTCGTCGCCCGCCCGCGCCGGTCTGCCCGGCCCCAGGGGCCTCGCGACGCCCTATCGGATGACCGTCACCACCGCGCTCCCGCACGCCGACGCCGTGGCCCTGGCGGACCAGCGCCTCGCCGCCTGGCTGAAACACGAAGGCTGTGAGGAGCCCCCGCCGGCCGCCCACCGGTCCGTCGCCGCCGAGGCCGCCGAAGTCCCCGCCGAACGCCTGCGCCTGGGCGACCGGGTCCTGCTCGACCGCGACGGCGGTCCCCTGCGGGGCGGCCCGGGGGCCGGGCGCTACGACCGCCGCCGGCTGCGCACCCCGGCCCCGCACGGCACCCACCAACTCACGCTGACCACGGCGACCGGCTCCGACGGCCGCACCTGGGTCCGGCTGGAGGCCGAGACGCACACCACCGGCACCGGGGTACGGACGCCGTGCCGGGTGCCGGTGCCCGAACTCGCCTGCAGTCTGCTGCCGCTGCTGGACGCCACCGACGGCCCGGCCGCCGTCCAGTCGGCGCCGAGGGTGCTGACCGCCGCCGAGGTCGACGGCCTGATCGACGCCCTCTGCGATCCGGAGCGCCGGTTGCCCGTCGTGGTGGCGAGCGTCCCGGTCAACCACGACCTCGACCGCTGGGTGGAGGACGTCGTCCGCCCGCTCTGCCGCCAACTCCCCGGCCTCGCCACCACCTACGTCCTGGATCCGGGCGCCCGTACCGAGTTCAACGTCGCACTGGAGTACCACACCGTCTACGGCGGGGCGGTGCGCACCTATCAGCCCGAGGTCGATCCGGCCTCCCGGTCGGACGGTGCGCGGCATCCGGTGCTGGCCCGCCACCGGATCGAGGAGGACCTCCGCCGGGCGGCCGGGCTGCTGGCCCGCGAACCGCGCCGGCTCGCCGCCGAGCTGCCGCTGCCGGCACCGCTGGCCGCCGTCCCGGTGCTGCGGGTGCCCGCGACCGCGGCCCGTCCGGGCACCGGCCCGGAGGACGCCACCGCCCGGGCCGAGCGGGCGGCGCTCGCCCACGAGGAGCAGCAGGACCACGCCGAGCAGCAGGCGAGGGCCGACGAGCTGGAGCGGGTGCGGCACAGCCTGCGCCGGGAGCGCCGCCGGGGCCGCCGGGTGCCGTCGGCGGCCGACGAGCCGCCGGGCGGGTCGGTCACCGGGCCGCGCCGGGGCGTCCAGTCCCGCGGGCCGGCCGGTCGGCTCTGCGTCGGCCCGGGTTCGGCGGGGCGCCGCCCGGCCGCGCCCGGGGCGGGCAGCAGACCGGGCTCACCGGGCGCTCCCGGGTTCCGGGCGGTGCCGGACAGCTTCACCGAACTGATGGCCCGGTTGGACGAGTTCCCGCTGCTCACCTTCACCGGGGACCAGAAGAGCGCGCTCGCCCTGGATGACCTGCGGTGCGCCGGGGCCGGCTGGGCCCGGCTCACCTGGGGCGGTCTGACGTCCCTGCAGGAGTACGCCGAGGCGGCGGTGCGCGGCGAGGCGGGCGGCGACTTCAAGCAGTGGTGCGAGCACACCCCGGCCGGCCGCCACCGCTTCCCGCCCCGCAAGGCGGTGCGCGGGGAGTCGCGGACGGTCTTCAGCCACACCAAGTGGAAGCGCGAGCGGATACTTCCGGTACCGGAGTGCGTGGACGCCTCCCGGCGGGCGTTCATGGGCGCGCACCTGCGGATCGGCGGTGGGCGGACGGCCCCGCGGCTGCACTACCTCGACGACTGTTCGGGCAGTGGCCGGATCTATGTCGGCTACATCGGCCTGCACCTGACCAACACCCGGACCAACTGAGAGGCTTGGCTGACCGGTGCGCCCGTTCGGTGGACAATGTCCGGCAGGGGCGGCCCGTAGGCTCGCCGGCCGCCCCGGGCAGGCGCCGGACGAGCATGGGGGAACCGCGACCGATGCAGCACTCAGCAGACGGCCAGCCCGACGGCGCCGTGATGGCCCCCCAACCCGGCTTCCTGGCCTCGGTCTTCCGTGACCTCGGCGTGAGCGGCCCGGACGGTCCGGACGGATCCGACGGATCATCCGGGCCTGAAGGGCCTGACGGGTCTGACGGTCCGTACGGGCTCGACGGGCCACCCGGCTCGCCGGGCCCGGCCGACCGGGCGGCCGGCGGTCATGGCGGCCGGGACGGCCTGAGCGGCGCGGCCGGCCTGACCGGCCTGACCGGCCCGGAGGGCGCGGACGAGGCGGTCGCCGCGCACACCCGGGCCGCCGCGCTGACCCACCACCGGTCCGTCACCGTCCGGGCCGAGCACGAGCGGCTCGCGGACCTCCTGCGGCGGGCCGCGCTGCCCGTCTCGGCGATGGACTTCGAGAGCCAGCTCCGCCACTACGAGCCGAGGCCCTACCGGGCCACCGGCCCGGGCGGCGGCGAGGCCGACGCCGAACCGCGCTGGGAGGACTACGCGCCCGAGCGGCCGGCCGGGGCCGACCCCGACGAGCCGCCGACCCGGCGACTGCTGGACTCCGGCTTCCAGCGCGAGCTGGCCCAGGCCCGGCTCACCCACCAGCGTGCCCTCCGGGAGTGGCGTACCCGGCGGGCCGGGGCCGACCGCCCGGCCGAGGACGAGTCGCGGCGGGTCCACGAGCAGGCCGAGCAGGCCAGGGCCCGCGCGGTCCGCGAGTACAACGAGACCCTGGAGGAGTGCCGGCGGGCGTACCGGCTGGCCGAGCCGGCCGCGGTCGAGTCCCTGCTGGAGCGGGCGCTGGCGGCCGCCGAGACGGCCACCCAGGACGTACCCGCGCCCTGCCGGGCGGTCTTCCGCCCGCTCACCCGCACCGCCGTGCTCGACCTCGACCTGCCGTCCCTCGACCTCGTGCCGTCGCTGACCGGGTACCGGCTCGCCCCGGACGGCGAGATACTCCCGGTGCCGCGCCCGCCGGCCGACCGGGCCACCGACTACCTGCGGCTGGTCGCCCGGCTGGCCCTGCGCGCGCTGCAGGCCGCCGATGCCGTCGACACCGACGAGATACTGGCCGGTGTGGTGCTGAACGGCTGGCTGCGCGAGTCCGCCGGAGCGGAGCCGCTCTGCCTGGTGAGCGTGGACGCCGACCGCGACGCCCTCGCCCGGACCAGGCTGCTGCCGGCGGCCGCCCCCTACGAGGAGCACGACGGCGAGGGCGTCTACGCGGACGCCGAACAGGACGAGGCACTGGTCCGGCTGCGCCAGCTCGGCGCCGCCGTGACCCCGGACCCCTACGCCAGGGCGGGCGTCGAACCGGCCGCCCTGGCGGGCGCCACCGTGCCGTCCGCGCCGGACCTCTCGGCGAACGAGTTCGCCCACCTGGTCCGCGAACTGCTCACCCGCGGCGGGCTGGAGCAGTGGAGCGTACGACTGCGCGGCCCGGCGGGCCTGGTCGCCACCGGGGAGGGGGCGGCGGGCAGCGCGCTGCCCGGGCGCTGGGTGGTCTGGGCCTCCCGCGGGTCCGGAGCGGTGGGCGAGGAGGAGATCAGGACCTTGGCGGAGGCCGTCCGCGAGGAGTCCGCCGAGCACGGTCTGCGGCTGACCACCGGCCGGTTCACCGACGAGGCGCTCGACCTCACCGGCGAGGACGGGCACCAGCACATCCATCTGGTCGACGGCGACGGCGTGCGGGAGCTCGCCCGCGCCCACCTCGGGCTGCCGCTCGCCTCCGGTCACTGAACGGGCCCGGTCGGGCCGCGAGCCTGACAGGTGCCCGGGTGCTCTCGTGGCTCACCCTCACGGACCGTCCGGCGGGCGGCGCCCCGGGCACCGGGCGAGGCTGGGGGCACAGGCACCGGGGCGTTCCCGGCCCGGGTCGTCCGGCACCGTTCGGCGGTCGGCCCCGGCGAGCCACCGGGGCACGGTACGCCCGGGGGTTGCCCGGGACGCTCAGGACACGGGGGCGAGGGGATGCGTAGGGTCTCCGGTACGGGGGAGGTGGGATGACCGCGATCCTGGTCGCCGCCGGCGCCTTCCTGATGACGCTCATCGGTGGCTACGTCGCCCAGCGCACCGGTGACCGGCGCCATCTGGTGCTCGGGTTCGCCGCCGGGCTGATGCTCGGGGTGGTGGCCTTCGACCT
This sequence comes from Kitasatospora sp. NPDC022856, assembly GCF_055561235.1. Lineage (NCBI taxonomy): Bacteria > Bacillati > Actinomycetota > Actinomycetes > Kitasatosporales > Streptomycetaceae > Kitasatospora > Kitasatospora sp. NPDC022856. The sequence continues at coordinate 62,641 of NZ_JBVHHE010000033.1, read as the reverse complement.
GCTGCCGGAGGCGCTGCACCAGGCGCCCGGGGAGATCCACGGCGTCCCGCAGGCGCTGCTGATGTTCGCGGCCGGGTTCCTGGCGATCCACGTCGTCGAGCGGGCGGTCGCCATCCACCGCGGCCACGAGGGCGAGTACGCCGCGCACACCCACGGCCACCAGCACGTCCACAACCGTGCGCACGCCCAACCGGCGGTCGCCGAGGGAACGTCCGCGCCGGGGATCGGGCTGACCGCGGCGCTCGCCCTGGTCGGCCACAGCGTGATGGACGGCTTCGCGATCGGCGCGGCCTTCCAGGCCGGGACCACCGTCGGGACGGTGGTCGCCGTCGCCGTGGTGGCCCACGACTTCGCCGACGGCTTCAACACCTACACGATCACCCGGCTGTACGGGAACGACCGCCGGCGGGCGCTGACCCTGCTCGCGGCCGACGCGCTGGCACCGGTGACCGGCGCCGCGATCACCCTGCTGTTCACCATCCCCGAGCAACTGCTCGGCCTCTACCTCGGGTTCTTCGCGGGTTTCCTGCTCTACCTGGCGACCTCCGACATCCTCCCCGAGGCGCACAGCCCGCACCCCTCGCGCGCCACCCTGCTCTGCACCATCCTCGGGGTGGGCTTCATGTGGCTGGTGATCGGGTTCGCCGGCTGAACAGCCGGACCCGGGCAGCCCGGGCGGCCCGGGCGGCCGCGCACCCGGCCCGGGCGGCCGCGCACCCGGCCCGGGCGGCCCCTCACCCGGGCCGGGCCCGCGCTCACGCCGCCAGGGCGGCCCACCGGTCCCGCATCGCGGCCAGAGCCTCGGTGATCGCCGGCCGCCGGGAGGCCTGGGCGCGCCAGAGCGCGAACACCCGCCGGGCCGGCTCCGGCACGACCGGCCGGGCGACCACCCCCGGCGGCAGGGCGCCCCGGCCGAGCCGCGGCACCAGCCCCATCCCCAGACCCACCGCGATCAGCGCGATCTGGGTCTCGAACTCGCCGACCTGGTAGCGCACGTCGGGCTCCTCTCCGACCTCGCGCAGCGTGCGGACCAGCCAGTCGTGGCAGATGTTGCCCGGCGGCACGCTGATCCAGCACTGCCCGCGGAGCCGCTCCACCGGGACCACGGCCTCCCCGGCCAGCGGGTGCGCGGCGGGCAGCAGCAGGTCCACCGGATCCGGGCCGAAGTCCAGCCGGACCAGGCCCTCCTGCACCGGCAGCGGCACGGTCGGCCAGTCCTGGACCAGCGCCAGGTCCACCTCGCCCCGGGCCACCAGCTCGGCCGCCGGGTACGGGTCGCTCTCCAGCAGCCGGACGTCCAGGTCGGGGCAGCGCGCGCGCAGGTCGGCGAGCGCGCCCGGCATCAGTCCGCGCGCGCCGGTGGCGAAGGCGGCCACCAGGAGCCGCCCGACCGCCCGGCCGCGCTGCTCCTCCAGCCGCACCTGGGCCTGTTCCACCAGGCCCAGCACCGCCTGCGCGGTGACGGCCAGCTCGCGGGCGGCGTCGGTCAGCACCACGCCCCGGCCCTGACGCTCCAGCAGCACCGTCCGGGTCTCGCGCTCCAGTTTGGCGATCTGCTGAGAGACCGCCGACGGCGTGAAGCCGAGCGAGGCCGCCGCCCCGCCCACCGAACCGTGCACGGCCACCGCGTGCAGCGCCCGCAGGCGTCCCAGATCCATCATGCAGCAATGCTAAAGCCCGCCCTTCAGAATTCATCGCTGGTGCTACACGGTCGGTGGCGGCCATCCTCGACCCATGACCGCAACACCGGCCGCCCCCGGCGGCAGCATGAGACCGCGTCACATCGCGCTGGCCGTCCTGGTCGCCGCCGTCTGGGGCCTCAACTTCGTCCTGATCCACGTCGGCCTGGAGAACTTCCCGCCGCTGCTCTTCTGCGCCCTGCGCTTCGCGGTGGTCGCCGTCCCGGCGGTCTTCTTCGTCGGCCCGCCGCGCGTGGCGTGGCGGTGGGTCCTCGGGGTCGGCCTGGTGCTCGGGGTGGTCAAGTTCGGGCTGCTCTTCCTCGGCATGCACGCCGGGATGCCGGCCGGGCTCTCCTCGCTGGTCCTGCAGGGCCAGGCGGTCTTCACCGCACTGTTCGCCGCCGTCCTGCTGGGCGAGCGGCCCGGCCCGCAGCGCCTGGCCGGCCTCGGGATCGCGCTCACCGGCATCGGACTGAGCGCCGTCGACCACGGCGTCGGCGGCCCGGTCGGGGCCTTCGTCCTGGTCGTCCTCGCCGCCGTCGCCTGGGGGCTGTCCAACGTGCTGACCCGCAAGGCCGCCCCGCGCGACGCGCTGCGCTGGATGGTCTGGGTCAGCGCCGTCCCGCCGCTGCCGCTGCTCGGGCTCTCGCTGCTGGTCGAGGGCCCGGCCGCCGACCTGCGGGCACTGCGCGACCTCACCCCGGCCGGACTGGGCGCGATCGGGTACGTCGGACTGGTCTCCACCCTGTTCGGCTTCGTCGCCTGGAGCTTCCTGCTGCGCAGCTACGACGCCACCACGGTCGCGCCCTACTCGCTGCTGGTCCCGGTGTTCGGGATGTCCTCCGCCTGGCTGCTGCTCGGTGAGCGGATCGGCCCGGTGGCCGGCTGCGCGGCGCTGCTGGTGATCGCCGGGATCGGGATCACCGCGCTGCGCCCGGGGGCGCTGTCCGGCGCGGCGGCATGGTGGCCGCGTACGCGCTCTCGGCGGAGCGCAGCGCTCGCAGCAGGGCGTCCTGGTCGGCCGGGTTGATCGGGCCGAAGTACTCCTGCGCCACCTCGTGCCGGACCTGCCCGATCCGCTCCACCGCCGACCGGCCGGCCGTCGTCAGCACGATCCGGACGGCGCGCCGGTCGGCCGGGTCCGGGGTGCGCTCGACCAGCCCCGCCTCCTCCAGCGCGTCCACCACGGTGGTGGCCGAACGGGGAGCGATGTGCAGCCGCTCCGCCAGGTCACCCAGGCGCATGGCGCGGTCCGGCAGCTCGCAGCCGGGGGCGTGCGCGAGGGTGCGCAGGGCGCGGCCCTGACCGGGGGTGATGCCGAAGGGCTCCAGGCGCTCGCTGGTGAGGCGGCGGATCCGCTTGATCGCTCTGGTCATCGCGTCGGCGAGCTCGGCGGTGGTGTCCTGGGCCGCGGTGTCCTGCACTGCGGTGCCGTCCGGCGCGACGGTGAGGTCCGGGGCCGCGGCGCCGTCCCGGGCGGTGCCGGGGCCGGTGGAGGAGCTCCCCGCGTCGTCGGTCGGCGTGGTGGTCATGGGGGCTCTCCTCGGCAGGTGTCGACCAAGGGTATCGGCCGGTCCGGGGGCGGGAGCAGGGCAGGACGCGCCACGGACGAGGGCTCCGTAAAGTTGTTGAGTCTGGCTCACTATCTGGGTTAGCTTGGTTCCGAGTGAGGGCAACCTAAGTTCCCTCCCGTGATTCTGGAGGGCCCGTGCCCCGTTCCGAAGCCCGCGTCGCCACCGACCGGTCCGCCCGCTACGCCAAGCAGCTCGCCGCCCACATGGGGCGCAAGATCGAAGCCGACTGGTCGGAGGAGACCGGTCGCGGCACCCTGACCTTCGGCCGCGGCACCGCCACGCTGGAGGCCGCCCCCGACGCCCTGCTGCTCACCGTCGAGGGCGAGACCGAGAACCTGCCGGGCCTGGAGGACGTGGTCGGCCGTCACCTGGTCCGCTTCGGCGCCCGCGACGAGCTGGTCGTCAGCTGGCAGCGCGACAACGGCGAGCCCGGCCTCGTCCAGCGCAACGACGAGCCCGCCGAGGGCTAGCTGATTGATTCCAAGGGTGGTGACGGTCCTGAAGGTTGACCAACCCCTGCTCAGGCGCTGGGCAAGCTGCTCTCGTGATTTCCCATCCGACGCCTGGGCCGCCTTTCGGCGCTGCCGGCGCCAGCGCCGGGGGCAAGTTGACGCTCTGACCTGCGGCCACCGCTGTTCGACAGTGTCTTCGTACCCAATGGCGATCAACGGTGGCCGGAGCCCGGGGCTTTACTGAGGTCGGCGCTTCAGAGTGACCAGGTCGTCACGAAGCAGCTGACGCCGTCCACGGGGCCGGCGTACAGGAGGCGGTGGGTGGTCAGGTCCCAGTCGGCCCCGTCCAGGAGCTGCCAGGGCGAACGGCCCGACGCCTCAGCTCACGAGCGAGGCGCGCGTCCGGGTTCGGGTTCGGGAAGAATCCGTCCTCCTGAGGCGTGTTCTCAGCAGCGGGGCGCTCACGGCCGAGCCGTCGGGCTGACCCGGCGCCGGGCAGGGGCCGGGCGGACGTCTGCTCTGCGGACGGCGTCCGGGAGCGCTTCGACAACGGGGATGCGGTCGGCGGGGGAGCCGGTGCCGGACACCGGCTCGTCGCGGGTCGCACACCATGTCGTAAGGTTTCCGATCATGCTTGCAAGACGACTGGCCGGCCTGCTCGTCGGTGCCCTGGCCCTCACCACGGCCTGCACCTCCGCTCCGGCAGCCGACAGGACCGCGCAGCCCGCACCCCCGGCCACGGACGAGCCCTCGCCCGAACCGAGCACCCCGCTCGCCGTACAGAGCCTCACCTCGCCGGAGCTGCAGTCCCGCTGGTGGAACTGGGCCACCGCCACCGCGGAGGACCGCAACCCGGTCCTCGATCAGGACGGCCACCTGTGCGGCCAGGGCCAGGAGGACGGCATCTGGTTCCTCGCCGGTACCACCGGCGGCGCGGCCACCCGCACCTGCACCGTCCCCGTCGGGGTGCCGGTCGTTTTCCCGCTGGTGAACCTGTTCGGCGAGTCCGCAGACTGCCTGGAGTTCATGAACGCCGCCAAGGGAAGCGCCGCCCTGGACGGACGCTCCCTGACCCCCGAGGAGCTCGGTTCCACCCCGATCCGGATGAACCCGCGGAAGGGCAACCCGTTCACCACCACGGCCGGCCCCCTCAACACCTGGTCCTGCGGCCTCTGGGTCCGGCTGGACCCCCTCACCCCCGGCAGCCACGAGCTGACCCTGCGGGGCGAGTCAGGCACCTTCTCCACCTCCGTGGACTACCGCCTCCAGGTCGCCCGGCCGACCCCCACCAGCGCGGTCTGACTGTTCACTAGTTGCGGCACGGGGAGCGAGGACGGCCGCCGACCGTGAGCCGAGGGGACCTGACCAGCTGGCCCGGTGCACCCCGAACCCCGTGTGTCGCCGAAACTCACTGTCCCGGCCGCCTGGAAGTGGCCGGGAATTGCCTTCTTGGGGCACGCCTGAACTGCGGCGAATCCTTCAGCAGGTCGTCGGTCATCACATAGAGTGCGGCCGCGAGGGAGTCCAACTCTGTCTTCACACGGTGACGGTGGACTCGCTCCTCCCACACGCGCAGGCGATCCCTCGGAATCGATCATCTAGGGGTGGCGCCGGGAGTCGCGGCCGTTCCGGGCCGGTGGCAGCCCGGCGAGCGCCCGGAGCACCAGCCCGCCGAGGCACCAGCCGGCCACCACGTCCAGCAGCCAGTGGTAGTCGCTCCACACCAGCCCGAGGCCGACGCCGGCCGCGAGCAGGGCGGCGGCCGCGTACAGGCGGCGGCGGGCGCGGGCGCCGGCGGTGCGGGCCAGCAGGAACGCGGCCACCCCGTAGGAGAGGGTCGCGGTCGCCGTGTGGCCGGACGGGTACCAGCCCCACTGGTCCGGCGCCAGGGGCATCCCGAACGGCCCCGGCCGGGCGAACGCGGCCTTCGCCGGGACGACCAGCAGTGGGATCAGCCCGGTCGTCAGCACCGCGATCAGCGCCGGCAGCCACGGGCGCGCCGCCCCGGCCCGGCGGGACCGCCAGGCCGCCGATGCCCCGGCGGCCAGCAGGACCGGGATCGCCGGGACGGAGCTGCCGAGGTCCGAGAGGGCCTCGCCGAGATGGTTGAGCAGCGTGCTGTGGAGGTCGTGCCGGGTCTCCCGGACGCCGTGGCGGACCCAGCGGTCCAGTCCGAGCAGCGGCCCGTCGACGGCCACCTGCCAGGAGATCAGCACCAGCACGGTGGCCAGCGCCACCGGCAGGGCCGCCGATCCGGCCGGGCCCGCCAGGCGCTCCGGAACGCGAAGCGGCCGCCCCGGAGCAGGGGGGAGAGCTCCGGGGCGGCTCTGATGATCGCCGTTCCGCGCGCCCCGGGGGGTATGGGTCGGACGGTCGGTCGATCGGCCTTCGGTGTGCGCCGGCCCTTGCGGGTCGGCCTGGTTGTCCTCGCGGGCGACCTGCGGATCCGCCGGTGGGGGCGGTGCCGCGGACGGGTCCGCCAATGGCTGGGGCTCGCTGTCCATCTGTCATGACACTACGTCAACGGCCGCGGCGCACTGAGGAGCTTCAGCGATTCGGCACAGCATCTTCACCCCTGGTGGGTGGTGCGGCGGCCCGCCCCGCACACCAGGACGAAACCGCCCGTAGCGACCGAACGGCCCGTGCGGACGAGGTGTCCGCACGGGCCGTTCGATGCTGTCCGGAATCCCTCCGGCGGGTCGGTGTCATCCGGTCACGGGCGGCCCGGTGGAGGCGCCGCCGCTCAGACGGTGGCGAAGGCGTTCTCCAGGATGTCCAGGCCCTCGTTCAGCAGGTGCTCCGGCATGACCAGCGGCGGCAGGAAGCGCAGCACGTTGCCGTAGGTGCCGGCGGTCAGGACCACCAGGCCCTCGGCGTGGCACGCCTTGGCGATGGCCGCGGTGGCCTCCGCGTTCGGCTCCTTGCCACCCGGCTTCACCAGCTCCACGGCGATCATCGCGCCGCGGCCGCGGACCTCGCCGATCCGTACCGAGTCGTGGTGGGCGAACTTCTCCTGCAGGGCCCGCAGACGGCCGAGCATGATCTCGCCGATCCGCTGCGCCTTGCCGTTGAGGTCCTGCTCCTTCATGGTCTCGATGGCGCCCAGCGCGGCCGCGCAGGCCACCGGGTTGCCACCGTAGGTGCCGCCCAGGCCGCCGGCGTGCGCGGCGTCCATGATCTCGGCGCGACCGGTCACCGCGGCCAGCGGCAGACCGCCGGCGATGCCCTTCGCGGTGGTGATCAGGTCCGGGACGATGCCCTCGTCGTCACAGGCGAACCACTGGCCGGTGCGGCAGAAGCCGGTCTGGATCTCGTCGGCCACGAAGACGATGCCGTTGGCCTTGGCGTACTCCACGATCGCCGGCATGAAGCCCTTGGCCGGCTCGATGAAGCCGCCCTCGCCCTGGATGGGCTCGATGATGATCGCGGCGACGTTCTCGGCGCCGATCTGCTTGTTGATGATGTCGATCGCCTGGGCGGCGGCCTCGGCGGCGCAGTTCTCCGCGCCGGTCAGCCAGCGGTACGGGTAGGCCACCGGCACCCGGTAGATCTCCGGCGCGAACGGACCGAAGCCCTGCTTGTACGGCATGTTCTTCGCCGTCAGGCCCATCGTGAGGTTGGTGCGGCCGTGGTACCCGTGGTCGAACACCACGACGGCGGTGCGCTTGGTGTAGGCGCGGGCGATCTTCACCGCGTTCTCGACCGCCTCGGCGCCCGAGTTGAACAGCGCGGTGCGCTTGTCGTGGTCGCCCGGGGTCAGCTCGTTCAGCTGCTCGGCCACGGCCACGTAGCCCTCGTACGGGGTCACCATGAAGCAGGTGTGGGTGAAGGCGGCCAGCTGCTCGGTCGCCTTGGCCACCACGGCCTCGGCGCTGTTGCCGACGTTGGTCACGGCGATGCCGGAGCCGAAGTCGATCAGCGAGTTGCCGTCCACGTCCTCCAGCACGCCGCCGTTGGCACGGGACACGTACACCGGCAGGGTGGTGCCGACGCCGGCCGCCACCGCACCCAGCTTGCGGGCCTGCAGCTCCTGCGACTTCGGACCGGGGATCGCGGTGACCAGGCGGCGCTCCTGCGGGAGCGGCGTTGCGGCGCTCATGGGTTTCTCCAGACTTCTCGGCTCGGTGCTTCGCAGGCTACGGCGGCCCTCCCCGGCCGGGCATGCGCCACTCGGTAGCACTGGGCCGTCCGACTTGTCCGGGGCGGCCAGCGCAGGGAGTGCGACTACCGGCAGCCCACGCTCCACTACATTGAGCGCGGGCGTGTCGCCGGTGCGGCGGCATGGGTATGGCGGGACCGACGGTGGTCGGGCCGGGCGGGCGAGGGAGCGGGGCCGTACATGGGACTGGACGGGGCACGGGGCCACGGCGAGCGGACCACCGCCGCACCTGCGACACCCATGCCGCACCAACGTCCCGGCCGCCCCGCGGCACCCCCGCCCTTCGACCTCGCCGCCTGGGTCGCCGCCCCCCGCCCCGACGCCGCCCCGGGCGTCTACCGGCAGGGTTACGACCAGGTCGACCCCGACCGGGTGGACGACGCCAAGGTCCCGACCTGGCCCCTGCTGCTGAGAGCGGGGCTGAACGCGGTGGTGGGATGGCTGGCCTATGTGTACGGGGTCGAACTCGCCAAGTACGCGACGACGCTGATCGGTGTGCTTCCGACCCAGTCCGCCTTCGTGGCCGTATCGGTCATTCTGACTCTCAACGTGCTCGTGCTCGCTGTCGTGATCAAGGTGTTCGGCCGGATGGGCCGCTGGCCGGAGGTGTGGCGGCGGTACGTGGCGCCGTTGATGGCGCGCACGGTGACCACGGAGGAGCCCGCCGAGGAGGGCGTGGCGGCGCAGGCCGAGTGGGCGCGTGACCCGTGGGCGGCGCTGCGGCTCGGCGGGGCGGCCGCGGCGGCGGGCCGGCTGGACGGCGAGCCCGTCGGGGACGTCGACTACGTGCGGATCCAGCGGGCCTGGGAGTCGGCCCAGGCCGACCCGGTGTTCGTGCCGGCCTTCGTCGAGCAGGTGGCCGCCCGGGGCGCGGCGGCGTTCGCCCACCCCTCCGAGGCGCGCGAGCTGGCCGGGCGGGAGGAGCAGCACGATCTGCTGCTGGGCCAGGTGCGGCTGGGCACGGCGCAGGACGTGCCGAAGAACCCGTTGACGCACCGGTCGGCCGGTTTCGCGCTGGATCCGTCGCTGCTGGGCACCTCGTTGCTGGCGGTCGGCCCGGCGGGCACCGGGAAGACCGCGCGGCTGGCCCGGCCGGTCGCCGAGGCGCTCTGCCTCCAGGCGCTGGCCGGTACGGCGTGCGCGGTGGTGATCGGCGCGGCCGACGCGGAGCTGGGGCCGGACGCCTGGTACGACGTGGTGATCGCGCCGGGGGACCGGGGCTCGGCGTACGGGCTGGACCTCTACGGGGCGGTGCGGGATCCGGACGAGGCGGCCGCCCGGCTGGCCGAGGCGCTGCTGCCGGACGAGCTGACGGCCCGGGCGGAGACCGCCCGGACGGCGCTGCAGCAGGTGGTCGGCCCGTTCCACGCCGGGTTCGGCCGCTACCCGGCGGTGCGTGAGCTGCGGGCGCTGCTCGGCGGTGAGCCGGAGGCCCTGGAGGCGCTGGTGAAGGCGCTGCGCGCGGCGGGCCGGCTGGCGGCGTACGAGCGGGACCTGGAGTACCGGGAGCGCCAGCGCGGCCGGGCGGACGACCCGGGGGCGCTGCTGGCGGACCGGCTGGCCCTGCTGGACCGGCCGGCCTTCGAGGGGGCGTTCGCGACCGACGGTACCGGCCGGCCGCCGTTCGCGATGCGGGTGCTGGACCACCCGCTGCGGGTGCGGGTGAAGCTGCCCGAGCGCAGCCACCCGGAGGCGGCGCGGATGCTGTCGCGGCTGCTGGTGGGCCAGTTCGTGCAGGCCGCGGCGGCCCGGGAGGACCGTTCGCTCTTCGCCGGCCTGGTGGTCGACGACGCGTCGACGGCGTTGGACGCGCACATCGTCCGGGGGCTGCAGCGGCTGCGCGCGGCCAACGCCGGCGCCGTGCTGTTGCTGCGGACCCTGGTCGATCTGCCCGAGGCGCTGCGGGCGCCGCTGTTCGGGGCGGTCGGCTGCCGGATGGTGTTCCCGGGGATCGCGCCGTGGGACGGCCGGATGTTCTCCGAGGCCTGGGGCACGCACCTGGTCCGGGAGACGGCGGTGACGCACGCGCCGGACACCTCGGGCGGGCTGGTCCGCCGGGCCGGGCGGCTGGGGCGCAAGGCGCTGTCGGGGACGACGGCGCAGACCGAGTCGGTGACCACCCGGGACGTGGAGCGGCTGCGCTGGTCGCCGTCGGACCTGGCGCACGCGTTGCCGGCGGGCCATGCGGTGATCTCGCTGACCGCGGTCTCGGGCGAGCAGGTGCCGCCGCTGCTGGTGGACCTGCGGGGCTGAAGCTCGCCTCCGAGGTGGATTCGGCAGTGCCGGTTGTCCGGAGCGTCCATAATGAGGGGAGAGACCCCCACCAGACTCCCCAGCCCTCTCCTCGCCCGGCCGCAACGGCGCGGTCAGGTCGTCCCCCGAAGGTGCCATGCCTCCCACACTCGCCTCCGTCGTCCGCAACACCTCGCTCCATCTGACGGTCCTCGCCGGTGCGGACCACCTGGAGCGGCCGGTCCGCTGGGTGCACACCAGTGAGCTGGACGACCCGACGCCCTTCCTCGAAGGCGGTGAGCTGCTGCTCACCACCGGGATCAAGCTGGGCCGCACCGCGGCCGGGTTGCAGGCGTACGTGCACCGGCTGGCCGACGCGGGCGTGGTGGGGCTGGGCCTCGGTGTCGGCCTGTCGCACACCGAGGTGCCGCAGCCCCTGGTGGACGCGGCCGCCCAGCGCGGGCTGCCGCTGCTGCGGGTGCCGGAGCCGACGCCGTTCATCGCGATCAGCAAGGTCGTGTCGGCGGCCCTGGCCGCCGAGCAGTACGAGGCGGTCACCACCAGCTTCGAGGCGCAGGAGGAGCTGACCCGGGCGGCGCTCGGCAAGGACGGCACCACGGCCGTGGTGCGCCGGCTGGCGGCGCGGCTGGGCGGCTGGGCGGCGCTGTACGACGGCTCGGGCGCGCTGTCGGTGGTGGCCCCGGACTGGGCGGCCCGCCGGGCCGGCCGGCTGGCGGCCGAGGTGGACCGGCTGCGCCGGCGCCCGGCGCCGTCGAGCGCCGCGCTGCAGGGGCGTTCGCCGGGGATAGACACCGCGGACGAGGACTACGTGGTGGTCCAGTCGCTGGGGGCGGACCGCCGGGCCCGGGGCTTCCTCGCGGTCGGCACCGAGGACCGGATCACCCCGACCGAGCGGTACGTGCTGAACGCGGCGGTGGCGCTGCTGACCCTCACCCTGGAGCGCTCGCGCGAGCTGCGCCAGGCGGAGGAGCGGATGGGCGCGGCGCTGCTGCGGATGGTGCTGGCGGGCGAGGTGGCGACCGCCCGGCAGGTGGCGGCCGGGCTCTTCGGCGGTCTGCCGGAGGGGACGGTCCGGGTCATGGTGGCCGGTGCCGGCCAGGGAGTGGACGCCACGGAGGCGCTCGGCGAGCTGGGCGACCGGGCCGAGCAGGCCGGCGCCCGGGTGGGGGAGAAGCTGCTGGTGGCGCGCGAGGAGGGCGGCACGCACGGGCCCCGGCTGATGGTGCTGGCGCTGGACAACGGTGCCGTGCACCGGGCCTGCCTGGGGGCGGTGGAGGAGCACGAGGGCCTGTCGCTGGGGGTCTCGGCGCCGGCCGCGCTGGAGGAGGCGGGTACCGCGAACGCGCAGGCCGAGCGGGCGCTCGCGGTGGCGCTGCGCGGCGGCCGCCGTGCGGTGGACCACGAGGAGGTGGGCGCCGGCTCGCTGCTGCCGCTGCTGGGCGAGGACGCGGTGACGGCGTTCGCGGAGGGGCTGCTGCGCCCGCTGCGGGACCACGACCGGACCGCCCGCGGCGACCTGGTGGCGTCGCTGCGAGCCTGGCTCTCCAGACACGGCCAGTGGGACGCGGCCGCCGCCGACCTGGGCGTACACCGGCACACGCTGCGCTACCGGATGCGGCGGGTCGAGGAGTTGCTGGGCCGCTCGCTGGACGACACCGACGTCCGGATGGAACTCTGGCTGGCCCTTCGCTCCGGCGAAGAGTAGGCGAGGAGCAGCGGAGCAGTGGCCGAGTAGCGGAGCAGTGGCGGAGCAGCCGCCCGGCGGGGCGACATCCGGCCGCCCCGCCCACCCGGGCGGCGGAGCACCGGAACCCGGCCCGTCCGCTGGACGGGATGGAGTGAGCGCGGGCGCGAACGCTACTCCGTGGCCAACCCGGTCGGCGCGCCGCCGCCCCTACCCTCGGTTCTGGTTCCACGTCCGTGGGGCCGTGAGGACGACGAGGAGAGGGCCGGTACCACGGTGACCACCACGTACGATTTCTGGCTGGCCGGCCGCCGGGCGAGCGGCGACGCCGACTTCGAGGTGCACAACAGCTGGGACGGCCGCCTGGTCGGCAAGGTCAGCGTCCCCACCGAGGCCCAGGTCGAGGAGGCGCTGGACGCCGCCGTGGCCGCGCTGCCGGTGTTCGCCGCGACCCCCGCGCACGTCCGTGCCGCCGCGCTGGACCACGTGGCCAAGCGCCTGGCCGAGCGCACCGAGGAGATCGCCCAGCTGATCACCGCCGAGAACGGCAAGCCGATCAAGTGGGCGCGCGGCGAGGTCGGCCGTGCCGTCTCCGTCTTCCGCTGGGCCGCCGAGGAGTCCCGCCGGACCAACGGCGAGACGATGCGGCTGGACACCGACCCGGGCGGCGTGGGCCGTTTCGCGGTGGTGCGCCGGTTCCCGCGCGGCGTGGTGCTGGGCATCGCCCCGTTCAACTTCCCGCTGAACCTGGTCGCCCACAAGGTCGCCCCGGCGATCGCGGTCGGCGCCCCGATCATCCTCAAGCCGGCTCCGGCCACCCCGCTCTCCGCGATGGTGCTGGGCGAGATCCTGGCCGAGACGGACCTGCCGGCCGGCTCCTGGAGCGTCCTGCCGGTGCCGAACGACCGGATGCCCGCGCTGGTGCAGGACCCGCGTCTGCCGGTGATCTCCTTCACCGGTTCGGACAAGGTCGGCTACCAGATCATGGACTCGGTGCCGCGCAAGCACACCACCCTGGAGCTCGGCGGCAACGCCGCGGCCGTGGTGCTCGCCGACTGGTCCTCCGAGGCCGACCTCGACTGGGCCGCCACCCGGATCGCGATGTTCGCCAACTACCAGGGCGGCCAGTCCTGCATCTCGGTGCAGCGGGTGATCGCCGACGCGTCGGTGTACGACGCGCTGGTGGAGAAGGTGGTGGCCAAGGTCGAGGCGCAGGTCACCGGCGACCCCAACGATGACGCCACCGACGTCGGCCCGCTGGTCGACGAGAACGCCGCGAAGCGGGTGGAGTCCTGGGTGGACGATGCCGTGGCCAAGGGCGCCAAGGTGCTCACCGGCGGTACCCGTGAGGGCGCGACCTTCGCCCCGACCGTGCTCGCCGAGCTGCCCGCCGACGCGATCCTGGCCAAGGCCGAGGTATTCGGCCCGGTGCTGTCGATGCACCGGGTGGACGGCACCGACGAGGCCTTCGCCGCCGTCAACGACTCCGCCTTCGGCCTGCAGGTCGGTGTCTTCACCCGTGACCTGCAGACCGCCTTCCGCGCCCATCGGGAGCTGGAGGTCGGCGGTGTGATCATCGGCGACGCGCCGTCCTACCGCGCCGACCAGATGCCGTACGGCGGGGTCAAGGACTCCGGCGTCGGCCGCGAGGGCGTCAAGTACGCGATGGACGACTACACCGTGGAGAAGGTCCTGGTCCTCACCGGCCTCGACCTCTGATCCCGAACGATTCCGAACGATTCCGAACGATTCCGAACGATCCCGAAGGGCTCCCGGCACGCCGAGGGGCCCGAACGGCCCGAGGGGCCCGGTACCGCCGCGCTGCGGTGGTGCCGGGCCCCTCGGCGTGTCCGGGGGAGGTTCAGACCCGGCCGGCCGCGGCCGCGACGGCCTCCGCCACGGAGGCGTTGCCGGCGACCAGCTCCAGCGTCTGCCCGGCGGTGCCCGCCTCGTGCAGCAGCTCGGCCAGCACCGCCGCCACGTCGGCGCGGTCCACCGCGCCGCGTTCGACGGAGGGGGCGAGCCGGACCAGGCCGGTGCCCGCGCCGTCGGTGAGCCGGCCGGGGCGCAGCACCGTCCAGTCGAGCGCGGTACGGGCGCGCACGGCGTCGTCGGCGGCGCCCTTGGCCCGCAGGTAGGTCTCGAAGACCGGGTCGGCCGGGTAGTGCGCCTGGGCGTCGGCGCCCATCGAGGAGATGATCAGGTAGCGCCGGACCCCGGCGAGTTCGGCGGCGTCGGCGAGCAGGACGGCCGCGTCGCGGTCGACGGTGTTCTTGCGGTCGGCGCCGCTGCCGGGGCCGGCGCCGGCGGCGAAGACCACGGCGTCGGCGCCCGCCAGCAGCCGGGCGAGTTCGGGGGCGGTGGCGCTCTCCAGGTCGAGCAGCAGCGGCTCGGCTCCGGCGGCGGCCAGGTCCCCGGCCTGTTCGGGGCGGCGGATGAGGCCGGCGGGGCGGTCGCCGCGCTCGGCGAGCAGCCGTTCGAGCTTGAGCGCGATCTGTCCGTGGCCTCCGGCGATGACGGTACGCATGGCTCCGACGGTAGCCGGGACGCGTCCCGGCGTCCTGTGGAGTCCGGCCGGCAGGACACAATGGGCGCATGACTTCGCTCGCCCACCCGCAGCTGCGCTTCACCCCCGTGGTGAAGGACCCCTCCGCTCCCCGGGAGCTGGTGATCCTCGGCTCGACCGGTTCGATCGGCACCCAGGCCATCGACGTGGTGCGCCGCAACCCGGACCGGTTCCGCGTGGTCGCCCTGTCGGCGGCCGGCGGCCGGGTGGAGCTGCTGGCCGAGCAGGCCCTGGAGCTGGGCGTGCACACCGTGGCGGTCGCCGACCCGGCGGCCGAGCCCGCGCTGCGCGAGGCGCTGGCCGCGAAGGCGGCGGGGCGTCCGCTGCCCGCCGTGCTGGCGGGCCCGGACGCGGCCACCGAGCTGGCCGCGATGGAGTGCCACTCGGTGCTGAACGGCATCACCGGGTCGATCGGCCTGCGCCCGACGCTGGCGGCGCTGCGGGCGGGCCGGGTGCTGGTGCTGGCGAACAAGGAGTCGCTGATCGTCGGCGGTCCGCTGGTGAAGGCGGTGGCGAAGCCCGGGCAGATCGTGCCGGTGGACTCCGAGCACGCCGCGCTGTTCCAGGCGCTGGCCGGCGGCACCCGCGCCGAGGTGCGCAAGCTGGTGGTCACGGCGAGCGGCGGCCCGTTCCGCAGCCGGACCCGCGAGCAGCTGGCGGGGGTGACGCCGCAGGAGGCGCTGGCGCACCCGACCTGGGCGATGGGGCCGGTGGTGACGATCAACTCGGCCACCCTGGTCAACAAGGGCCTGGAGGTGATCGAGGCGCACCTGCTGTACGACGTGCCCTTCGACCGGATCGAGGTGGTGGTCCATCCGCAGTCGGTGGTCCACTCGATGGTGGAGTTCACGGACGGCTCCACGCTGGCGCAGGCCAGCCCGCCGGACATGCGGATGCCGATCGCGCTGGGGATGGGCTGGCCGGACCGGGTCCCGGACGCGGCGCCCGCCTGCGACTGGACGAAGGCCGCCACCTGGGAGTTCTTCCCGCTCGACGACGAGGCCTTCCCGGCGGTCCGGCTGGCCCGCGAGGTGGGATCGCTCGGCGGGACGGCGCCGGCGGTGTTCAACGCGGCGAACGAGGAGTGCGTGGAGGCCTTCCTGAAGGGCCGCCTCGCCTTCACGGGAATCGTGGACACTGTTGCCAAGGTCGTGGCCGAGCACGGACAGTACGACAGCGGGCGGGCCGCGGCGGGAACTTCTCTGACCGTCGAGGACGTCCTGCACGCGGAGGACTGGGCCCGCGCCCGGGCCCGCGAGCTGGCGTCGGGCTGACGGTTCCCGGCGGACGACCGGACGACGAGCGGAGCGCAATGACGGAGGGCCTGCGGTGGCAACGGTTTTGACGGTGGTCGGCATCCTGGTCTTCGCGATCGGGTTGCTGATCTCGATCGCCTGGCACGAGCTCGGCCACCTCTCCACGGCCAAGCTGTTCGGCATCAGGGTGCCGCAGTACATGGTCGGGTTCGGTCCGACGGTCTGGTCCCGGAAGAAGGGCGAGACCGAGTACGGCGTCAAGGCGATCCCGCTGGGCGGGTACATCCGGATGATCGGGATGTTTCCGCCCGGCGCGGACGGGCGGATCACCAAGCGCAGCAGTTCGCCCTGGCGGACCATGATCGAGGACGCCCGGGAGGCCTCCTACGAGGAGCTCCAGGAGGGTGACGACAGCCGGCTCTTCTACACCCGCAAGCCGTGGAAGCGCGTCATCGTCATGTTCGCCGGGCCGTTCATGAACCTGATCCTGGCCTTCGGGCTCTTCCTGACCGTGATGATGGGCTTCGGCGTCTCGATGACGGTGCCGACCATCGGCACCGTCGCGCAGTGCGTGGTCAAGGCCGGCCAGCCGACCGACAGCTGCCCGGCCGACGCGCCGAAGACCCCCGCCGCCCAGGCCGGGCTGCGGCCGGGCGACAAGGTGGTCTCCTTCGACGGCGACCGGATCGGCGACTACGACCAGCTCCAGGCGGACATCCGCCGTTCGGCCGGGAAGACCGTGCCGGTGGTGGTCGAGCGCGAGGGGCAGCAGCTCACCCTCACCCCGACCATCGCCGTCAACGACGTCCAGAAGTACGACGGCAACGGCATGCCGGTCAAGGGCGAGACGGTGCAGGCGGGCTTCCTCGGCTTCACCCCGACCAGCGGTGTCGTCCGGCTCGGAGTCGGGCAATCCCTCGACCGGATGTACGACATGGCCGAGAGCGGTGTGAAGTCGCTGGTGGCCCTGCCGGGCAAGATCCCGGGGCTGTGGAACTCGGTGGTGGACGGCGCCCCGCGCGACGTCGACTCGCCGATCGGCATGGTCGGCGCCGCCCGGGTCAGCGGCGAGGTCTTCTCGCTCGACATCCCGGGCACCCAGCGGATCGCGTACTTCGTGAACCTGCTGGCCGGCATCAACCTGTCGCTCTTCCTGTTCAACATGCTGCCGCTGCTCCCGCTGGACGGCGGCCACATCGCCGGCGCCCTGTGGGAGTCGGTGCGCCGCCGATTCGCAAGCCTGTTCAAGCGGCCCGACCCCGGTCCGTTCGACGTCGCCCGGCTCATGCCGCTGGCCTACGTCGTGGCCAGCGTCTTCATCGGGTTCACCCTGCTCGTCCTGGTCGCCGACCTGGTCAACCCGGTCAAGATCAGCTAGTCGCCCGGTACGGCTGGTGTGCCCGGGGCCACCGCCGTGCCGTACCGTTGGGGGCCGGGTGCGCGTTTCATCGGCGCGCCCGGCCCAGGCCGTCGAACGGCCGGACCGACCACACCTCAACCCCGGGGAACCCTGCGCACATGACCGCGATCTCGCTCGGTATTCCGTCCCTGCCGCTCAAGCCGCTCGCCAAGCGCCGAGCCTCCCGGCAGATCATGGTCGGCAACGTGCCGGTCGGCGGCGACGCCCCCGTCTCGGTGCAGTCGATGACCACCACGGTGACCTCCGACATCAACGCCACGCTGCAGCAGATCGCCGAGCTGACGGCCTCGGGCTGCCAGATCGTGCGGGTCGCCGTACCGTCCCAGGACGACGCCGACGCCCTGCCGATCATCGCGAAGAAGTCGGGCATCCCGGTCATCGCGGACATCCACTTCCAGCCGAAGTACGTGTTCGCCGCGATCGACGCCGGCTGCGCCGCGGTCCGCGTCAACCCGGGCAACATCAAGGCCTTCGACGACAAGGTCGGCGAGATCGCCAAGGCCGCCAAGGGCGCCGGCGTCCCGATCCGGATCGGCGTCAACGCCGGCTCGCTGGACAAGCGCCTGCTGGAGAAGTACGGCCGGGCCACCCCCGAGGCGCTGGTCGAGTCCGCGCTCTGGGAGTGCTCGCTCTTCGAGGAGCACGACTTCCGCGACATCAAGATCTCGGTCAAGCACAACGACCCGGTCGTGATGATCAACGCCTACCGCCAGCTCGCCGCCGCCTGCGACTACCCGCTGCACCTCGGGGTCACCGAGGCCGGTCCCGCCTTCCAGGGCACCATCAAGTCCGCGGTCGCCTTCGGCGCGCTGCTCGCCGAGGGCATCGGCGACACCATCCGGGTCTCGCTGTCGGCCCCGCCGGCCGAGGAGATCAAGGTCGGCAACCAGATCCTGGAGTCGCTCGGCCTGCGCCAGCGCGGTCTGGAGATCGTCTCCTGCCCGTCCTGCGGCCGCGCCCAGGTCGACGTCTACAAGCTCGCCGAGGAGGTCACCGCCGGCCTGGAGGGCATGGAGGTGCCGCTGCGCGTCGCGGTCATGGGCTGCGTCGTCAACGGTCCGGGCGAGGCCCGCGAGGCCGACCTGGGGGTCGCCTCCGGCAACGGCAAGGGTCAGATCTTCGTCAAGGGCGAGGTCATCAAGACCGTCCCCGAGTCCAAGATCGTGGAGACCCTGATCGAGGAGGCCCTCAAGCTGGCCGAGCAGATGCAGGCCGAGGGCGTCGAGTCCGGTGCGCCGACCGTGACCGCCGCGGAGTGACCGGCGGGCAGTAGTTTCCGGAAGCGGGGCCGTCCGTGCGCGGACGGCCCCGCGGCCGTAGCCGGGTGGGGCCACGGAGTAGGGTGCGGCCAGAGTCGTCTCAGTGAGGTGCTGTCTCGATGCTCGATCGAGGTGTGATGCTCCCCAGCTCGTTCCAGGCCGTCCGCGCCCTGGCGACCACGCGCGTCCTGGAGGCCTCCGACCTCGCGGACACCCTGGCGGTGCTCCGGCGCGATCCGGTCGCCAACGCCTTCGTCGCGACCAGGGTGGAGGCCGTCGGGCTGGACCCCTGGCGCCTCGGCGGCGAGATGTGGGGCTGGTACGACGAGCGCGGTGAGCTGGACGCGCTCTGCTACGCCGGCGCGAACCTGGTCCTCGTGGACGCCGGCCCGCAGGCCGTGCAGGCCTTCGCCGAACGGGCCCGCCGCCAGGGCCGCCGCTGCTCCTCGATCGTCGGCCCGGCCGAGGCCACCGCCGCCCTCTGGGCCCTGCTGGAACGCAGCTGGGGACCGGCCCGCGAGGTCCGCGCCCACCAGCCGCTGCTCGCCACGGCCGTGCCGTCCGCCGAGATCGCGCCCGACCCGCTGGTACGGCGGGTGCGGCGGAGCGAGATCGAGACGCTGATGCCGGCCTGCGTGGCGATGTTCACCGAGGAGGTCGGGGTCTCCCCGCTGGCCGGTGACGGCGGGTTGCTCTACCAGGCCCGGGTCGCCGAACTGATCTCCACCGGGCGTTCGTTCGCGCGCTTCACGGAGGACGGCCAGGTCGTCTTCAAGGCCGAGGTGGGGGCCGTCACCGAGGGCGCCTGCCAGATCCAGGGCGTCTGGGTCGACCCGGCCCACCGCGGCCGCGGCCTCTCCGAGACCGGCATGGCCGCCGTCCTGGACATCGCCCTGCGCGAGGTCGCCCCGGTGGTCTCGCTCTACGTGAACGACTACAACCTGCGGGCCCGCGCCGCCTACCGCCGGGTCGGCTTCCGCGAGGTCGGGGCGTTCATGAGCGTGCTGTTCTGAGCTCCTTGCCGCCTCCGCCCGCGTGGGGGGCCGGACGGGTAGTAACGTCCGGGGCATGGATCAGCTGACCGGGGTGACGATCGAGGCCATCGACCTTGCGGCATGGGCTCCGCAGGCGCTCGACGTCCAGGCGGTGGCGTTCGGGCTGACCCCCGAGGAGGTCCTGGTCCGGCTGCACATCGTCGGGCGGCACGCCCAGCAGCCCGGGGTGATCGCGCTGGGCGCGCTCAGCGGCGGCCGGCTGGTCGGCTTCGGCTACGGCATGCCGAACCGCCGGGAGCACTGGTGGAGCACCGTGATCCAGCCCTATCTGGAGGCCGGCGGCCACGGCGCGTGGCTGGACGAGGTCTTCGCGATCACCGAACTGCACGTGCTGCCCGAGTTCCAGGGGCAGGGCATCGGCTCCACCCTGATCAGGACCCTCTGCGCGCGCTCCGGGCTGTCGCGCACCATCCTCTCCGCGATCGACGCCGAGACGCCCGCCCGCCGGCTCTACCGTTCGCTCGGCTACCGGGACCTCGCGCGGGCGGTGCACTTCCCCAACACCGAGCGCCTGTACGCGGTGATGGGCGCGGAGCTGCCGCTGCGGGGGACCGGACCGGCTCAGAGCGCGCCGGCGAACTCCAGGTAGAGCTCGGCGTCCTCCCGGCGGCCCGCGGCCAGGGCGCGCAGGCCGAGGTCGGCCGCCCGGAACAGCGTCCAGCCGCGCAGCCGGTCCCGGTCCACGTCCAGGGCGTCCGCGAGCTGGTGCAGCCGGCGGCGGACGGCGGCGGGGACGCCAGGGGAGCCGACCAGGGTGTCCGCCCGGTCCAGGGCCAGCCGGGCCAGGTCGTAGGCGCGTTCGCCGACCAGCGGCCGGGGGTCGATCGCCAGCCAGGGCGCGCGGTCGGCGGCGAGCACGTTGCCGTGGTGGAAGTCGCCGTGCAGCAGCACCTCCTCGTCGGCCGAGGCGCAGAGCCCCTCGGCAACCGCCAGCGCCTCGGTGACCAGCGGGGCGGCCTCGGCGGCGCCCGGCAGCGCGCCGCGCCGGCGCAGTCCGGCGGCGGTCGTGGCCGTCCGGTCGGCGAGGGTGGCGAAGCCGTGGTCGCCGGGCGGCTCCACCCAGAGCCGGTGGAGCAGGCTGGTGGCCTCCAGCATCGCCTTCGGCTCGGCCAGCGAGCGCAGCGGGATGTCGCCGTGCAGCCGCTCCAGCAGCAGCGACCCCTCGGCGGGGTCGGCGGCCAGCAGCAGGACGGCGCCGCGGCCGGCCCACTGGGCGAGGGCGGCGTGCTCCCGGTCGGTCTCCGGGGTGACCAGCCCGGTCTTGAGGACGGCGGGGCTCAGGTCGTCGCGGTGCACGTAGGCGATCAGGCTCAGACTGCCGCCCGGGTCGGCCACCCGCTCCAGGGTGAGGTCCCAGCGTGCCAGCCCGGCGCCGACCCGGGCCGGCAGGCCCGTGAGCCAGCGCCGGCCCTCCTCGTCCGCGCCGACGCTGCGCGCCAGCCATGCGGGGACGGTGATCTGCCCTGGTGCTCCCGACATGCCGGCCTTCCGGTTGTGCTTCCCCCGTGGTGCTACCCGTCCATTGTCGGCCATGGCGGTGAAACCGCAGGTCAGCGATCCGGGGTGGCAGCGGTGGCGGCGCGCCCGCAGGTCAGGGCGGTGCCGGGGGTCAGGCGGCCGGGCCGGCGGGGTCGGGGCCGGCGGTGGCGGGGCCCGTCGTGGCGGGCGTCCCGGCGGGGTCGGGCAGGCCGGGGAACGCGGTCGGGGCGGCGCCCCAGCGGCGGGCGCGCAGCGCGCACTCGCGGAGCGCGTCCGCGGCACTGCCGCGCTGCGGGGCGGCGACGGCGGCGACCAGGTCGGCGTAGACCGCGGTGAGCCGGTTTTCGAGGTGCGCGGCCAGCCGGCCGGCGCCGGCCGCGTCGGTGACGGCGAAGGGCAGCTGGTAGCCGGCCGCCGCCGCGCCCGGGGTGGCCCCGGCGCCGCCGAGCAGCCGTTGCCAGGCGTCCCGTCGGGCCTGATGGGCGGCCAGGGCGGTCCGCGCGTCGGTGCGCTGCTGGTCCTCCGGGAGCCGGGCGCCGACCACGCCGTAGCCGTAGATCGCGGCGTGCTCGGCGGCCAGCGCGCCCTGGAGGGCGGTGAGCGCCTCCGGGGCGGTGCCCGCCGTGCCGCCGGAGGCGGCGGGGGAGGCGTCCGGGGAGGCCGGGGCGGTGCCGGACGGCGTGGCGGGCCCGCCGGGCGGGTCGGTGGGCCCGGGCAGCGGGGCGGCGGCCGGAGCGGTGTCGCCCAGGGCGACGGCGTGCAGCACCCCGGCCGCGGAGACCGAGGCGAGCAGCCGGGCCAGCCCCGGCGAGGCGGCGCCGAGGTCGGCGAGCCGGGTCTGCGCGGTCTGCCGCTCCAGCGCGGCGAGCGCGGCGAGGGTGGCCACCGGCGGGGCCGGGGCGGTGGCGGACGACGACCCGGGGGATCCCGAGGGGGACCCGGACCCGCCGGCGGACGGCGACAGGGACGTGGACTGCGACAGGGACGGGGAGGCGGAGGGGCCCGGGAGCCCGGCGGCCAGGGCGGCCCGGTGCTGGAGCACCTCGGCCCGCAGCGGCTGGAGCTGCCCGGCCTGCCCGGCCCCGGCCCCGGCCAGCAGGGCGTCGTACCCGGCCAGCAGCGCGTCGGTGGCGTCGACGGCGCGCAGCCGGACCGGCTCGTCCGGGTCGGGCCGCCGGTGCTCGCCCCCGCCCGTGCCGCCCTCGTCGGGGGAGCCGGTGCAGGCGGCGAGGGCGCCGCCGGTGGCGAGGAACAGTCCGAGGGCCAGCAGGGTCCGTCGGCTGGGCGGCTGCATCGCGGTCACTCCGGGGCGTGTGCGGGAGGACGGCCTGCGTGCCCTCGTTGGCGTGAATGATTACAGAATCCTCACGGGTCCGGCCCCGGATTCCCAGGCCCTGGACCACGCCCCACCGGTGTGACCTTGCTCGCAGTGGGTGGCGCCCGGGCGCCCGCACGTGGTCCGGAATCGGTGGTTGGCGACTTCACCGGATAGGATTTGGGCCGAGCTGCCGCGACCCGGCCTGCGCCCGAGCGGCGCCGGACGGCGCGGTGCGCCCTCTGACAACAGCAGACGCGGCCGAGGAGTCCACCCGGATGAGCACCACCCACATCGACCGGCTGCGTGCGTTGCTGGAGCCGTTGGCCGCCCAGGCGGGCCTGGACCTGGAGGACATCAAGGTCACCCAGGCCGGCAGCCGCCGCCAGGTGCAGATCGACGTGGACGCCGACGGCGGCGTGGATCTGGACGCCATCGCGGAGTTCAGCCGGGTGGTCGGCGAGGCCCTGGACACCTCCGACGTGATGGGCACCGGCGCGTACGTGCTGGAGGTCGGCTCGCCGGGCGCGGAGCGCCCGCTGGTCGAGCCCCGCCACTGGCGCCGGGCCGAGGGCCGGCTGGCCGCGATCCACCTGGTCGACGGCGGGGAGATCGTCGCCCGGGTGCTGGAGGCGGACGAGGACGGCGCGCTGGTCGAGGTGCAGCCGGTGAAGGGCCGCGGCCGGCCCAAGGAGCGTCGCCTGGAGTACACCGAGGTGTCCCGGGCGCGCGTCCAGGTGGAGTTCAACCGCAAGGACGACGAGCTCCTCGACCAGGCCCAGGACTTCGTGGACGACGACTCGGCGGACGACGGCGCCGAGGAGGGGGACGACGGTGCGCAGTGACGACCTGCCCACCGACCGCACCATGACGAACGTGACGAAAGACGAGGAGGCGTAGCCGTGGACATCGACATGAGTGCCCTGCGCACGCTGGTCAACGAGAAGAACATCCCCTTCGACCTGCTGGTCGAGTCCATCGAGTCGGCCCTCCTCACCGCGTACCACCGCACCGAGGGCTCGCGCCGCCGCGCGCGGGTCGAGCTGGACCGCAAGTCCGGCCACGTGACGGTCTGGGCGACCGAGGACCCGGCCGAGCTGGACGAGGGCGTCGAGCCGAAGGAGTTCGACGACACCCCGAGCGGCTTCGGCCGGATCGCGTCCAGCATCGGCATCCAGGTGATGATGCAGCGCCTGCGCGACGCCGCCGACGACCAGACCTTCGGCGAGTACGCGGGCAAGGAGGGCGACATCGTCACCGGTGTCGTCCAGCAGGGCAACGACCCGAAGAACGTGCTGGTGGACATCGGCAAGCTGGAGGCCATCCTGCCGCCGCAGGAGCAGGTCCCGGGCGAGGACTACCGGCACGGCACCCGTCTCAAGTGCTACGTGGTGGCCGTGCGCCGCGGCGTGCGCGGCGCGTCGGTGACGCTCTCGCGCACCCACCCCAGCCTGGTGAAGAAGCTCTTCGCCCTGGAGGTGCCGGAGATCGCCGACGGCAGCGTCGAGATCGCCGCGATCGCCCGTGAGGCCGGTCACCGCACCAAGATCGCGGTGTGGTCGCGCCGGTCCGGGCTGAACGCCAAGGGCGCCTGCATCGGCCCGATGGGCAGCCGGGTGCGCGCGGTGATGGGCGAGCTGCACGGCGAGAAGATCGACATCGTCGACTGGTCCGAGGACCCGCGCGAGATGGTCGCCGCGGCACTGTCCCCCGCACGGGTGACGAGCGTCGAGATCGTGGACCTCCAGCAGCGCTCCGCACGGGTGATCGTGCCGGACTACCAGCTGTCGCTGGCGATCGGCAAGGAGGGCCAGAACGCCCGCCTGGCCGCCCGCCTGACCGGCTGGCGGATCGACATCCGCCCGGACACCGAGGGGCAGTCCGACGACGGCGGCCGGGAGTCCTCGGCCGAGTAGTCGCGCCCCGGGCACCACCGTTCCACCGCCCCCCGCCGTTCCACTCCGGATCGGCGGGGCGGCGCCATGTCCCTTCGGAGGGGTAGACTTGCCTTCGTCTGGCCGGACGCACGTCCGAGCACGCCCGGAACGCACCTGCGTGGGCTGCCGCAAGCGCGCGGCCAAGCACCAGCTGTTGCGTGTCACGGCGGTCGAGGGCGTTTGCGTCCCCGATCCGCGTGGCGCGCTGCCGGGCCGGGGCGCACACCTGCACCCCGATCCGGCCTGCCTCGACCTCGCGGTCCGCCGTCGGGCGTTCCCCCGGGCCTTCCGGCTCCAGGGCACGCTCGACACCGAGCGGCTCCGCGAGTACATCGGGGAGCGGGCAGGCGACACCCCGGCGCCCTGAGCTTCCTCAGGCCTCTGGCGGGCACCTCCCCGTTACGGCCGCCGCTCCACGCGGCGGAGAACCACCGCACCAAGCACAGTGCGCGGGCAGCCGCACGCCGTGCCACCAGTCAGGTACCTCGCGATGTGGAAGTAGGTCGAGATTGCGATGAGCACTCGATGAGTACGCGATGAGTACGCGATGGGTACGCCCATGAAGTAGCGACAGTCCGGCGGACGAGACACCCCGGACTCATAGATCAGGAGTGAAGTGGCTAAGGTCCGGGTTTACGAACTCGCCAAGGAACTTGGTTTGGAGAGCAAGGCCGTGATGGCCAAGCTGACCGAGCTGGGTGAGTTCGTCCGTTCGGCGTCCTCGACCATCGAGGCGCCGGTCGTACGCAAGTTGACTGACGCGCTGGGAGTCGCCCCCACCGGTGGCGCTGCCAAGCCTGGCCCGCGGAAGCCCGCGGCGCCCCAGCCCGCCGGCGGTTCCGCCGCCGGTGCGGCCGCACCCAGGCCGGGTGCCCCGACCCCGGGTCCGCGCCCTGCCGCGACCCCGGGACCCCGTCCCACCCCCGCTGCCGCGGCGCCCGCCGCCCCGGCCGCACCCGCCCCGGCCGCTCCGCGCCCGGCCGGCGCCCCGACCCCGGGCCCGCGCCCGGCGGCTCGCCCCGCCGCCGCGCCCGCGGCCCCGGCTGCTCCGGCGGCCGAGTTCTCCTCCCCGGCCCCGGCCGAGGAGACCCAGGCCCAGCGCCCGGCCGCGCAGGCCCAGCGCCCGGCCGGCCCCGCCGCCGGCAGTGGTGCCCGTCCGGGCCCGCGTCCGGCCGGCCCGCGCCCGGGCAACAACCCGTTCACCTCGGGCAGCGCGACCGGAATGGCCCGCCCCGGCGACCGCCGTCCGGCCGCGCCCGGTGCCCGTCCGGCCGCCGGTGCCCCTGGTGCCGGTGACCGTCCGCGTCCCGGTGGCGACCGTCCGCGTCCCGCCGGTGCTCCCGGTGCCGGTGACCGTCCGCGTCCCGGTGGCGACCGTCCGCGTCCCGCCGGTGCCCCTGGTGCCGGTGACCGTCCGCGTCCCGGTGGCGACCGTCCGCGTCCCGCCGGTGCCCCCGGCGCCGGTGGCGCGCCGCGCCCCGGTGGCGCCCCGCGTCCCGACGGCATGCCCCGCCCGGCCGGTCCGCGTCCCGGTGGCCCGAGCCCGTCCGGCATGCCGCGTCCGAACCCCGGCATGATGCCGCAGCGTCCGGCTCCGGGCCCGCGTCCGGGCCCCGGCGGCCGTGGCCCCGGTGGCCCCGGCGGCCGTCCCGGTGGTCCGGGTGGCGCCGGTGGCGCCCGTCCGGGCTTCGCCGGTCGTCCGGCCGGTCCGGGCTCGCGCCCGGCCGGTGGCTTCGGCGGCCCCCGTCCCGGTGGCGGTGCCCCCGGTGGTGGCGGCGGCTTCGGTCCGCGTCCCGGTGGCTTCGGCGGCCGTCCCGGCGGCCCGGGTGCCCGTGGTGGCACGCAGGGTGCCTTCGGCCGTGGCCCCGGTGGCCGTCCGGCCCGTGGTCGCAAGTCGAAGCGGGCGAAGCGCCAGGAGTACGAGGCCATGCAGGCCCCGTCCGTCGGCGGTGTGATGCTGCCCCGCGGCAACGGCCAGACCGTTCGCCTGTCCAGCGGCGCCTCGCTGATGGACTTCGCGGAGAAGATCAACGCCAACCCGGCCGCGCTCGTCTCCGTGATGTTCAACCTCGGTGAGATGGTCACCGCGACCCAGTCGGTCTCCGACGCGACCCTCGAGCTGCTGGCCGGCGAGATGGGTTTCATCCTGGAGATCGTCAGCCGCGACGACGAGGACCGCGAGCTGCTGGAGTCGTTCGACATCGACTTCGGTGCCAACGAGGGCGACGAGGACCAGCTGGCCCCGCGCCCGCCGGTCGTCACCGTCATGGGTCACGTCGACCACGGTAAGACCCGACTGCTGGACGCCATCCGCAAGTCGAACGTGGTGGCCGGCGAGGCGGGTGGCATCACCCAGCACATCGGTGCCTACCAGGTGGCCACGATCGTGAACGGCGAAGAGCGCCCGATCACCTTCCTGGACACCCCGGGTCACGAGGCGTTCTCCGCCATGCGTGCCCGTGGTGCCAAGTCCACCGACATCGCGATCCTGGTGGTCGCGGCCAACGACGGTGTCATGCCGCAGACGGTCGAGGCGTTGAACCACGCCAAGGCCGCGGGTGTGCCGATCGTGGTCGCGGTCAACAAGATCGACGTCGAGGGCGCCGACCCGACCAAGGTCCGCGGTCAGCTGACCGAGTTCGGTCTGGTGGCCGAGGAGTACGGCGGCGACACCATGTTCGTCGACATCTCCGCGCGCCAGGGCCTCAACATCGACCAGCTGCTGGAGGCCGTGGTCCTGAC
Source organism: Kitasatospora sp. NPDC022856 (assembly GCF_055561235.1). Taxonomy (NCBI): domain Bacteria; kingdom Bacillati; phylum Actinomycetota; class Actinomycetes; order Kitasatosporales; family Streptomycetaceae; genus Kitasatospora; species Kitasatospora sp. NPDC022856. The sequence goes on along the minus strand of NZ_JBVHHE010000033.1, from coordinate 35,811 downwards.
CGCGGACGCCTCGCTGGACCTGCGGGCCAACCCCGAGCAGGACGCGCAGGGTATCGCCATCGAGGCCCACCTCGACAAGGGCCGCGGCGCCATGGCGACCGTGCTCGTGCAGCGCGGTACCCTCCGCGTCGGCGACTCGATCGTGGTCGGCGACGCCTACGGCCGCGTCCGCGCGATGCTGGACGAGAACGGCAACAGCCTCGCCGAGGCCGGCCCGTCCCGCCCGGTGCTGCTCCTCGGTCTGACCTCGGTGCCCCGCGCCGGCGACAGCTTCATCGTCGTCGACGAGGACCGCACCGCGCGCCAGATCGCCGAGAAGCGCTCGGCCCGCGACCGCAACGCCGCGTTCGCGCAGCGCCGGGTCCGGGTGTCCCTGGAGGACCTCGACAAGGCCATCGCCGCGGGCGAGATCGAGCAGCTCAACCTCATCATCAAGGGTGACGTCTCCGGTTCGGTCGAGGCCCTCGAGGACGCCCTCGTCAAGCTGGACGTGGGCGAGGAGGTCGAGCTCCGCATCCTGCACCGCGGCGTGGGTGCGATCACCGAGTCCGACGTCAACCTGGCGATGGGTTCGGACGCCATCATCATCGGCTTCAACGTGCGCGCCGAAGGCCGTGCGCGCGCCGCGGCCGACAAGGAAGGCGTGGACGTCCGGTACTACTCGGTCATCTACCAGGCGATCGAGGAGATCGAGAACGCCCTCAAGGGCATGCTCAAGCCCGAGTACGAGGAGGTGCGCCTCGGCTCCGCGGAGATCCGCGAGGTGTTCCGTTCCTCCAAGTTCGGCAACATCGCGGGTGTCATCGTCCGCGAGGGCCTGCTGCGCCGCAACGCCAAGGCCCGCCTCATCCGCGACGGCAAGGTCGTGGCGGAGAGCCTCACCATCGAGGGTCTGCGTCGCTTCAAGGACGACGCGACCGAGGTCCGCGAGGGCTTCGAGGCCGGTGTGACCCTGGGGTCGTTCAACGACATCAAGGTCGAGGACATCGTCGAGACCTACGAGATGCGCGAGAAGCCGCGCGCGTAAGCGGGTGGTGTCCGGGGCCGGTCGACGGGTGGTATTTCCGTCGACCGGCCCCGGTCTCGCTGTGTAGGGTCCTGGGGTAGTCAGCGATGACGAGAAGCGGCCCGGTCCAGGGCTGCCCCCGAGGCCTCCAGGTCGGCGAGACCTGTCATACATGTTCGTGGGAACACTCACCTTCGACCTGCTGCTGGGCGACGTACATTCGCTCAAGGAGAAGCGTTCGATCGTGCGGCCCATCGTGGCCGAACTGCAGCGCAAGTACAGCGTGTGCGCTGCCGAGACCGGGAACCAGGATCTGCACCGCAGGGCCGAGATCGGCCTGGCGGTGGTGTCCGGCGAAGCCGGGTACGTCACCGAGATCCTGGACAGCTGTGAGCGGTTGGTCGCCGGCCGCCCCGAGGTAGAGCTGCTCTCCGCCAGGAGGCGCTACCACAACGACGACGACGAATGAGGTCTGCGGAACGGACCGGCGCGAGTCGCCGTTCTCACACAGATCAGGACCGAGAGCGCCCACAAGGCTGGGCGCGGGCCGGTACTTTGGGGCGTGGGCCCCGACGGGCAGGCAGTACGCCCGAGTTACCCGGCCCATTGCACGAGGAGGCAACGTGACCGACACCGCTAGGGCGCGCAAGCTCGCAGACCGCATCCAGGTGGTCGTGGCCGAGACCCTGCAACGCCGGATCAAGGACCCGCGACTGGGCTATGTGACCATCACCGACACCCGGGTCACCGGCGATCTGCGCGAGGCCACCGTCTTCTACACCGTCTTCGGTGACGAAGCCGAGCGCGAGGCCTCGGCCGCCGCGCTGGAGAGCGCCAAGGGAGTGATCCGCTCCGAGGTCGGCAAGATCGGGGTGCGTTTCACCCCGACGCTGACCTTCGTCGCGGACGCGCTGCCGGAGAACGCCCGGAACATCGACGACCTGCTCGACCGGGCCAGGGCCATCGACGCCGCGGTGCGCACCACCGCGGCGGGCGCGAAGTACGCCGGTGACGCGGACCCCTACAAGGTCCCGGCGTCCGAGCGTGACGACGAGGACGAGTAGTCATGGCAGGTGAGCCGGCGTCGACCGGTTCGACGGCCGGAGCAGTCGCGGGGGCGTCCTCCACCACCACGGTGGAGGGTGCCCTCGCGGTGCTTCCGGGGCCGCGCGCCGAGGCGCCCGGCTTCGAGCTGGTCTGGCAGCAGGTGGTCGCGGAGATCGGGCGCGCCCGGTCCATCGACCTCATCTGCCACATCTGCCCGGACGGCGACGCGCTCGGCTCGGCCCTGGCGGCCGCGCTGGCCCTGCGCGGGCTGGGCCACGAGGTCCGGGTCTCCTTCGGGGACGACCCGCAGATCGTGCCCGAGTCGCTGGCCTTCCTGCCCGGCCAGGAGCTGATCGTGCCGGCCTCCGAGGTGCCCGCCGTCCCGGAGCTGGTGCTCTGCTTCGACGTGGCCGCCGAGAGCCGGCTGGGCCTGCTGCACGAGAAGGCCTTCGCCGCGCCGGTGCTGGTGGTCATCGACCACCACGCCTCCAACCCCGGCTTCGGCACCCACCAGCTGATCGACCCGAGCGCGCCGGCCACCGCCGTCCTGGTGGACGAGCTGCTGCGCCGGCTCGGCGTCGAGTTGGACCAGTCCCTGGCCACCTGCCTCTACACCGGTGTCGCCACCGACACCGGCTCGTTCAAGTACCGGGCCACCACGCCCGCCACCCACGAACTCGCCGGGCGGCTGCTGGCCACCGGCATCCGGCACGACCTGATCTCCCGGCAGCTGTGGGACACCTCGTCCTTCGGCTACCTCAAGGTGCTCGCGGCCGCGCTCGACCGGGCCGTCTACGAGCCGGACGCGGCCGGCGGCCTGGGCCTGGTGTGGACCTGGGTGCCCTACCAGGACCTGGCGCTGTTCAGCGTCACCGTCGAGGAGATCGAGGGCCTGATCGACATCCTGCGCCGCCCGGCCGAGGCCGAGGTCGCGCTGGTGCTCAAGCAGGACCCGGACGGCACGCTGCGGGGCTCCTCGCGCTCCAAGGGCGCGGTGGACGTCGCGGCGGCCTGCGCCGGGCTCGGCGGCGGCGGGCACACCTTCGCGGCCGGATTCTCCACCCGCGAGCCCGTGGCCGACGCGGTGGAGCGGTTCCGGGGCGCGCTGCGGCCCGTCAGCTGACCACTTCCAGAGAAGCCTCCAGAGAAAAGAACAGATGAAGCGCAAGGGAACCGGCCCGGACGGCCTGGTCATCGTCGACAAGCCGGAGGGCATCACCTCGCACGGGGTGGTCGCCAAACTGCGGTGGCTGGCCGGGACGCGGAAGGTCGGCCACGCCGGCACGCTGGACCCGATGGCCACCGGCGTGCTGGTCATCGGCATCGAGCGGGCCACCCGGCTGCTCGGTCACCTGATGCTGACCGCCAAGACCTACGAGGCGACCGTCCGGCTCGGCCAGACCACCGTCACCGACGACCGGGAGGGCGAGGTCACGGCGTCCGTGCCGGCCGACGGCGTGCGCCGGGAGGACATCGACGCCGGCATCGCCGCCCTCACCGGCGAGATCATGCAGGTGCCGTCCAAGGTCAGCGCGATCAAGATCGACGGCAAGCGCTCCTACGCGCGGGTGCGCGAGGGTGAGGACTTCGAGCTCGCGGCCCGGCCGACCACCATCCACTCCTTCACCGTCCACGAGCAGCGGGCCGCCGTCGCCGAGGACGGCACCCCGGTGATCGACCTCGACGTGACGGTGGAGTGCGCCTCCGGCACCTACATCCGGGCGCTGGCCCGCGACCTCGGCGCCGGCCTCGGCGTCGGCGGCCACCTCACCGCGCTGCGGCGCACCCGGGTGGGCCCCTACGGCGTGGAGTCGGCCCGGACCCTGGAGCAGCTGGAGGAGGCGGTGACCGGTGACGCCGGCGCTCCGCTGGAGGTGCTGCCGATCGGCGACGCCGCCGCGGCCGCCTTCCCGCGCTGGGACCTCGACGCCGAGCAGGCCAAGGTGCTGTCGCACGGCGCCCGGCTGAAGGCGCCCGGGATGGGCGTGGCCGGTCCGATCGCGGTCTACGGGCCGGACGGGCGGTTCCTCGCGCTGGTGGAGGAGCACGGCGGTCAGGCGAAGCCGGTGGCCGTCTTCGTCGGCTGACGCCGGGAGCTCCGGGCCGCGTGCCGGTCGAGCCCCCCGCCGCCCACGTCCGGGGCGGCGGGGGGCTCTCGGCCTTCCGCGCGGGCACCTGGCGGAGCGGGGCCGGAGAGGTTCACCCGCACGGGGGAGCGCGCGAGGTGAATCCCGGTGGTGAGCGGCGCGGGTGCGGTCGGGCCTGCCCGGCACCGGGCAGGCTCCCGGGCGGCGAGCAGGTCGCCGCGACGCGTCCGCCTCCCGGGCCGCTCGGCCCTGCCGGGAGGGCTGCACGCATGCCGGGAGCACTGGACGGCGACGGGGTGGCGGACGATCCGGGGCGCTACCTGCTGCGGATCCGCGACCTCGACGGACGACTGCGCGGGCTGGGGTTCGTCGCGGACCCGCAGGGGACCGTCCTCACCGCGCACGAGAGCGTCGCGGACCTCGACCGGATCGTCCTGCACACCCCGGGCGGCCAGACCAGGGTGCTGGGCCCGGACAGCGTCCTGCCGCTGCCCGGGCACGGCCTGGCCCTGCTGCGGACCGACGGGGTCGGCGGGCTGCCGGTGCCCCCGCTGCCGATCGCGGCGCCGGGCGCGGTGGCCGCCGGGCGGGAGGTGCTGCTGCCCGCGTTCACCGGCGAGGGGGAGCGGACGGTCGCCCTGCGCTGCGGCGTGCTGGGCGTCACCGGCGCGGTCTACACCCGGCCCGACCGCTTCCACCTGCTGGGCGGGGTGCTGCTGCTGGACCTGCCGGTCGTCACGGGCACCGGGCCGGTGCCCGCCGGGGCGCCGGTGCTGGACGCCCGCAGCGGCGCCGTGATCGGCGTCGCCGCTCCGGCGCTGCGGGCACCGGAGCAGGGCGGCGCGCTGACCGCCGCCCCGGCGAACGGCAGCGGGTCGGGCGAGGGCGCGCCGGCGCTGGCCGAGGCGCTGGCGCGCAACGCCGCCGGTGTCCCCGCGTACGGATCGGCGCTGAACCTGGCGGGGGTGCTGCGGCTGGCCGCCGCCCAGGTGGCGGCCGCCGGGGCCGGTCCCGGCCGGGTGGCCGCCCTGGCCGCCGACCGGGTCGACCGCCCGGACGGCCTGGCCGGGGACGATCCGCGGGCGACGGTCACCGCGCTGGTCGGCGCCCCCGGCTCCGGCCGGACCACCGAGCTCGCGGCCCTCGCCGTCCGGCGCGGCGGCGAGGACCGGGCGCTTCCCACGCTCTGGCTGCGCGGCGCCGACCTGCGCGCCGAGGACGCCTCGCTCGCCGCGGCGGTGCGGCGGGCGCTGGCCTCGGCGGCGGCCGGCCTCGGCACCCGGCCGCCGCCCGGGCCGGACGCCGTGGCCGCCCTCTGCGCGGCCGCGCGGCGGCCGCTGCTGATCGTGCTGGACGGCCCCGAGGAGGCGCCCGTCCCGCTCGACCGGGCCTGGCTGCGGGAGGCCGGGGAGTGGCTGACGGCGGTCGGGGCCCGGCTGCTCACCGCCTGCGGGGACGAGGCCTGGGAACTGCTGGCGGGCCTCGACGACGACCGCGCGGCGGCCGGGCCCGGTACGGCGCCGGCGGGGTGTCCGCAGCACGGCGGGGACGGCCCGCCGTGGGACCGGGAGCCGTGGGACGGTGACGAGTTACCGGCGGGCGGCACCACGGCCGGGCCGGCCGGGGCCGACTGCCGCTGCGCGGGGGCGGCCGGGAGCTTCGCCGTCCACCGGCTCGGCCCGCTCCCGGCCGAGGCCGCCGACCGGGTGCGCCGCCGCTACGGGCTGCCGCCGGACTGGACGTCGGCCGCGGACGCCCGCCACCCGCTCGCCGTCCGGCTGGCCGGGGAGCTGTGGGCGCAGGGGCTGCGCGGGGAGCCGGTGGGCCGCGGCGAGCTGTTCGCGGCCCACCTGGACCTCTGCTGCCTGCGGGTGGCCCAGCGGATCGCCGCCGACGGGCGGCCCCGGCGCCCGGGCGCCCACCGGCGGGGTGCCGGGCGGCCGGTGGGTCCGTCGCCCGGCCGGGTGCGCAGGCTGGCCGCCGCGGTGGCCGGGCGGGTGCACGAGGCGGCCCGGCGGATGCTCGGCGCGGAGCAGGGCGGGCTCGGCCGGGCCGCCTTCGAGGAGCTCTTCCCACCCGGCAACTGGGCGGCCGCGGTGCTGGCGGAGGGCCTGTTCGTGCCCGCGGGCCCGGGCTTCCGGCTCGCCCACGGCGAGTTCTCCGACTGGCTCCAGGGCCTGCACCTGGACCTGGACGCGGCGCTGCGGCTGCTCCTCGGCGAGGCCGAGGACACCCCGCCGCCGGGGGAGGCCCGTACGGTGCCCCGGCACCGCGTCGCCCCGGTGGCGTCCGCGCTCGGGCGGCTGGCCGAGACCTGGGGCGCCACCGCGCTGGACCCGTGGCTGCACCGGCTCTGGCGGGCGCTGGACCTGCGCCCGCCGGGCAGCGAACCCGGCTGGTGGGCCGGCCGGTTGCTCGCCGCCGGGCTGGCCGCCAGCCCCGATCTGGACGAACACCGGGCGCTGCTCGCCCAGTTGGCCGGCCGGATCGCCGAGGTGGCACCGGCGGCCGGCGGGTTCGAGCGGCTCCCGGCGGCCGGTCTGGGCCGCTTCGGTCCGCGCTTCTGGACCGGTCTGGGCCTGCCGGTCGAGAGCGAACTGGCACTCCTGCGCCGACTGGTCACCGCCGACGGACCGGCGCGGCCGTTCCTCGCCGCCACGGCCGAGCGGCTGCGCGCCGACCCGGCCCGGGTGATGCCGCTGCTCTGCGCCTGGTTCGACGACCCGCGCGGGCTGCCCGGCCGCCCCGGCACCACCGTCGCCGACCTCGCCCACGACCTGCTGTACCACCACCGCGCGCTGGCCCTGGACGACCTGACGGAGGCGCTGGCCGACGCGGCGCACCCCCGGGCGGACGCGCTGCTCACCGTGCTCGCCGGTGAGGAGCCGTCGGCGCTCTGCCGCGCCGTGGACCGCTGGAGCCACGACCGGCGGCCCGAGCGGCACGTCGCCGCCGCCGTGCACGCGCTGCGCGCCGCGGCCTACGCGCGCGGGGCCGGACCGGAGTTGCTGCGGTTCGCCGCGCTGGCCCTGCTCGCCCGCGAGGAGGAGCCGTGCCTGCACGGCGCCGCGCTGGCGCTGCTGGTGCGCGACCCGCGGGCCCGGGCCCGGCACCTCCCGGCCGCGCTGGCGGCGTACCGGCACGGCGAGGACCGCTTCCTGACCGCCCGGGCGCTGGCCCCGGCGCTGGAGAGCGACCCCGAGCCCGTCCTGGCCGCGTTCGCGCAGCGGCTGGCGGCCCCCGGCGCGGCCGTCGCCGAGACGCTGCGGGTACTGGCCGACGCCCGGACGCCGCAGGCCACCCGGCGCGGCGCCGAACTGGCGGCCCGGCTGCTGCGGGAGCGCCCGGCGCTGGCGGGCGCGGTCGCCGTCGACTACCTGGGCCGCCGGCTGACGCGCGGCGCCGCCGGGGGACCGGCCGCCCGGCTGGAGCTGCGGGTGCTGCTCGGCAGCGCCCTGGCGGCCGGTCCGGTGGCGGTGCGGCGGCCGTTCGCCCAGGTGCTGGCGGTCCCGGTGGCCGATGCCGAGGCCGACGCCCTGCGCTGCGAACTCCTGGACACCCTGCTGGCCACCGAGGGCGACCAGGAGGTGCTCGCCGCCGTCGTGGAGCGGCTGGCCGAGCACTGCGCGGCCGAGCGCCCGGCGCGGGCCCGGACGGTGCTGGCCCGCGCCGCGGCCGGGCTCACGGACGCGGACGAGCTGCTGGCCCGCTGCGCGGGCCGTTCGGCGGCGTTCGCGCTGCTGCTGGCCCGGTGGCCCGAGGGCGAGGCCCCGGCCCGGCCCGCCGACCCCCGGTCGGCCCGGCTGCGGGAGCCGGCGGCGGCCGGGCGCGACCCGCGGGAGGCCGCCGCCGAGGCCGGGCGGGAGGCGGACCGGGCGACCCCGCCGGAGCCGGTTCCCACCCCGGTGTCCGGGACCGGACAGCCGGCGGTGCGCCCAACCCGCCTTCCGGTGCCGAAGCAGGGGCGGGCGCATGGCACGCTATAGGGGTTCGGGTTTGAGCGTTTGAGCGTACAGAAGGTACGCGCCGTAGGGAACAAGGAGCGGTCAGGGTGCAGCGCTGGCGTGGCCTGGAGGAGATCCCCGGGGACTGGGGACGCAGCGTCGTCACCATCGGGTCGTTCGACGGTGTGCACCGCGGGCACCAGCTGATCATCAACCGGGCGGTCGAGCGCGCCCGTGAGCTCGGCGTCCGCTCGGTCGTGGTCACCTTCGACCCGCACCCGAGCGAGGTGGTCCGCCCGGGCAGCCACCCGCCGCTGCTCGCCCCGCAGCCGCGCCGCGCGGAGCTGATCGAGGCGCTCGGGGTGGACGCCGTCCTGGTGCTGCCGTTCACCTCCGAGTTCTCCCAGGAGTCCCCGGAGACCTTCGTCCGGCAGGTGCTGGTGGACGCGCTGGGCGCGCGGCTGGTCATCGAGGGGCCGAACTTCCGCTTCGGGCACCGCGCGGCGGGCGACGTCGCGCTGCTGGCCGAGCTGGGCCGGGCCGCCGACTTCGACGTCGAGGTGGTCGACCTCCAGGTGCGCGGGGCGGCCGGGGACGGCGAGCCGTTCTCCTCCACCCTCATCCGGCGGCTGGTCGCGGCCGGTGACATGGCCGGCGCGGGCGAGGTGCTGGGCCGCCCGCACCGGGTCGAGGGCGTGGTGGTGCGCGGCGCCCAGCGCGGCCGCGAGCTGGGCTTCCCGACGGCCAACGTGGACACGGTGCCGCACAGCGCGATCCCGGCCGACGGCGTCTACGCGGGCTGGCTGACGGCGGACGGCGAGCTGATGCCGGCCGCGATCTCGGTCGGCACCAACCCGACCTTCGACGGTACGGCCCGCACCGTGGAGGCGTACGCCATCGACCGGGTCGGCCTGGACCTGTACGGGCTGCACGTCGCGGTCGACTTCCTCGCCTACCTGCGCGGGATGGAGAAGTTCGACTCGATCGACGCGCTGCTGGACCGGATGGCCGACGACGTGAAGCAGGCCCGCGAGCTCACCGACGGGGGCTGACCGGACCGGTCGCGGATGCCGAAGGGCCCGCCGGCCGTCCACGGATCCCCTGGATCCGTGGACGGCCCGGCGGGCCCTTTCGGTTCGCTACGGCTGCGGCTGCTGCGGGTAGCCGTACCCGGCGGGGGGCGGCGGCTGCGCGCCCGGCTGGGGCTGCGGGTAGCCGTACCCGCCGGCCGGCGGCTGGGGCTGCTGCTGCCAGTCCTGCGGGGGCTGCTGGGCCCCCGGCTGGGCCTGCGGGTACCCGTAGCCGGGCGGGGGCGGCGGGGCCTGCCCCGGCTGCGGGGCCCACGGCGCGCCGGGCGCGGGTCCGCCGGCCGGGTAGCCGCCCTGGCCCGGCTGCGGGTACGGCTGCTGCTGGGCCTGCTGCGGGTAGGGCTGCTGCGGGTCGGCGTACGGCTGCGGCTGGCCCGGGTAGGGGGCGGTGGGCTGCGGGGGCTGGTGGGCCTGCTGCTGCCAGCCGGACTGCTGGGCCGCGGCCTGCTGGGCGCGGACGATGTCCTCGCCGACCAGGGTGGCGAGTTCGAAGTACGCCTCGCGGACCTTGGGCCGCATCATGTCGAGGTTGACCTCGGCGCCCGCCGCCAGGCTCTCGTCGAACGGCACCACGATGACGCCGCGGCAGCGGGTCTGGAAGTGCGCGACGATGTCCTCGACCTTGATCATCTTGCTGGTCTCGCGGACCCCGGAGACCACCGTGATGCTGCGCTGCACCAGGTCGGCGTAGCCGTGCGCGGAGAGCCAGTCCAGCGTGGTCGACGCGGAGGAGGCGCCGTCCACGCTCGGCGTGGAGACGATGATCAGCTGGTCGGCGAGGTCCAGCACCCCGCGCATCGCGCTGTACAGCAGGCCGGTGCCGGAGTCGGTCAGGATGATCGGGTACTGGCGGCCCAGCACGTCGATGACCTGGCGGTAGTCCGAGTCGTTGAAGGTGGTCGAGACGGCCGGGTCGACGTCGTTCGCCAGGATCTCCAGGCCCGAGTGCAGGTCCTGGGAGGTGAACTGACGGATGTCCATGTAGCTGCGCAGGTGCGGGATGGCCGTCACCAGGTCGCGGATGGTCGCACCGGTCTGGCGCTTGACCCGGCGGCCGAGGGTGCCGGCGTCCGGGTTGGCGTCGATCGCGATCACCTTGTCCTGGCGCTCGCTGGCCAGGGTCGCGCCGAGCGCGGTGGTGGTCGTGGTCTTGCCGACGCCGCCCTTGAGGCTGATCACCGCGATCCGGTAGCAGCTCATCACCGGCGTCCGGATGACCTCCAGCTTGCGGCCGCGCTCGGCCGCGGCGGCCTTGCCGCCGAACTGGAAGCGCGGCTGCTGGCGCTGCTGCTTCGGCTGGTTGCGCAGCAGCCGGTCCGAGGAGAGCTCGACGGCGGCCGTGTAGCCGAGCGGTGCGCCGTGCGAGACCTGCTGCGGGGCGGCGGACTGCTGGAACGCGGCGGGTGCCTGCGGGACCCCGGACTGCTGCTGCCACGGCTGGGCGGGGCCCGGCTGCTGGGGCTGGGGCTGCTGGGGCTGGGGCTGCTGGGGCTGGGCCTGCTGCTGCGGCGGCTGCTGGTACGGGGTCGGCTGCGGCCAGCCGCCCTGGCGGGGGTCGACCGGCGGTGCCTGCGGGCCGGGTGCCTGCGGGCCGGGTGCCTGCGGGCCGGGCGCCTGCTGGGCGGCCGCCCAGGCGGCGGCCTGCTGCTCCTGGGGGTCGGCCGGCTGCTGCGGCGGTGCCGGCTGCGGCCACGGCTGGGCCTGCTGCGGCGGCTCCGGGTAGGGCTGCGGCTGGGCGTACGGCTGCGGGTCCGCGTAGGGCTGGGGCTGGGCCTGCTGCGGCGCCTGCTGCTGGGGCTCGGCGTAGGCCGGCGGCTGGGCCTGCTGCGGCGGCCCGGGGTAGGGCTGCGGCTCCGCGTACGGCTGCTGCGGCGGGGGCACGGCCGGGCCGGGCTGCTGGTGCGCGGCCACGTCGGCCGGCGGCCACGGCTGGGCCGCCGCGGCCTGCGGCTGTTCGGGGGCGGGGCCCGGCGCCGGGGCGGGCGCGGGCCCACCGGCGGTGGGCGCGGCGAACGGGACGTGCTGCGCCTCGACATGGGTGGCCGGCGCGGGGACCGGCGGAGCCGTCTCCGGGGCGGTCGCGACGGCCGGGGCCGGCTCGGCGGCCGGGACGGGCGCGGGGGCGGGCACCGGAGCCGGTGCGGCGACCGGCGCCGCCGCCGGACCGTCCGCGGCCGGGGGAACGGCCGGTGCGACGAACGATTCGGCCGCGGGCACGGGCGCGGGGACCGGTGCCACGACGGGTGCCGGTGCCGGTGCCGGTGCGGCCGGGCCGCCGCCCGCCGCCGGAGCGGCCGCCCCGTCCGGTGCTCCGCCCGCCTGGACGGGTGCCGGACCGGCGCCCGGACCAGGGCCCGGACCGGCGGCCGGAGCCGCCGCGGAGTCCGTCTGCACGTACCAGGACGGGGGAGTGTAGTCGGGCGCGTCGGACCAGTCGTCGTCGTCCTCCGCCGCGTTGTCGCCGACGTAGACGCCGTCCCGATCGCTGCTCACCTAGGGCTCCCTCGTGTTCGCCGCCGCTCGTCGCGGTGCCGTTGCCGCATCAAAGACTAGGCCGTGCACCACCCCCCGTTGAAGGCGGAGTCTCATCTCGCCCGGGGCGCGATCGGGTCCCGGCAGGTCAGTCCATGCGTCGTGCCCCGCCCAGGACCTGCTGCTCGGCCTGCCCGGCGACGGTCCGTACGTACTGGCGGCGCATCCGGGTCGTCCAGAGCGTCATGTCGTCCCCGAGGGTGGGCAGCGCGGCGATGTCCTGCGGGCCGAGCGAGAGCACCCGGCCGATCAGCTCGGCCTCCTGCGGCGAGACCCGCTGCACGCCGACCAGGTCGGCGGCGTTCAGCACCCGGGCCGCGTTCGGGCCCAGGTAGGGCAGCAGGGTCAGGGTGGTCTGCCAGGGCGCGGCGGAGAGCCGGCTGCGCGGCGGGCGGGCGCCGAGGTCGCGCACCACGAGCACCGGCGAGGTCACCGAGGCGCCCTGCGGGCCGAGCCGGCCGACCTGGTGGACGGTCACGCACGGCTGGCCGCCGCCCGCTGCCTGCGCCATCGGTCCCCACAGCTGCCCGCGCGCGGTCTCGACGGCGATCCGGGCGCCGGTGGCGGCCGCCCGCAACGCGATGACCTGGGCCGTCCAGACGCCGCCGACCAGGACCAGGTCGTAGGCGCTGGGCCGGAAGAGGCCGAGCACGGCGGGCTGCTTCTGGACGTCCTCGCCGATCAGCACGCCGTCGTCGCCGACCGGGAAGGAGAGCGCGCCGAGGTCCTCGGTGGTCAGCACGTGCTTCTCGCGGCGCGGGCCGCGCAGTCCGAAGCCGGGCAGGATCCGCGGCCGGACCCGGGGCTGCTCGGTGGAACCGGGCTGCGGGCCGGGCGTCGGGTAGGTCTGGTACGCCATCAGGAAGCACCTCCCAGGGGCAGGGTGGCGAGCATGCCGGGGGCCTGCTCCAGGTCGAGTCGGGCGAGGCCGAGGCCGGTGCTCTGCGCCCGGGCCTCCACCAGTCGTCCGACCTGGACGACCTCGCTCTCGCTGCGCCCGGTCACCCGGACGTGGCCGCTGATCGCCACCGAACCGCCGGTGCCGTGACCGGCGGTCAGGCTGAACGTGCTGGCCAGGGCGGGCGAGCCGGTGATCAGGTTGACGAGGTCCGGCGCGGCGATCCGGCCGGGGGCGCCGCCGGGGCGGCTGAGCTGCGGCCACCGGGAGATCCAGTAGGTGCTGTGCCAGCGGTCGTCGATCCGCCAGAAGCGGTTGCTCTCCTGGGTGCGGCGGCCGCTGCCGCCACCGCTGCCGGTCCCCTGGCGGCCGGCCACGGCGAGCGGGTTGGCGCAGGTGGAGATGGCCAGTGCGGCGATCAGCTCGCGCTCGTCCAGCACGGTGGCGTTGAACCCGGCGCTGTTGAGCCGCCCGGCGAGCTGGTCGGTGACCCGCTGCAGGGCCTTGCGGGCGCCCTCCTCGCCGCCGCCGCGGGCGCGGACGGCGGTGGCCGCGCGCTCCGGGTCGAGCTTGAGCGCCACCCAGGTCAGCCGCAGGCCGGGGGTGGCGGTGCCGTCGGGCAGCTCCTGGTAGGCGCGGGCGGCCAGCGACTGCTCGGGCAGGTGCGGGGCCGGCGCCGGCTGGGTGTGCTGGACGATCTGGACCGACTCCAGCGTGATGTCGTCCACCCGCAGTGCCGAGCAGATCACGTCCAGCGGCAGCGGCAGCGCGGTGCGCACCGGCCGCAGCGGCTGGTCCTTGGCCTGGACGAGCAGCACCGAGCTGAGGAAGGTGCCGTCGCCGACCATGCCGGTCTCCCGGCGCATCGGCCGGCCGCCGAAGTCGGTCTCGGTGGCGTGGGTGCAGGTGCGCAGGGCGGGTTCCAGCTCCAGCGCGGGGGCGATGGCCGGGTCGGTACCGACCGGCGGGACGTTCGTCCGGGCCTGCTTGCGACGGGCCTTCAGGGCGGCGCGCACCCGCACCGCCTCGGGGATGGTGCGTCCGCGCAGCGGGATGACCGCGAGGACGACCAGCGCCAGGGCGACGGCGCCGAAGCCGCCGGCCACCGGCTTGCTGATCGTCCAGCCGACCGCCACGAGTGCCACCGCGACCTCGACCAGCACGAGTTGCTGGAGCCTCAGCCGGCCGCCGAGCAGCCCGGGCCTGGGGTGGACGCGGACCGGTACGGGGGCCGTCGGCCCGACGGCGGCCGCGGGTTCGGCGACCTGGCCCCGTTCGGGCCGGGCCCGTCGGCCGGAGCGGCGCGATCCCCTGCCCTCGTCGGTGCTGCGGCGCCCTGGAGCGGTCTGGCTTGGCATCCCCCGAGTGACCCTCTCTGAATCAGTTGTCGCGGCCCGGTTGGCCGGTTCGCGAACCGTACCCGTACCGTACTCACCGTCTGCTGCCGCATCGTAGAGGGTTCGAAGCCGCTCTCGCCCGGCGGGTGCGGACCACGGGGTATGTCGGTCAGACAGGGGAGACGACGAGCATGGCATCACGCCGGGACGAGCTGAACGCCTACACCTTCGCGCGGAAGCGAACGGTCGGCGCGTTCCTGCTGCCCAACGGGGGCGGCAGCGACGAGGACGCGCCGCGGCCGGTGAAGGCGATCCTGCCGAGCGTCATCGTGGGCGCTCTGGTGGTCGGCGCGTTCGGGGTCTGGGGGGTGTTCAAGCCGAGCGCCCCGGTGGGCTGGGACAGCGGCAAGAACATCGTGCAGGGCAAGAAGAGCACCACCCGGTACGTGGTGCTGACCGATCCGGACGGCAAGACCAAGCGGCTGCACCAGGTGCTGAACATGTCCTCGGCGCGGCTGGTGCTGCCGGTGGACGCGAAGGTGGTGGTGGTCGCCGACGAGGTGCTCGACAAGTACCCGAGCCACGGCCCGACCATCGGCATCCCGAACGCGCCGGACCGGCTGCCGACCAAGGAGAACGCGAGCAAGCCGATGAAGTGGTCGGTCTGCGACAGCCCCGGTCCGGACGACAAGCAGGAGACGGCCAATCAGGCGCTGTTCCTCGCGGGCGGTGCCGACGCCAAGACGCTGGCTGCCAAGGACCGGGTGCTGGACACCGACCAGGCGCTGCTGGTGAAGGAGATCGACGACCAGCAGGTCGCCGCGCAGCCCGGCCCGGGCCAGCCGCCGATCGACCAGAGCAAGTTGAACCTCTACCTGATCGACTCGCAGGGCCGCAAGCACGCCATCGGGGGGACGCAGACCTCCGAGAGCGACAAGAAGCAGCTGATGGCGGCGATCTTCGGGGCGAGCGCGAAGCCGCAGCCGGTGAAGAGGGAGTGGATGGACACCCTGGTCACCGGCTCGGTGATCCAGTTCCCCAAGATCGACGGGCTGGTCCCGGACGTCAAGGGTCCGAACTCCTCGGTGGCGCTGCAGAAGCCGGAGGACCGCAAGATCGGTCGGCTGGTCCGGTACGGCGACCGGAACTTCGTGGTGGGCAAGGACCAGCTGTTCGTGGTCACCCAGCTCCAGGCCGAGCTGATCCGGCAGAATCCCGCGTGGCAGGGGCTCTACAACCAGGACGCCGACCGGACGCCGCGGATCGACGAGCTGATGCCGGCCGACTACGCCGCCTTCAACTCCAGCACCCCGCTGAAGGACGCCGACGACTGGCCGACCAGGACGGGGGCGCCGGCCAACAACTGGCAGGCGGCGAAGGACGCGAAGCCGGTGATCTGCAGCACGTTCGACGGGATGGCCGAGGACGGCAAGACGCCGCGGCGCAGTGTCTGGGCCGGCCCGGACTTCCCGGCGAAGCACAGCAGCGGCGTCGGTTCGGCCTATGTGACTCCCGGTCAGGGCCTCTTCTACCGCGCGCTGGACGGCGGTGCGGGCGGCTCCGGCAGCGACTACCTGATCACCGAGACCGGGCTGCGCTACGCCGTCCCCGCCAACACCACCGGCGGCAAGGGGGCGCAGGCCGCGCCGTCCGCCCAGCCGGGCAAGCCGGTCCCGACCGTCACCGCGACCCCGACCGTCCAGCCCGGTGACCCGGCCGCCGGGCAGCCGGGTCAGCAGCAGGACGAGGCCGGCGGCAACCAGGCCCGGCTCGGCTACCAGGGCCTGCAGCCGGTGCCGGTGCCGCTGGCCTGGTCGGCCCTGGTGCCGTCCGGTCCGGCGCTGAACGCGAAGACCGCGGCCCAGCAGCAGAACGCCTGACCGGCCCGTTCCGGCAACGGAATTGGCCCCAGTGTCATGGTCTGGTAACTAGCGGTTCCCCGGTGTTGGGCGAGTTGCGTGTGCCGACTACAGTGCTGCTGGACATCACACCGGTGATGCGGCGGACCGGCCGGGAACGGCGGTCCGGACACAATGTCTGTCTCATGGGGGACGGTAGAGCATGGGTCAGTTCAAGACGACCGCTCAGGAGATGCTGGCTTTCGCCAAGCACATGGACGAGGTCATCGGCCAGATCGAGGGCGAGATTCGCAAGCTCGACAGCCTGGTGGGTTCGATCGCCGGCGGTTGGCAGGGTCAGGCGGCCACGGCCTACAAGACCCTTCAGGGCCAGTTCAACGAGGACGCGGTCGAGCTCAACAAGTCGCTGAAGGCGATCAAGAGCGCGATCGAGATCACGACCAAGCAGTACTCGGCGACCGACGCGGACCAGCAGGCGGCGTTCGGCGCCGGCAAGATCTGATCCCCTCTCTGCCAGGTCATTCACCGGCGGCCCCTGGTGAGGGAGCGCGTCGGTTCCTCGACAAGGAGACATCGTGTCCGACCACATTCTCGTCAACTTCGAAACTGTCCGGAACGCCGGCAGCGAGGTTCGCGCCACCGCCAACCGCATCAACTCCCAGCTTGAGGAGCTGAAGGCGGGCGTGACCAAGATCGCCTCCAGCTGGGAGGGTGCCGCTCAGCAGGGCTACCAGGCCCACCAGGCGAAGTGGGACTCCCGCGCCAGCCACCTGCAGCAGGTGCTGTCCCAGATCGCCGGCTCGCTGGACAAGGCGGCCGAGAGCTACAACAGCACCGAGAACAACAACGCCAAGCTCTGGGGCTGACGGATCCCGCCCCCGGTCGTGGGGGCGATCGATTCCGCCGAAGGGGCGGGTGCCCGGTCCGGGCACCCGCCCCTGGCGCGCAACACGGGTGGACGACAAGAGGGGTGGCAGGGTGTCCGTAGTCAGGTACCGGAAGGCGGCCGCGACGGTGGCCGCGCTCGCGGTGCTCGGCGGTCCGCTGGCCGCCCCGGCCCACGCGGACGGGCCCGGCATCGCCGCCGCCGGTGACTGCGCCAAGGACGCCCAGAACGTGCAGGCCGTGCCGTGGTCGTTGCAGCGCATGGTGCTCGACGAGCTCTGGCAGGGCGGCACCGTCACCGGTGCGGGGGTGACCGTCGCGGTCATCGACACCGGGGTCAACGACCAGAACCCCCAGCTGGCGAACCGGGTGGTCGACGGCGGCTCGCTGTTGAAGGACAAGGACAAGAAGAAGGTCGAGGGCACCGGCAAGGACGACCTCGTCGGCCACGGCACCAAGGTCGCGGGCATCATCGCGGCCGGCCACTACGACCAGACCGGCTTCGTCGGCATCGCCCCGGACGCCGGCATCCTGTCGATCCGGCAGAACGACGCCGAGGGCAACGGTGACGTCTACACCCTGGTCGAGGCGATCTACATCGCGATCCAGCGGGGCGTCAAGGTCATCAACATCTCGCAGGACGTGCGCGGCGCCGGCAACGCCGACTTCGGCGGCTACGCGGAGCTGAAGGCCGCCGTCGAGGCCGCCGAGGCCAAGGACATCGTGGTGGTCGCCTCCTCCGGCAACGACGGCAAGGAGGGCGACACCTACCCCGCCGCGTTCCCGACCGTGCTCGCCGTCGGAGCCTCCGACCGCAACAACGAGCGGGCCCCGTTCTCCCAGTACGGCGACTTCGTGGACGTCGTCGCGCCCGGCGTCGACATGCTCTCCACCGTCCCCCGGGGCGGCCAGTGCGTGGACAACGGCACCAGCTTCGCCGCGCCCTACGTCGCCGGCCTGGCCGCGCTGCTGCTCGGCGCCCACCCCAGGTGGAAGCCGGCGCAGGTGCGCGCCCGGATCGAGCAGACCGCGCAGCGCACCGGGCACGAGGCGAACGCGTACATCGGCTGGGGCGTGGTGGACCCGGTGAAGGCCGTCACCAAGGCACCCGAGGACCCGCCGTACAAGGCGAAGCCGGACGAGCCCGTCCAGCTGGCCGCCGCCCCGATCGTGCCGCAGCCGCTCGGCCTCGGCGAGACCCAGGCCGACCGCGACGGCCGCACCGCGACCTACGTCCTGGGCGTCGGCGCCCTGCTCGTCGCGCTGCTCATCGGCGGCGGCGTGGTGCTCCGCGACCACCGCCGGCGCCCCACGGACTGATCCGGAGCCTTCTCCCCGCCGCGAGCCTGCGCCGGCCGGTCGGCCCGCGTCCGACCGGCCGACCCCGGGGTGGCCGGCGCGTGCGGAACGGCGGTGCCCGGACCAGAGGGGGAGTGGTCCGGGCACCGCCGTGTGGGGGAGGGGTGGGGGTCGGGGGGCCCCGCCGGGGTCAGGCCTGCTGGTCCTCGGGCAGGCTGATCACCCAGCGGGTCTCCTGCCGGGGCCGCAGGTAGAAGAGCCAGTAGAGGGTGGCGGCGGCGGTGATGCCGCCGGTCCACAGCAGGGGCACGGTGTCCAGCTGGGTGATGATGTAGACCAGCACGACGATCAGGACCACCGGGACGGCCGGCCAGAGCGGCATCCGCCAGGCGGTGGCGTGCTTGTGCCGATCGCGGCGCGACAGCAGCGCGGCGATCGCGACCAGCAGGTACATCCCGGTGACGGCGACGCCGGTGATCTCGCTGAGCAGCTCGCCCTTGACGAAGCAGAGCGCGGCGCCCGGCAGGCCCACGGCCAGCGTGGCCACCCACGGTGAGCCGAACCGGCCCAGGGTGGAGAAGGCCTTGTTGACCGGCTCGGGCCAGGCCTTGTCGCGTGCCGAGGCGAACAGCACCCGGGAGTTCTGGATGACCATGACGATGCCGGCGTTGATGATCGCCAGCGCCACGCAGAGGCTGATGAAGGTGCCGACGGCGGAGTTGCTCCACGCGGTGACCATGCCGGAGATGTCGCCGGAGGTCAGGGTGGCCAGGTCGGGGGCGCCCATGGTGATCGCGGTGACCGGGATCAGGATGACCGCGGCGGAGATGCCGAGGGTCCACAGCACGGTGCGCGAGACGTTGCGGCGCGGGTCCTCCAGTTCCTCGGAGAGGTAGACCGCGGTGGAGAAGCCCTGGGTGATGAAGAGGGCGATGCCGAGCGCGCCGACGATGGCGCCGATGCTCACCGTGGTGGTGGCGCCGCCGTCGCCGGCGACCACCCCGTGCAGCAGGCTGGGCGCGTCGCCGTTGGCGTGGGCGAAGCCGAGCACCGACACCACACCGGCGGCGACGACCTCCAGGACCAGGAAGACGCCGGTGATCCAGGCGTTGGCGCGCAGGTCCAGCAGACCGGCCAGGGTGGCGGCGAGCATCACCGCGGCGCCGGCGATCGGCTTGTCGACGTGCAGCACCGGGGCGAGGTAGTCGGCGGTGCCGAGGGCGATCACCGAGGGGACGATCAGCACCACGATCAGCGAGAGCACGAAGACCAGCCAGCCGGCCAGTCGCCCGGCCAGGGTGCCGACCATCGCGTACTCGCCGCCGGCGCTGGGGATCAGGGTGCCGAGTTCGGAGTAGCAGAAGGCGACCGCGATGCAGAGCACCGAGCCGATCGCGATGGCCAGCGCGGTGGCGCTGCCGATGCTGGAGAACAGTTCCGGGACGATCACGAAGAGCGTGGAGGCCGGGGTGACGCAGGACAGCGTGAGCAGGGTCCCGCCCACGACGCCGATCGAGCGCTTGAGCGTCTGGGGGGAGGCGGCGCCCTCGGCCGCCGTAGTGGGGGCTACGGCGTGTGGCGGGCGAAGCGTGTCGGTCATGTGGCTTCCGATCGGCTCTGTGCGGTCCTGGAGAGGGAGCGGTATCGCCTCCGCTGGCTTGCTGCTGTGGGGTTCTGGTCCTTCGCTCCCGGGCCGTCATGGAACCCTGGCCGTAATGACTGCGTCAATGCCGGAAATGCTTCGGAATCCGTTGCGAAGGTGGGCATAAACATGCGATCCGATGATCACCGACGGTGATTGTCACGCATGTCCGACTTGTTACCTCTGCCACATCGCGCTTGAATCCAAGGTGAACGGAGCATTGCGTGCGCTCATTCCAAGGCTGATGACCGGCTCGGAGAAGGTCGCCCAGGCGGCTTCCCGGCGCCGGTCACCGCCCGCCCGGGGTGCGGGAACCGCAGCCCAGGGCCGGAAAGATCTCCATAACGTTTCAGCACGTGGACGCGGAAGGGGCCGGGCTCCTCGGAACCCGACCCCTTCCCTCACTTTCCGTCACCGCCACCGGGGGCGGCCGCTCCCGCTACGCCGACGGCAACCAGCCCGTCTGCACCATCTGCCCGCTGGTGATCCGACGCGAGACGAACACGCCCCGGCCCGGCGGCAGCGGCTGCGGCTTGACCGTGCCCAGCAGCGCGCCCTCGTCCTTGTTGCCGGAGAGGATCACGCCCTGGCCGCCCAGCTCCCGCATCCGCTGCATCACCGGCTCGTAGAGCGAACGCCCGGCGCCGCCCGCGCTCCGCGCGATGATCATGCGCAGGCCGATGTCCCGGGCGAACGGCAGGAACTCGGCCAGCGGCGCCAGCGGGTTCCCCGAACCGGTCGCCACCAGCTCGTAGTCGTCCACGATCACGAACATGTCCTTGCCGCTGTACCAGCTGCGGTTGCGCAGCTGGTCGGCGGTCACGTCCGGACCGGGGAGCCGGCGCGAGCAGGCCCCGCGCAGCATCTCCACGATGCTGGTCATGGCCGGCTGCGCGGCCGCGTACTCGACCAGGTACTCCTGCGGCACCGCGCCGAGCAGCGCGCGCCGGTAGTCGCCGACCACGATGCCGGCCTGGTCCGGGGTGTACCGCTCGGTGATCTGCTTGATCAGCATCCGCAGCGTCGCCGACTTACCGGACTCGGTGTCGCCGAAGACGATGAACAGCGGGTCCGTCTCGAAGTTGACGAACGCCGGCGCCAGCTCGACCTCGTCCACGCCGAAGGCGACCCCGCGCTCCGGGTACTCGAAGCCCTTCGGCAGCGAGTGGCCGTCCAGCACCGCCGGCAGCATCCGGACCTGCGGCGCGCGCGGGCCCGTCCAGGCCGCGTCCACGGCGGCGACCAGCGCGGTCACCCCGTCCTGGAGGTCGTCCACCGAGGACGAGCCGTCCAGCCGGGGCAGGCCGGAGAGGAAGTGCAGCTTGCCGGAGGTGACGCCGCGCCCCGGCAGGGCCGGGATGTTCTGCGCCACCCGGCGGTCCACCTCGGACTCCATCGCGTCACCGAGCTTGAGCTCGGTCCGGTTCTGCAGCAGGTCCTTCAGCGCCGGGCGGACCTCCGCGTAGCGGGCCGCCGTGATGATCAGGTGGACGCCGTACCCGAGACCGCGCTGGGCGACGTCCCCGATCACCGGCTCCAGCATCTCGAACTCCTGCTTGAAGGTGTTCCAGCCGTCGATCATCAGGAAGACGTCGCCGAACTGCTCGTCCGGCAGCTGACCGCTGGCCCGCCGGGCCCGGTAGGTGGCGATCGAGTCGATCCCGGTCGCCCGGAACAGCTCCTCGCGCCGGTTCAGCACCCCGTGCACCTCGCTGATCATCCGGCGCACCTTCTCGGCGTCCAGACGGCCGGCCACCCCGCCGACGTGCGGCAGGCCCTGCAGCGACTGGAAGCCGCCGCCACCGAAGTCCAGCAGGTAGAACTGCGCCTCCAGCGGCGTGTGGGTGAGCGCGAACCCGGCCACCGTGGTGCGCACCAGCGTCGACTTGCCGGACCGCGGGCCGCCCACGATCAGACCGTGACCGGCCGCACCCGAGTAGTCCTGGTGCAGCACGTCGCGGCGCTGCTCGCGCGGCCGGTCCACGATGCCGACCGGCACGTTGAGCCGGCCCAGCGCGCCGAAGCCCGGCGAGGTGAGACCGCGCTCCGCGGTCGCCTGCAGCGGCGGCAGCAACTGGTCGACGCTGGGCGCCTCGTCCAGCGGCGGCAGCCACACCTGGTGCGCGGCCGGGCCCTGCCCCGCCATCCGCTGCACGAAGACGTCCAGCACGGTGTCGACCAGCGCGTCGTCCTGCTCCACGACCTCCGGCTCCACCTCCTGCACCGGCGGCTCCAGCACCGGCACCTCGGCCGCGGTGAACAGCACCGGCTGCGCCGTCACCAGCCGCCCGCCGGTCGACCGCTGCTGCCCCGGCGCCCGGTAGGGCCCCGAGACGTACGCGGCCTTGAACCGGTCCATCACGTCGGTGCCGAACTTCAGGTAGCCGACACCCGGCACCGGCGGCAGGTGGTACGCGTCCGGCACGCCGATGGCCGCCCGCGACTCGGCCGCCGAGAAGGTGCGCAGACCGATCCGGTACGACAGGTAGGTGTCCAGACCGCGCAGCTTGCCCTCCTCCAGGCGCTGCGAGGCCAGCAGCAGGTGCACGCCCAGCGAACGGCCGATCCGGCCGATCTGGATGAACATGTCGATGAAGTCCGGCTTCGCGGTGAGCAGCTCGGAGAACTCGTCGATGATCAGCACCAGCGAGGGCAGCGGGTCCAGCGCCGCACCCGCCGCGCGCGCCCGCTCGTACTCGTTGAGGTTGGCGTAGTTGCCGGCCGAGCGCAGCAGCTCCTGCCGGCGGTTCATCTCGCCCTCGATCGCGTCGCGCATGCGGTCGACCAGGGTGAGCTCGCCCTCCAGGTTGGTGATCACCGCCGAGGTGTGCGGCATGTCCGCCATCCCGGCGAAGGTCGCGCCGCCCTTGAAGTCCGCGAGGACGAAGTTCAGCGTCTCCGAGGAGTGCGTCATCGCCAGGCCCAGCACCAGGGTGCGCAGCAGCTCCGACTTGCCGGAGCCGGTCGCGCCGACGCAGAGGCCGTGCGGGCCCATGCCTTCGAGCGCCGCCTCCTTGATGTCCAGGTAGACGTGCTCGCCGCCGGCCCCGACGCCGATCGGCACCCGCAGCTTCTCGTGCTGCGCCCGCGTCCGCCAGCTGCGCGTCACGTCGAACGAGCCCGGGTCGCCCGAGTTCATCAGCTCGGTGAAGTCCAGGTTGGACAGCAGCGGTTCGTCGTCGCCGCCGGCCGAGATCCGGTACGGCGCCAGCTGCCGGGCCAGGGCCTCGGACTGCCAGGTGGAGAGCGTGTCCGGGGTGCCGGAGTACGTCGCGCCGGAGGCCGAACGCAGCACCAGCTCGTCCGGGGTCACCGTCACGATCAGGTGGCCGGTCGGCTCGTCCAGGTCGCCCGGGACCACCTCGACGATGGTCACCCCGTGCACGCCCTCGGCGCCGGCCAGCAGCGAGTCGTGCGGGACGGACGCGCCGTCCATCACGACGATGATGTGCGGCTGGTCCGAGGACGGCGCCGCGTCGCGCACGAAGCGCTGGCGCCCCGCCAGTTCGTCCTGGAGCAGGTACTCCAGCTCACCGAGGCCGGTGGCGATCAGCCGGCGCGAACCCGCGCCGTCGCTGTCCTTGCGGTGCTGGTTGTGCGGGAGCCACTTGGTCCACTCCCACTCCTCCACCGCGCCCGGCGCCGCGGCCACCGTCACCAGCAGGTCGTCCGGCGAGTGCAGCGTCGTCAACTGGGCGATCATCGCCCGGACGTTGCCGTACACGGTGTCCGGGTCGCCGCACACCGTGATGTGGTAGAAGGCGCGCAGCGAGACCGCCAACGGCAGGTCCTGCAGCGTGCCGTGGGCCTTGAGGAAGGTGTGCATGGCGGCCGCGGCGAGCGGCTCCAGCTCCTCCATCGGCGCGGTCTGCGGCGCCACCAGCGGGGTCGACAGCTGGACCGGCCCCCGGCCGACCCGGATCTGGGCGAAGTCGGCGTCCCCGGTGCGGCGTTCCCAGAGCCGGCGGCCGTCCGCGACGATCGACCAGAGCTGGTCCGGCTCCGGGTTCAGGAACAGCTGCGCGCCGCGCTGGCGCTCCGCCGTGCGGCGGACCTGGCGGCGCATCTGCTGCAGGTACTTCAGGTAGTCGCGCCGCTCGTCGGCGGTGGCGGTGGAACCGCCCTTGCGCGCCCGCACGATCTGCGCCAGCGCCATGCCGACGGTCGAGACGACCATCAGGCCGCCCATGATCTTCATCGGGGCCTGTGCGCCGGGCGAGAAGAAGAACACCGCCGACCCGCCCATGCCGAGCATCGGCAGCAGGCTCATCATCCAGTCCTCGCCGCCCGACCGGGGCAGCTCGGGCGGGGTGACCAACTCCACCGGTTCGTCCGGCACCGCCGGGGGATAGGCCCGCGCGGGGCGCTTGACCGTGATCACGCTCATACGCACCCCACCCCGCGGTTTCGAACGGTCTGATCGTTCACTTCGGCATCAGCCCTCACGCAAACTGGATACGTACGGGTGAGGGCGCCCCGTGTGACGCCGCCCCCGCTCCGCCGACCGCAGGCACCCGGGGAGGAGCGCGGCCCCTGCCCCCGTCGCCTTGCGCAGGGGCCGATCCTACTGGGGCGCGTTCCGGCGGATCAGCCAGGGCGGCCCCGTGGTGCCCGGGGCCCCGCCGGCCGCCGTTCCACCGGCCCCTGCGCGCCGGTGGGCCGGAACGGAACGGGTAGGGTAACGCCGCGCCAACTCATGGCCGGATCGAGTCAGTTCCAGCCCCGACCGGCCCGCGCCAGCAGCCAGCAGGAACCGCCGCCGGTACAGCGGCACCGTCAACAAGGGGGAGCGCCCAGTGCGTCGAGCGATCGAGGGGTGCGCAGTGAGCGAGCGGAACGAGCCACTCGTCAGGGAAGCGCGCCGTTCCCGGCACGCGTCGAGCGTCCGCGAGGTGGGGGCATGAGCACCTCCGCCGCGACCGGCTTCTGCCGCGTCACCGTCGTCGCCCCGGACAGCCGGATCGACGTCGCCCTGCCCGAGGACGTCCCGCTCGCCGACGTCTACCCCGAGGTGCTGCGGCTCTCCGGGCAGACCCAGCCCGACGGCGCCCCGACCGGCTTCCACCTGGTCCGCCGCGACGGCACCGTGCTCGACAGCGGTCTGCCGCTCGCCGCGCAGCAGGTCCGCGACGGCGACCTGCTCAGCCTGCGCCCGTTCGCCGAGTCGCTGCCGCCGGCCGTCTACGACGACGTCGCCGACGCCATCGCCACCGCCGTCGAGGCCGACCGCCGGTTCTGGAGCCCCGAGTTGATGCGGGCCTTCGGCCTGATCGGCGCCGGCGTGCTGCTCACCCTGCTCGGCTTCGCGCTCTGGTTCTCCGACCTGCGCCACGACATGCACGGCCTGCCCGGCGTCCTGTCCGGCGTCATCGCCGTCGTGCTCACCGCCCTGGCCGGCGTCCGCGCCCGGGTGTACCAGGACGCCTGGGCCGCGCTCGCGCTCGGCCTCGGCGCGCTGCCGCACGCCCTGATCGGCGGCAGCGGCCTCATCGCGGTCGCCCACCCGTGGGACGGCCCGGGCCGGCTCCAGTTCCTCACCGGCTGCGTCGCCGTCCTGGTGGTGGCCGTCCTGCTGGTCGGCCTGCTGCCGGAGAAGGACTCGCTGTTCGTGGCCGCCGCCTTCGTGTCCGCCGCCGGCGCGCTGGCCACCTTCGCGGCCGTCCTGCTGCCGTCGACCCCGGCCAACCACATCGCCGCGGTCACCGGCGTCGCCGCCGTCGCCGTGATCGGCTTCCTGCCCGGCCTCTCCGCCCGGTTCGCCCGGCTGCCCGTCGGCTTCAGCGCCCCCGGCCAGACCCGGACCCGCAGCCGGGACTACGACGAGGAGGCCGGCCGCGCCGAGGCCGTCCAGTACGAGCGCATCGCCCACCAGGCCCGCCGCGGCCACGAGGTGCTGGTCGGCCTGGTCGGCGGCTGCGCCGCGGTGATCGTCGGCACCTGCGCCGTCCTCGGCTTCACCGACGAGCTCTTCCCGGAGCTGCTCGCCCTCACCCTCGGCATCGCCACCATGCTGCGCGCCCGGCTGTTCCGCTACACCGCGCAGGTCTTCAGCCTCACCATCGCCGGCCTGTTCGGCCTGTCGCTGCTGATCGTCGGCCTCTCGCTGCACACCCCGCTGTTCATCCTGAAGGCCGCCAGCTCCACCGACGTGGACCTGCGCACCATCTGGCTGGCCACCTCGATCGCCTTCGGCGCCGCGGTGCTCACCGCGATCGCCCTGGTGGTGCCCCGGCTCGGCGTCTCGCCGTTCTGGGGGCGCATCCTGGACCTGGTCGACAGCCTCACCCTGATCGCCCTCGTCCCGCTGGCGCTGGGCGTGCTGGAGGTCTACGGCCTGGTCCGCGGTGCCACCGGCTGACCGGTCGCACCGGGCACACTGGTACGCTTGCCCTTCGAGTGCAGCAGGGTGTCCGCCCCTCGCGGGTCGCCGACCGCCGGCCGCACTCAGTCACGACACCGAGTTCTCGCAGAGTCCTGTGCCGTAGACCAGGCCCGCTCGGTACCACCTCAAAGGAGTTGCAGTGGCTCTCGCCTCTGACGTCAAGAAGCAGATCTTCGCCGAGTTCGGCCAGAAGGAGGGCGACACCGGCTCCCCCGAGGTCCAGGTCGCCATGCTCTCGCGCCGCATCTCGGACCTGACCGAGCACCTCAAGGCCCACAAGCACGACCACCACTCGCGTCGTGGCCTGCTGATCCTGGTCGGCCAGCGCCGCCGCCTGCTGCAGTACCTGGCCAAGAAGGACATCGAGCGCTTCCGTACGCTCGTCGACCGCCTGGGCATCCGCCGCGGTGCCGCCGGTGGCGCCCGCTAAGACCGCCGCTCGGGGCGGCTCCCCACACCGGGGGAGCCGCCCCTCGCGCGTATGCCGCGGTCGCCGACCCGCGACCCGGCACCGCATAACAACTCGCGCGCACCTCCCCTGGTGGCCGAGGATTGCACCGTAGGGTTGTGGGCATGCCGGGTGATGGCGCGACACCGCGCCACCCGGGCGAAGGACCCCGACCCCCCGCGGGACGAAGGCTTCAAACGGAAGCCGCCCGCATCCGAGAGAGCGTCCAGACGCGGACCGCCCGCCCCGGCCCGGCAGCCGAGAGGCGCCGGTCCTCGGTAGTGGCCGCCGGAAGCCCCGCAGACCGAGCGGGGCCCACCGGAGGCTTCGATCGAAGACCGGCCCGACTGCCTTCCTCTGCGCAAGAGCGCACGAGGGCCCCGGGCCACCGGCAGCGATGCGCGGGGGCGCTCTCCCGGAGACGTACGAAAGAGGAGATCTTCCAGGTGGAAGAGAACGTGTTCTACGCCGAAGCCGTGATCGACAACGGTTCCTTCGGCACCCGTACCATCCGCTTCGAGACGGGCCGCCTGGCCCGTCAGGCCGCCGGCTCCGCCGTGGCCTACCTGGACGACGACACCATGGTGCTGTCGGCCACCAGCGCCTCCAAGCAGCCGAAGGAGCACTTCGACTTCTTCCCGCTGACCGTGGACGTCGAGGAGCGGATGTACGCCGCCGGGCGCATCCCCGGCTCGTTCTTCCGTCGCGAGGGCCGGCCCTCCGAGGACGCGATCCTCACCTGCCGCCTGATCGACCGCCCGCTGCGCCCGTCCTTCGTCAAGGGCCTGCGCAACGAGATCCAGGTCGTCGTCACCGTGATGGCGCTCAACCCCGACCACCTGTACGACGTGGTGGCCATCAACGCCGCCTCCGCGTCCACCCAGCTGGCGGGCCTGCCGTTCTCCGGCCCGATCGGCGGCGTCCGCGTCGCGCTGATCAAGGGCCAGTGGGTGGCCTTCCCGACCCACTCCGAGCTGGAGTCGGCCGTCTTCGACATGGTCGTCGCCGGCCGCGTCCTGCCCGACGGTGACGTCGCGATCATGATGGTCGAGGCCGAGGCCACCGACAAGACCATCAAGCTGGTCGAGGGCGGCGCCGAGGCGCCGACCGAGGACGTCGTCGCCGCCGGTCTGGACGCCGCGAAGCCGTTCATCAAGGTGCTCTGCGCCGCGCAGTCCCAGCTGGCCGCCCAGGCCGCCAAGCCCACCGGCGAGTTCCCGGTCTTCCTGGACTACCAGGACGACGTGCTCGCCGCCCTGACCGCCGCGGTCAAGGACGAGCTGGCCCAGGCGCTCACCATCCCGGGCAAGCAGGAGCGCAACAACGAGCTGGACCGCGTCAAGGCGATCGCCGCCGAGAAGCTCCTGCCGGAGTTCGAGGGTCGCGAGAAGGAGATCAGCGCCGCGTACAACGCGCTGACCAAGAAGGTCGTGCGCGAGCGCGTCATCAAGGACAAGGTCCGCATCGACGGCCGCGGTGTCACCGACATCCGCACCCTGGCCGCCGAGGTCGAGGCCATCCCGCGCGTCCACGGCTCGGCCCTGTTCGAGCGCGGCGAGACCCAGATCCTGGGTGTCACCACGCTGAACATGCTGCGCATGGAGCAGCAGCTGGACACGCTCTCCCCGGAGACGCGTCGCCGCTACATGCACAACTACAACTTCCCGCCGTACTCGGTCGGCGAGACCGGCCGCGTGGGCTCGCCCAAGCGCCGCGAGATCGGCCACGGCGCGCTGGCGGAGCGGGCGATCCTGCCCGTGCTGCCGACCCGCGAGGAGTTCCCCTACGCGATCCGCCAGGTCTCCGAGGCGCTGAGCTCCAACGGCTCCACCTCGATGGGCTCGGTCTGCGCCTCCACCATGTCGCTGCTGAACGCCGGTGTGCCGCTGAAGGCCGCCGTCGCCGGTATCGCCATGGGCCTCATCTCGCAGGAGATCGACGGCGAGACGCACTACGTCGCGCTGACCGACATCCTGGGCGCCGAGGACGCGTACGGCGACATGGACTTCAAGGTCGCCGGTACCCGCAACTTCATCACCGCGCTGCAGCTGGACACCAAGCTGAACGGCATCCCGGCCTCCGTGCTGGCCGCCGCGCTGAAGCAGGCCAAGGACGCCCGCCTGCACATCCTCGACGTGATGAACGAGGCCATCGACGCGCCCGACGAGATGTCGCCGAACGCGCCGCGCATCATCACCATCAAGATCCCGGTGGACAAGATCGGTGAGGTCATCGGCCCCAAGGGCAAGATGATCAACCAGATCCAGGAGGACACCGGCGCGGACATCACCATCGAGGACGACGGCACCATCTACATCGGTGCGGTCGACGGTCCCTCGGCGGAGGCTGCCCGTACGACGATCAACCAGATCGCCAACCCGACCATGCCGGAGGTCGGGGAGCGCTACCTGGGCACCGTGGTGAAGACCACGACGTTCGGCGCGTTCGTTTCGCTCATGCCGGGCAAGGACGGCCTGCTGCACATCTCGCAGATCCGCAAGCTGGCCGGTGGCAAGCGCGTGGAGAACGTCGAGGACGTGCTCGCCGTCGGCGCCAAGGTCCAGGTCGAGATCGCCGAGATCGACCCGCGCGGCAAGCTCTCGCTGATCCCGGTCGTCGAGGGCGAAGAGGGTGGCGAGGCCGCTTCCGAGTGAAGCGCCGCTAGCCCCCCGGTTCGATAGAAGCGGCCGCGGCCCGCACGCCCCGTCGGCGTGCGGGCCGCACCCTGTTGTTGCACATGCTTTCTACGGAGGTACACCCCGTGGCCCAGGCCTCGGCGGCGAAGCAGCGCCCCGGCACCACCCGGACCCTGCTCAAGGGCGTGGACGGCGCCGGCACGGTGCGCCGCACCGTCCTCCCCGGCGGCCTGCGGGTCGTCACCGAGACCCTGCCGACGGTGCGCTCCGCGACCTTCGGCATCTGGGTCGGAGTCGGTTCGCGGGACGAGACCCCCCAGCTCAACGGAGCCACGCACTACCTGGAGCACCTGCTCTTCAAGGGCACCGAGCGGCGCAGCGCGCTGGACATCTCGGCCGCCCTGGACGCGGTCGGCGGTGAGATGAACGCCTTCACCGCCAAGGAGAACACCTGCTACTACGCCAGGGTGCTCGACACCGACCTGCCGCTCGCCATCGACGTGGTGTGCGACATGCTCACCGGCTCGCTGATCCGCCCGGAGGACGTCGAGGCCGAGCGCGGCGTCATCCTGGAGGAGATGGCGATGGCGGAGGACGACCCGGGTGACGTGGTGCACGACCTCTTCGCCAAGGTGATCTTCGGTAGCGGCCCGCTCGGCCGCCCGATCCTCGGCACCCAGGAGACGGTCAACGGGCTCACCCGCGACCAGATCGCCGGGTTCTTCCACCGCCGCTACAAGCCCGAGCACCTGGTCGTCGCCGCGGCCGGCAATCTCGACCACCGCAAGGTGGTCCGCCAGGTCGAGAAGGCCTTCGCGGCGCTGCTGGCGCGCTCCGGGGCCGAGCCCGCCGAGGCCCGCCGCGGCGTCAAGGCCGTGCGCACCGCCGGCAAGGTCGAGGTGCTCAACCGCTCCACCGAGCAGGCCCACCTGGTGCTCGGCGTGCCCGGGGTGCCGCGCCACGACGAGCGCCGCTGGGCGATGGGCGTGCTGAACGCGGCACTCGGCGGCGGGATGAGCTCGCGGCTGTTCCAGGAGGTCCGGGAGAAGCGCGGCCTGGCGTACTCGGTGTACTCGTACTCGTCCTCCTACGCGGACAGCGGCCTGTTCGGCATCTACGCCGGCTGCCAGCCCAAGCGCGTCGAGGAGGTGCTGCGGATCTGCCGCGAGGAGCTCGCCAAGGTGGTCGCCGACGGCATCACCGAGGAGGAGCTGCGCCGGGCGATCGGCCAGATCTCCGGCTCCACCGTGCTCGGCATGGAGGACACCGGCTCCCTGATGAACCGGATCGGCAAGGCCGAGCTGAGCTACGGCCACCACCTCTCGGTGGACGACATGCTGGCGAGGATCGCGGCCGTGACCCTGGACGACGTCCACGCGGTGGCCCGTGATGTGCTGGGCGCGCACCGGCCTTCGCTGGCGCTGATCGGTCCGATCAACGACAAGCGGGCCGCCCGGCTCGCCGACCTGCTGGTCTGAAGGGACTTCTCACCATGACGCTGCGTGTCGCCGTGATCGGCGCCAAGGGCCGGATCGGCTCCGAGGCGGTCAAGGCCGTCGAGGCCGCCCCCGACCTGGAGCTGGTCGCCGCCCTGGGCCGGGGATCGGACCTCGACGAGCTGACCCGGGCCGGGGCCCAGGTCGCTGTCGAGCTGACCCACCCCGACTCGGTGATGGCCAACCTCGACTACTGCGTCCACCACGGCATCCACGTCGTCACCGGGACCACCGGCTGGGACGACGCGCGGCTGGGCGAGCTGGAGGGCTGGCTGATGCCGGGCGGCGAGCCGCGGCCGCTCGGTGTGCTGGTCGCGCCGAACTTCTCGCTGGGCGCGGTGCTGGGCATGAAGTTCGCCCAGACCGCCGCCAGGTACTTCGAGTCGGTCGAGGTCGTCGAGCTGCACCACGACCGCAAGGCCGACGCGCCGAGCGGTACGGCCACCCGGACCGCGCAGCTGATCGCCGCGGCCCGCGCCGAGGCCGGCCGCCCGCCGCAGCAGGACCCGACCACGCACAGCCTGCCCGGTGCCCGCGGCGCGGACGTGGACGGGATCCCGGTGCACGCCGTCCGGCTGCGCGGTCTGCTGGCGCACCAGCAGGTGATGTTCGGCGACACCGGCGAGACCCTCACCATCCGGCACGACTCGCTGCACCACAGCAGCTTCATGCCGGGCATCCTGCTCGGGGTGCGCAAGGTCGTCGAGAACCACGGTCTCACCGTGGGCCTTGAGAACTTCCTGGACCTGTGAGCGACCGGTGACCTCCCGTACCGGTTTCTTCGTCCTCTCCGGCGTGCTGCTGCTGGTGGCCCTGGTCTGCGTCGGCGAGGGCGTCCAGCTGATCGCCACCGGCAAGCCGCTCGGCATCGGCCTGGGCCTGTGCGCCTTCGTCGTCCCGCCGATCGGGGTCTGGTTCCTGCGCCAGACCGTCCGCTTCGGCCGGGCCAGCGAGCGGCTCGCCCGCGAGCTGGAGGCCGAGGGCGGCCTGCCGGTGGACGAGCTGAAGCGCACCGCCGGCGGCCGGATCGACCGGGACTCGGCCGACGCGGTGTTCGCCCGCCGCAAGGCCGAGGCGGAGGCCTCGCCCGGCGACTGGCGGGTCTTCTTCCGCCTCGCGGTGGCGTACGCCGACGCCGGCGACACCCCGCGCGCCCGTAAGACCATGCAGCACGCGATCCGGCTGCACCGCACCAACGAACCCGCAAGGAGTACCGCGTGACCGACGAACCCACCGCCCCCAGGTTCCGCAGCGATGTCACCGTGGAGCTGGTCCGCAGCTCCGCCGCCGACTCGGACGTCATCTGGGCGGCCCGGGTCTCGACGGCCGGGGAGCAGTCCCTGGAGGCGTTGCAGCAGGACCCGGAGAAGTCCACCGGTCTGATCAACTACCTGATGCGGGACCGGCACGGTACGCCGTTCGAGCACAACTCGATGACCTTCTTCATCAGCGCGCCGATCTTCGTCTTCCGGGAGTTCCACCGCCACCGCAGCGGCTGGTCGTACAACGAGGAGTCCGGCCGCTACCGCGAGCTGCAGCCGGTGTTCTACGTGCCCGGGGAGCAGCGCAAGCTCGTCCAGCAGGGCCGCCCGGGGCGCTACGAGTTCGTCGAGGGCACGCCGAAGCAGTTCGACGTGGTCGCCGAGCAGATGGAGGCCGCCTACCAGGGGGCCTACCGGGCGTACCAGGAGATGCTGGCGGCCGGTGTCGCCCGCGAGGTGGCCCGGGCCGTGCTGCCGGTCGGCCTGTTCTCCTCGATGTACGCGACCTGCAACGCCCGCTCGCTGATGCACTTCCTGTCGCTGCGGACCAAGAAGGAGAACGCCGCGGTGCCGTCGTTCCCGCAGCGCGAGATCGAGATGGTCGCCGAGCAGATGGAGGAGCAGTGGGCCCGGCTCATGCCGCTCACCCATGCGGCCTTCGAGAAGCACGGCCGGGTCGCCCCCTGACCTGGGGAGACAGGCATATGGGCGGCTTGCCTGGCATGTCTGGATTGCGGCTTTTCTAGCCGCTCCCTACGCTCGTGACACGGATTCCGGTGCTGCGTGAACCCCCGAGCATGCAGCACCGGAATCCCATCTTTGTGCCGCTCCGCGCGCCACACCTGTCCGAACCCTGGACCGGCCTGGGTACCGCCCCACCGCCTACGAGTAGTTTTGGACGCATGGCTCCGACCTCCACCCCCCAGACGCCGTTCGGCCGGGTCCTGACCGCGATGGTGACCCCGTTCACCGCTGACGGCGGGCTCGACCTCGACGGCGCCCAGCGCCTCGCCGCACACCTCGTCGACGCAGGCAACGACGGCCTCGTCCTCAACGGCACCACCGGTGAGTCCCCGACCACCAGCGACGCCGAGAAGGCCCGGCTGGTTCGCGCCGTCGTGGAAGCGGTGGGGGACCGCGCCCACGTGGTGGCCGGTGTCGGCACCAACGACACGCACCACAGCGCCGACCTCGCCCGCCAGGCCGAGGCGGCCGGGGCCCACGGCCTGCTGGTCGTCACGCCGTACTACAGCAAGCCCCCGCAGGAGGGCCTGTACCGGCACACCACGCACATCGCGGACGCCACCGGCCTGCCGGTCATGCTCTACGACATTCCCGGCCGCAGCGGTGTCGCGCTGAGCCACGAGACGCTGGTCCGGCTCGGCGAGCACCCGCGGATCGTCGCCAACAAGGACGCCAAGGGCGACCTCGGCGCCGCCGCCTGGGCCATCGCCCGCTCCGACCTGGCGTGGTACTCCGGCGACGACATCCTCAACCTGCCGCTGCTCTCGGTCGGCGCCGTCGGTGTGGTCAGCGTGGTCGGGCACGTGGTCGCCGCGGAGCTGCGCAGCATGCTCGACGCCTACCTGGGCGGGGATGTGGCCAAGGCCACGGCGATCCACCAGAGCCTGCTGCCGGTCTTCAGCGGTATGTTCCGCACGCAGGGTGTCATCCTCACCAAGGCGGCCCTGGAGCTGCAGGGCCGGCCCGCCGGCCCGCTCCGGC
Organism: Kitasatospora sp. NPDC022856; assembly: GCF_055561235.1. Taxonomy (NCBI): domain Bacteria; kingdom Bacillati; phylum Actinomycetota; class Actinomycetes; order Kitasatosporales; family Streptomycetaceae; genus Kitasatospora; species Kitasatospora sp. NPDC022856. The sequence goes on along the minus strand of NZ_JBVHHE010000033.1, from coordinate 2,238 downwards.
TGCCGCTGGTCGGCGCGACTTCCGAGGAGATCGCGCAATTGAAGAAGGATCTCGCCGCCGGCGGGGTACACCTGTAACAGACAAGACGTGCGCGCCCCGGCTCGCCGGACCTCCCAGGAGGGCCGCCGCTGGACCGGAACGAAGGCGTGAGAGTACTTACCCAGTAGGAAACCGACACTGAGTACGCACGCCATATGTCTCTCGGGGAGGACCCCAGGCATATGGCGTGCGTCGTGAGGAGAGTCTTTTGAGCCACCCGCATCCCGAACTCGGCGCGCCCCCGGCCCTCAAGGAGGGCGCCCTGCGCATCACTCCGCTCGGCGGCCTCGGCGAGATCGGCCGCAACATGACGGTCCTCGAATTCGGGGACCGCATTCTCATCGTCGACTGCGGGGTCCTCTTCCCCGAGGACGAGCAGCCCGGCGTCGACCTGATCCTCCCGGACTTCAGCTACATCCGGGGCCGGCTCGACAAGATCGACGGCATCGTGCTGACCCACGGGCACGAGGACCACATCGGTGCCGTCCCGTTCCTGCTCCGGGAGAACCCGGACATCCCGCTGATCGGGTCGAAGCTCACCCTGGCGCTGATCGAGGCCAAGCTCGCCGAGCACCGCATCCACCCGTACGTGCTGGAGGTGAAGGAGGGCGACCGCGAGCGGATCGGCCCCTTCGACTGCCAGTTCATCGCGGTCAACCACTCCATCCCGGACGCGCTGGCCGTCGCCGTGCGCACGCCCGCCGGCATGGTGGTCGCCACCGGTGACTTCAAGATGGACCAGCTGCCGCTCGACGGCCGCCTCACCGACCTCCCGGCCTTCGCCAAGCTGGCCGAGGAGGGCATGGACCTGCTGCTGGTGGACTCCACCAACGCCGAGGTCCCCGGCTTCATCCCGCACGAGCGGGACATCTCGGCCGCGTTGCGGAACGTCTTCGCCAACGCCGACAAGCGCATCATCGTCGCCTCCTTCGCCAGCCACGTGCACCGCATCCAGCAGGTGCTGGACGCCGCGCACGAGTACAAGCGCAAGGTCGCCTTCGTCGGCCGCTCGATGGTCCGCAACATGGGCATCGCCCGCGACCTCGGCTACCTGAAGGTCCCCGGCAACCTGGTCGTCGACGTCAAGCAGCTGGACGACCTCCCGGACAAGGAGGTCGTGCTGATCTGCACCGGTTCGCAGGGCGAGCCGATGGCGGCGCTGTCCCGGATGGCCAACCGCGACCACCAGATCCGCATCGTCGAGGGCGACACCGTCATCCTGGCCTCGTCGCTGATCCCCGGCAACGAGAACGCCGTGTACCGGGTGATCAACGGCCTGACCCGCTGGGGCGCCAAGGTCGTGCACAAGGGCAACGCCAAGGTGCACGTCTCGGGCCACGCCTCGGCCGGCGAGCTGCTGTACTTCTTCAACATCTGCAAGCCGCGCAACCTGATGCCGGTGCACGGCGAATGGCGCCACCTGCGCGCCGCCGCCGACCTCGGCATCGCGACGGGCATCCCGAAGCACCGCACGGTCATCGCGGAGGACGGGGTCTGCGTCGACCTGGAGAACGGCGTCGCCCGCATCGTGGGCAAGGTGCAGGCCGGCTACGTCTACGTCGACGGTTCGTCCGTCGGCGACATCACCGAGGCGTCCCTGAAGGACCGCCGGATCCTCGGCGAGGAGGGCTTCATCTCGGTCTTCGTGGTGGTCGACTCCACCAACGGGAAGATCGTGGGCGGTCCGACCATCCAGGCCCGCGGTTCCGGCATCGACGACAAGGCGTTCGCCCCGGTGACGGCCAAGCTCCAGGAGGCACTGGACCGCTCGGCGGGCGACGGTGTCCTGGAGGTCCGCCAGGTCCAGCAGCTCGTGCGCCGGACCATGGGCAAGTGGGTGGCGGACAACTACCGCCGCCGGCCGATGATCCTGCCGGTCGTCGTCGAGGTCTGAGCCTCCCCACGGCCAGTTTGACGTGGGGCGACCCGGTGCGTAGTGTTCTCCGGGTTGCCCCACGGGACGGCCTGCCGGAAGTTCTCGAACGAAATTCGAGAACAACAGGCGGAAAACGGCCCGAAAAACTCTGCTAGAGTTCGGGGGCGCCGAAAGGCAAAAGCCGGTCAGGTAAATGAAACTCCGAAAAACGGAGCGGAAAACATCTGATAAGCTGGAAACACGAAAGAACGAAGCGCCCGGAGGGCCCGCTGGAAGGCGGTCCGAAGGAAGTGTCCGTTCCTTGAGAACTCAACAGCGTGCCA
>NZ_JBVHHE010000032.1:0-75305 GCF_055561235.1 Kitasatospora sp. NPDC022856 | reverse complement strand
CTGTCGGTGCAGCAGTCGGTACGGGAGTTGATCCTGATGGTGTTGATCGGACGCGTCGTACCGAGGTCGACCTGCCACCACGCCTGGGCGTCGGTCTTGGTGCGGCTGACGCTCCCGCCCGACCAGGAGCCGTCGGTGTTGCCGTCCACCGCCCGGGCCGCCGCCACCCCTCCCCAGGTCGAGGACTGGGTGGCCGGCCGTCCCCGTGCCACGTTGACCTGGTCCGGCACTGGGGCTCCGTAACCGTGGTCCGTGAACACGGCCTTCCACTGCTGATCGGCGAACCACTCCTGCACCTGCTGGTTGTAGTGCACACCGTCGCTGTTGAAGATCCCGTAGGCGGGGGCGGCGGTCGGCACGTACAGGTGCACGCCGGCCGCGGTGGTCGCGTCGGCCGGGTCGAGCAGCTTGTAGGGGTTGGGCGCCGGCCGACTGGCGAGGTCGGTCAGCGCGTCCACGACGTGCTGCGTCGGCGTCGCAGCATACTTGGTCGTGCGCGGGCGGTAGAGGAAGACCGGGTACACGGCGCCACCGGTGGTCGCTCTCAGCGGCTCCAGGACATTGAGGAATGCCTGCCGGACGTGGTCGCTGTCGATCGTGGTGTTCATGTAGGCCTCGGTCTCCCACTGGTTCCAGTGCAGGCCGATGATGCGCGGTGTCTTACCGGCTTCCCGGAGCGCTCGAAGGGCGTTGCTGATCGTGTTCACGGTGAGCTGGTGCAGGCTCTCGACCTGGGTGGGGTCCCGGCCGGGCCACCACAGGTTGGCCGTCCTGTCGGTCTGCTGTATACCCGTGCTGGGCCAAGCCACGTGAATCACGTTCAGGTCGGGCAGCGCGGCACCGGCGTTGACAGCTCGCTCCCACCGCAACGCGGTCACCGTCGCGACGCTGTAGCCGAGGCCGGCGTTCCACTCCTTGCCGAGGTTGGTACCGCTGCAGGTGTACGGAGTCCACGTTGCCTGCGTCGCCCCGACCTTGCGGTTGTTCTGCTGATTCAGCCCCTTGACATGGCTGAAGGATCCGCACTGGGCCGTGTCGGCAGGGTCGCTGATGGGCGAGTTGTACCCGACCCCGTTGCTCTGTCCGAGCACGATCAGCACCGGAGCGTCGGTAGCCAGGTCGTAGGGGGCCAGGCTGGTGGTCTCGGCCGAGGCGGGAACCCACTGGCCGGAGAGCACCGTCATCACAACGAGCAGTAGGGCGGACGCGAGCTTGGGTCCGCGGTGACAGGTCATCGTCCTCCCGCACCTGACGGTGCGCGAAGCGGCTGCGGTCAACTGCGTGGAGACGGCTCGACCGGCCGTCCGGATCCGGTTCCTGGGACGCATCGTTCACTCCCTGTGCGGGTTTCGTGGGGTCACTCGGCACTGCAACGGTCTTTCGCGTGACGGTGAGCGGGCTTTCCTCTAGCCGGGCTACGCGTCTACGGGGGGATCACTGGAGCGTGGAGACCCTTCCTCCGTCAGGTCCGTGGACGGACCGGTCAGGAGGCGGTCGGGTGGTGGGTGCTCGATGAGGCCTTGCCGGCGCACGGCGCCACGGCGTCTGTCGGGGCGATGGCCGGGACTGCGGGTGTACGTGGTCTCCGTGACGGTCGCGGTGCCGGCGTTGGGTGGGGTGACCTCGTGCACGGCCTTGGTCTCCGCCTTGAGGATGCGCGGGGACTTGCCGATCCCCCGCGCGGCCTCGGGGGAGCTTCTTCGAACCGAGGAAGAGGACGATCACGGCGATGACAATGATCAGGTGCCAGGGCTCCGGGCCGTTATGGGGCGTAGGTGTCGGCTCCTTTCTGACGAGGCTGTGGGGGCAGGGAGTGTCGCCTGCACGGGAGGCGGTCGAACCTGGAATCGGCCCACTGATCGACGCCGAGTTCCTGGCTGCCGCCGGCGACATGTCCCGGTTCGGCGCTGCGGACCGCCCGGCCAGTTTCGCCGGAGTCGCGCCCGTGCCCCGCGACTCCGGCAACGTCAGCGGCAACCTGCGCCGCCCCCGGTGCAGACGGTGGACTTCCTGCCATTTCGGCAGTTTGACAACAGCATCAGGGGGTGACGTCGAACCCGTCGATGGTGGCCCTGGCGCCGCTGCTCTTGACGACCTTGATGGTGTGGCTGCCCGGGGTCAGACCGGTCACGGTGTAGATGCTCTGCTGGGCGGCGAGGGTGGCGGCGTAGGAGTTGACGAGGCCCTTGGAGACGCCGTCGACGAAGATCTCGACACTGCCCTGGTCTGGTGCCTTTTCGCCGATCAGCCTCACGCCGGTCCCCTGGAAGGTGAGGAGTGCGAAGCTTCCGTCGACGGTCGTGGTGTGGAGGTTGTCGTGGCGATCGCCCTGTCCTCGGAAGCCGGCGGCGGCCCAGGTGCCGAGGTACTCGATCATCTTGTCGTCGTCGTCCACCTTGCTGGCCGGGGAGATTCGCTCCTGACTGGGGCCGGCCGCTGCGATGACGGCCTTGGCCGCTGCGGGCCAGACGCCGTCGCTGACGATGGTGGCCTGGTCGACGGTGCTGTTGGTGGCGTTGGTGGAGAACGTGCTGACGCTGGAGTAGTTGGCGTGCACGTGGACGTCGTGGATGGTGGGCGTCCACAGGCGGGTCCACTGGGTACCCTCCGCGAATCGGATCACGTTGTCGTGTACGTCCCAGTACGAGGAGCCCTCGTCGAGGTAGAGGTCCTTGTTGACCGGCGAGCCGGTGGCCCCGTTGTAGACGCCGACGACGTTGCCGGACATGACGGACGGGCTGGTCCCTCCAGCGCCCTGGCCGCCGAGGACGTAGATCGGGCCGCCGTCGACGAGGACGCCCATCACGTCGTGGATGTAGTTGTTGATGATCTTGTTTCGGCCCGAGTAGATGGTGCCGTGGGTGCAGGGCGTCGAGGCGGTCGGCTTGATGGTGAGATTGGGGGACAGCTGGTTGGTCTGGGCGGCCTGCATGGCGCAGTCCGAGGCGAAGCCCCAGCCCCAGCCGAGGGAGATGCCGGAGTACGAGGTGTGGCCGACATCGTTGTTCGAGATCTCGACGTCACGGCTCTGGCCCACCCAGATGCCGACGGATCCGGCGAAGTTCCGGCCGACGTGCTCGACGCGGTTCTGGGTGACCGTGTCGTTGCTCGTCATGAGGGTGGCGTCGGTGAGGTAGTAGTCGTCGGGCTCGCCGACGGCCACACCATTGCTGCCGATGCCGTGGATCCAGTTCCCGGTGACGGTGGAGTTCTGCGTTCCGTCCGCCAGGTCGAGGCCCGATCCTCCGAGATTGGCGAACTCGTTGCCGGCGAAAGCGATGTGAGTGCCGCGGTGTACTTGGACCGCGGCCGGGACGCGGGTGTTCTGATGGGTGTCCGGGTCCCACATAATGCCCGCCTGACCGTCGATGAAGCCCTTGGTGTTGGGCTGGGTCCACGTGGTGTTGGCGAAGGTGATGCCTTGGAAGGTGATGTCGTGGATCGGCTGGACGGACTTGGGGATCACGGTGAAGGCGTCGATGCGCACCGTACCGACGGTCGCGTTGACCACCTTGACCGTGTGGGTGCCCTCGGTGAGCCCTCTCGCGGAGAAGAGGACCTGTTGGGCGAGCCGGCTCGCGTTGTGGTTGGAGACGGCCGTCGGGGTACCACCGTCGACGGAGATGGCGAGGTTGCTGCCGGCCGGCATCTTCTCGCCGAGGATGTCGATCCCGACGCCGGTGAAGGTGTAGCTGACCGAGGCGCCCGCTTCCGAGAACTTGAGGGCCTCGTGATTCAGGTCCCCGAAGGGCGTGCCCTTCGCTTGCCCTTCCGGGACGGGCTGGGTGTCGCTGGCGAGTTCCACGGCACCGGTGACGGACGTATTCGACAGTGTGGCGTTCACCGGCGCCAGGTGTCCCGGAGTGCCGGACAGGTTCACCAGTTGCTCGGCCACGCCGACCTGTACGTCGGCGGTGGCCAGGTTCTCGCCGCCGCGCGGTTTGTAGTAGACGTACCCGCCCGCGGCGTCGATGTAGAACTCTCCGGGCTGGTCGATGAACTGGTAGGCGTTCTCGAGCCAGTCGACATGACTCAGCCTGGGTGCGCCGGAGCCGTTCAAGGGATAGCCGGGGAACTTCTGGGTGGCCTGGTCGGACCAGCAGTCCGCGTTGGCCTTGATGGAGGTCTCGGCGCTCGTACCGCCCGGCTGGTAGGGCGGCACCGTGGTCGCGGTGGCCGGAATGGTGACCGTGGTCGGAGCGATGCTCTCCAGCGGGCAGCGCAGCTGCTTCCAGCCGGCGTTGTCGACCACCTCCACCCGCTCAGGGCTGGAGATCTGTGCGAGGTCGATTCCGCTGAGGGCGGCGTTCCCCTCCGCCGTGTAGTGCACGCTGGTCCAGGCCCCGCCGGGGGCCGTTGACCACACCTTGTCGCTGACGCTGACGGTTCTGGCCCGCTGTGCCGGAGCTCCGTTGACGGAGAGGTCCCGGCTGTTCCTGGCCGCGGCGTTCAGCGCGCCGGTCGGTAGGGCTGCCCGCCAGATCCCCTTGGTGGAGTCGAACACGGAGAACCCGGTGACCTTCTGGCCACCGCTGAACACCGGCTTCTCCCCCGGCGCGGCCGTATAGATCACCTGGTGACCGTTGGTCCCGGAGTCACGCACGTCCAGGGTGAGCGGCTCGCTCAGCGGGTAGACCCCACCGCGCAGCAGCACGCGGATGTCGTTCGACATCGAACCCGCCACCGCCCGCACACGGTCCCGCGCCGTCGTCAGAGCACACGGGGCGCTGCTGGAGCAGGTCGTCCCACTACCCGTGGGCGACGCGTAGAAGTCCGTCGTCCCCGCCGCGACCGCCGAGACGGTCGTGCCGGTGGCGATCAGGCTGCCCGCCAGAAGCCCGGCGGCCAGTACGACCATCCGTCTCTTTCCCATGCTCTCTCCTCGGGTTGATGACCATGGCCCGCCGCGCGGGCGATCGGCTGCTGGGTCAGTCCACCGGAGAGCGCTGCCGCGCGGAATGATCTGTGCGCTTCTACCAACACATCCGATGTCTAGGTAGGTCGGTACTGTATAGGCAATGCGTCTGGTGAGATAGATGTCACGCAGAATGGTTCTTGCGATTTCGATCCGGCGTCCGCCGCACCGGAGGAGAAGAGAGCCCGGAGCGGGCATCGCGGGGCGCGGCGTCGCCGAAGACACAACTTCCCGTATCTGTCAGGCGCTTCTCCTACGGGCAAGCCGCGTACAGCACTCTCGGGCCTGCCGTGGCGTACGAATGCCGCCTCTCGGCGGCGGGCTGCCCGGCCATCACTGGGGGGCGCGTGATGACTGACCGTCTCATATCATTCGGAGAGTCTTTGCAGATTGCCATGCGAGACGAGCCGAGAGATTCATCGGATGCCTCTGGCCCTTGCGGATATCAGGCTGGTCCGCTCACGGGGCGTGGCCGACATGGGGCCGCCGGCCTACTGCTGGACGCGCCGGTCGGCACAACTAACTACCTGCTCGGCGATGTCCGCCTGCCACTCCGTGGCCAGCGCGATGACCTTGATCCTGGAGACTCGTCCTCCAGCTGGGTGCGGGGACCGCTATGCCAGTGGCGGCAGGGCGGATTCGGCCGAGCCCAGAGTGCCGCGGAGCCAGTCCTCGACCCCGGCGATGTGGACGGTTGCCCAGGCCGATGCGAGGTCCGGTCGGCGGGCGGCGATCGCGTCGAGGATGGCCCGGTGCTGCTGCAGGGTGCGCTCGACCGCGCCCTCCTCGGTGACGCCCCGCCAGATCCGGGCCCGGGTGGTCGGGCCGGAGAGTCCCTCGATCAGGGAGCAGAGCGCGAGGTTGCCTGCGCCTGCGGCGATCTGCTGGTGGAATTCCAGGTCGTTGGCGATCAGTTCGTCCAGGCTGGGGTTGTCGCCGAGCCGCTCGAAGGTGCGGCGCAGCTCGTCGATCCCGGCGTCCGGCATGCGGCGGGCGGCCAGCGCGGTGGCGGCCGGTTCCAGGATCCGCCGTACCTCCAGGAACTGCAGCACGGTGTCGTCCTGATGGAATTCGACGACGAAGCCCAGGGCGTCCAGGAGCAGGTTCGGTTCCAGGCTGGTCACGTAGGTGCCGTCGCCCTGGCGAACGTCGAGTACCCGGATGAGGGAGAGGGCCTTCACCGCCTCGCGCAGGGAACTGCGCGACAGGCCCAGTCTTTCGGCGAGGTCGGCCTCCTTGGGAAGTCTCGTCCCCGGTCGCAGCTCACCGCTGACGATCATGGACTTGATCTTGTCGATCGCCTCGTCGGTTACCGGCATGCGTGTCCCTCCCCTTGGTTCGGACATCTGATGTATCCAGTATGGCCTGGCCTGTGAGTCCTGAGCAGTGGGGCCGACGGTACTCCCTGGAGGGGAATGCCGTTGGACAGCGGTGGAGCTGTGGATTCGCAACGCTGAGGCCTGGTGGCAGCCAGTATTGCGTTGGCTTGGCTTCGAGAGGGTGGGACGGCGAAGGCCCAGGGGTCGGATCTATGGTTCGGCATGGGGATGCCGGGGTGGTCCGGCGGCCGGACGGCCGTCCGTAGCGTTGCGGTGGTGATGGTGGTGGCCTGCTACTCCTGCTTCTCGCCGGAGGCGAAGCGGGAGACGATGAGCGCGAGGATGATGATGGCGCCGTTGAGGAACTGGTTCCACAGCGGGGGTACGCCGGCCAGGGTCATGACGTTGACCACGAGCTGGAGGGTGAGGACGCCGGTGAGGGCGCCGAAGAGGGTGCCGCGGCCGCCGTTGAGGCTGACGCCGCCGATCACGGTGGCGGCGAAGACCTGGAAGATCCAGCCACTGCCCTGGTCCGCCGAGACGGAGCCGTAGTGGCCGGTGAACAGGATGCCGGCGAAGGCCGCCAGCACGCTGCCGGTGATCAGGACGGCCCAGGTGATCCGGTCGACCCGGATTCCGGCCGCGCGGGCGGCCTCCGCGTTGCCGCCGATGGCGTAGAGCGCGCGGCCGTGTCGCAGCCAGGCCAGTGCGGCGCCGCCGAGCAGGAAGAGCGTGGCGCAGATCCAGATGGCTGCGGGGGCGCCGAGCCAGGAGGCCCGGCCGAGGTAGGTGAAGGAGGAGGGGAGGTTCACGATGGACTGGCCCTGGGAGATCGCGATCTGCAGGCCACGCAGCAGGGTGAGGGCGCCGAGGGTGACGATGAAGCCGTTGAGGCGCAGCTTGAGGATCAGGAAGCCGTTGGCGGCGCCGATCAGGGCTCCGAGCAGCAGGCAGAGGGGGACGGCGGTCCAGCCGGGGAGGAGGCCCAGGCCGTTGAACCGGTCGCCGTGGGTGGGAAGCACCAGCCAGATGGCGATCACCGGGGCGACGCCGATGGTGGACTCCAGTGAGAGGTCCATCCGTCCGGCGATCAGGATGAGTGCCTCGGCCAGTACGAGGAGGCTGAGTTCGGTGGCTTGTTGACCGACGCCGAGCAGGTTGTCCGAGGTCAGGAAGGCGGGGGAAACGATGAAGCCGATGACGCCGAGGAGCAGCAGTACGGGTAGCAGTGACAGATCGCGGTAGCGGGCGAGGTTCGGGCCCGGCCGGGTGGTCGAGGTGACGGCGGTCGTGGCCGTGGTGGAGCAGGAGTTCAGTTCAGTCAAGGGGGACATGGCCTTCCTTCGTGTCAGCGCCTGCCATGCCCTCCATGGCGGCTACCAGCTGTTCGTCACTCCAGCCGCGGGGGAAGTCCGCGACGATCCGGCCGTGGAACATGACCACCACCCGGTCGCAGACCCGCAGGTCGTCCAGCTCGTCCGAGACGATCAGGGCGGTCCTGCCGTCGTCGGCCACCTTGCGGACGGTGCCGAGGAGGGACTCCTTGGACTTGATGTCGACGCCGTTGGTCGGCCGGATGGCCACCAGGACGTGCGGGCGGGTGGCGAGGGCGCGGGCGATGACGACCTTCTGCTGGTTGCCGCCGGACAGGGCGTCCACCGGGGTGCCGGGCCCGGGTGTCTTGATGTCCAGGTCGGCGATCATGCGTTCGGCGAAGGCCCTGGTCCGGGAGGGCAGGACGGTGCCGAGGGGGCCGAGCTGATTGGCGACGGTGAGGGTGGCGTTCTCGGCGACGCTGCGGTTGGGGACCAGACCCTGGACGTGGCGGTCCTCGGGGACGAAGCCGACGCCGGCGGCCAGTGCGGCCGGGACCCTGCCGGTAGGGACCGGTCGGCCGGCGACGGTGATTCGGCCCGCGGTGGGGCGGTGCAGTCCGGCGATGGTCTCGCCGGCCCGCACGTTGCCGCTGGCGGCCGCGCCGGCCAGGCCGAGGACCTCGCCGGCCCGGGCCGTCAGCGTGAGGTCCTCGTACGCTCCTTGCAGGGTGAGACGGTCGAGTTCGAGCAGGTTCGGCGCATCGGGCGAGGGCCCTGAGAGCGGCTGCGCCCCGCCGTCGGTGGTGCGGCTCTCACCGGTCATGGCTTCGACCAGGGCGTGGTGGTCGAGGCCGGCGACGGGGGTGGTGGTGATGTGTCGGGCGTCGCGGTAGACGGTGACCGTGGTGCAGAGGTCGTAGACCTCCTGGAGGTGATGCGAGATGAACAGGAACGCGACGCCCTGGCTCTGAAGTTCGCGGAGCTTGGCGAAGAGCCGGCCGATGCCGTGGGCGTCGAGTTTGGCGGTCGGCTCGTCGAGGATGATGAACCGGGCACCGAAGGACAGTGCCCGGGCGATCTCGACGAACTGTCGCTGCTCGACCGTGAGTCGGCCGGCGCGGGCGGCGGGGTCGACGTCCACGCCGTACTCGGCCAGCAGGTCCGTCGCGCGTGCGCGCAGGCGCCGCCAGCCGATCGGGCGCAGCGTCCGGTCGCTCTGCCGGTCCAGGAAGAGGTTCTCGGCGACGGTGAGGGAGCCGATGACGGTGGAGCGCTGGTAGACGCAGGCGACCCGGGAGCGCCAGGCATCGGTGTCGCCCGGGGCGGGTGCCGCCTGACCGTTGAAGCGCAGAGTGCCGGCGTCCGGGTTCTGCAGGCCGGTGAGGACGGAGACGAGGGTCGACTTGCCGGCGCCGTTGCGCCCGACGAGGGCGTGGGACTCGCCGGGGGCGACCGTCAGGTGGGCGTCGGCGAGGGCGATGGTGGCACCGAACCGCTTGGTGATGCCGTGTGCCTCGACGACCGGGACCGCCGGGCGGCTGTCCGCCATGGTGAGGTTCCTTTCCGCTGGGGATCGCGGCGGCCGGTGCGACCGCCGCCCGCAGGTTCACTTGCCGACGTTGTTGCCCCACAGGCTCGCGTCGTCGACGTTGTCCTTGGTCACCAGGGGGGCCGGGAGCTGGTCCTCAAGGCCGTTGGGGAGTTCGATGATCGTGGAGTCGTGGTCGGTGGGGCCGGGCTTGAAGGTCTTGCCCTGGGCGGCGGCGTTCGCGTAGGAGAGGGCGTACTTGGCGTAGAGGTCGGCGGGCTGGGAGACGGTGGCGTCGATCTGGCCCTGGCGGATGGCGTCGAACTCCTGCGGGATGCCGTCGTTGGAGACGATGGCGATGTGACCGGCCTCGCCGACCGGCTTGAGCAGGCCCTTCTGCTGGAGCAGGGCGAGGGTGGGCTGCAGGAAGACGCCGCCGGCCTGCATGTAGATACCGCCGAGGTCCGGGTGGGCGGCCAGGGTGGACTGGAGCTTGGCGGAGGCGACGTCCCCCTTCCAGTCGGTGGCCAGCTCGATCACCTGGATCCCGGGGAAGCTGGTCTTCATGCAGGCGGCGAACGCCTCTGAGCGGTCGCGTCCGTTGATGGAGTTGAGCGCGCCCTGGAACTCGGCGACCGTGCCCTTGCCACCGAGCTGCTTGCCGAGGAACTCGCAGGCCTTGGTGCCGTAGGCCTTGTTGTCGGCGCGCACCACCATGAAGACCTGACCCTTGTCGGGGCGGGTGTCGACGCTGACGACGGGGATCTTCTTCGCGGCGAGCTGATCCAGGGTGGAGGCGATCGCGCCGGTGTCCTGGGGGGCCATCACGACGGCCTTGGCTCCGGTGTTCTGGAAGACCTGGACGTTGGCGACCAGCTTGGTGACGTCGTTCTGCGAGTTGCTGACCGGCAGGGCGTTCAGGCCCTGGGCCGCCACGCCCTGCTTCACGTACTGGGCGTAGGAGTTCCAGAAGTCCGAATCGGCGCGCGGGAGGTCGATGCCGATGGCCGGCTTGGCCGTGCCGTCGGCGGAGGGCGTCACTTCGCTGCCGCGGTTGCAGGCGCTGCCGAGGCCGGCCAGCAGCAGGACTACGGCTGCGGTGGCCGTGGTGCGGGGGATGCGAGCGTTCATGGTGCGGGTCTCCTTGACTGAGCTGGCCGCGCCACCGCGGGTGGCGTCGGAAAGGGGGCCGAACACCCGTGCTGCGGGCGGGAGACGGCGTCGGCGCGAGGGGGCGGGCGGCGCCGGTGGCCCAGCCCTCATCCGGGGCACCGGCGCCGCCGCCCGGCGCGGTGCCGGTGTCAGGGCGGACCCGGACCGTGTCGGCGGGGCCGAAGCCCCGGGCTGCCGAGAGCTCCGGCAATCCAGACGGATTCATCGGATGGCTTTCGGTGGAGAGGACTCTAGGAGCAGGTCGGCATCGTTACAAGGGACGTGCTTCGACGAATCCCAACCGTAACCTAGACACCAGCTTTGATCCCCTAACACGACTGATGAAAGAGCTAGTTGTCTTGATCTTCGCGGCTCTCTCCTCGCATGGCGCGCACAGGTTCTTGCACTTGCCGAGGGTCGATCGTATGGTCAGGCTTCCCAGTAATTCATCAGATGTATTGAGGTCGTGGGCATGTAGGCGCCCAACCTCTGAAGGGGGTCCCTGCCGTGCAGCTTCTCCGTTTGGGTCCCACTGGCGACGAGACGCCCGCAGTCCGGGACAAGGACCGCCGCACGTTCGACCTACGCGGCCTTACTCCGGACGTCGACGCCGCATTCCTGGCCGGCGACGGCATCGCGCGGGTCCGCCGCGCTCTGGCGGAGGAAGCGCTGCCCGAGATCGACGCGACGGGCCTGAGGATCGGGGCTCCTATCTCCCGCCCGGGCAAGATCGTGTGCATCGGTCTCAACTACCGCGACCACGCCGAGGAGACCGGCGCCGCGATCCCGACCCGCCCGGTGGTGTTCATGAAGGACCCGACGACCGTGATCGGGCCGTACGACGAGGTGCTGATCCCGCGGACCTCGATCCGGACGGACTGGGAAGTGGAGCTCGCGGTGGTGATCGGCCGCCGGGCCCGGTACCTCACGGACGATGCGCAGGCCACCGAGGTGATCGCCGGCTACACCATCAGCAACGACGTATCCGAGCGGGAGTTCCAGCTGGAATTCTCCTCGCAGTGGGACCTGGGCAAGTCCTGCGAGACCTTCAACCCGCTCGGCCCCTGGCTGGTCCCCGCCGACGAGATCGCCGACCCGCAGGCACTCGGCCTGCGGCTGTCCGTCAACGGTGAACTCCGCCAGGACGGCAGTACCAAGAACATGATCTTCGGCATCCCCTACCTGATCCGCTATCTCAGCCAGTACCTGGTACTCAATCCCGGGGATGTGATCAACACAGGCACCCCCGCTGGCGTCGCCCTCGGCCTGCCAGGCACCCCCTACCTGCGACCCGGCGACACCGTCGAGCTCTCCATCGACGGCCTCGGCCTGCAACGCCAGACCTTCGCCCAGGCCTGACCTCCATCCTCCTCTCCCGAAGGGACCGACCGTGCCCCGGCCGATACCGCGGATCACCGCCGTCGACACCTACGACATCCGCTTCCCCACCTCGCGCGGGCTCGACGGCTCGGACGCGATGAATCCCGACCCCGACTACTCCGCCGCCTACCTCGTCCTGCGCACCGACGCCGGGGACGGGCGCGAGGGCCACGGCTTCGCCTTCACCATCGGACGCGGCAACGAGGTCCAGGTCGCGGCCATCGAGGCCCTGCGCCACCACGTGGTCGGGCGGCCCGTCGCCGGCCTGTGCGCCGACCCCGGATCGCTCAGCCGCGACCTCGTCGGCGACAGCCAGTTGCGCTGGCTCGGCCCCGAGAAGGGCGTGATGCACATGGCCATCGGCGCCGTCGTGAACGCCGTGTGGGACCTCGCCGCCAAACGCGAGGGCAAGCCGCTCTGGCAGCTGCTGGCCGACGCCGAACCCGAATGGCTCGTCTCCCAGATCGACTTCCGGTACATCACCGACGCCCTCACCCCCGAGCAGGCCCTGGAACTGCTGCACGCCACCCGGCCCGGGCGCGCCGAGCGGGAGGCCCACCTGCGCCGGCACGGTTACCCCGGCTACACGACCTCCCCCGGCTGGCTCGGCTACAGCGACGAGAAGCTCACCCGGCTCGCCCTCCAGGCCGTCGCCGACGGTTTCACCCAGATCAAGCTCAAGGTCGGCGGCGACCTCGGGGACGACATCCGCCGCTGCCGTGCCGCCCGCGCCGCCGTCGGCCCCGGTGTCCGAATCGCCATCGACGCCAACCAGCGCTGGAACGTCGGCGACGCGATCGAGTGGACCAAGGCCCTCGCCGAGTTCGACCCGTACTGGATCGAGGAGCCCACCAGCCCCGACGACATCCTCGGCCACGCCACGATCCGGGCGGCCGTAGCCCCGGTCAAGGTCGCCACCGGCGAACACGTCCACAACCGCATCGTCTTCAAGCAACTGCTCCAGGCCGGCGCCATCGACATCCTCCAGCTGGACTCCACCCGGGTCGGTGGGGTCAACGAGAACCTGGCCATCCTGCTGCTCGCCAGGCACTTCGGCGTGCCGGTCTGCCCGCACGCCGGCGGCGTCGGCCTGTGCGAGCTCGTCCAACACCTGTCGATGTTCGACTACGTGGCGCTCTCGGGCACCACCGAGAACCGGGTCATCGAATACGTCGACCACCTCCACCAGCACTTCGTGAATCCCGCCACCATCGAGGACGGGCACTACACCGCGCCCTCCGAACCCGGCTTCTCCTCGACGATGCACCCGGCGTCGATCCACACCTACAGCTACCCCGGCGGCTCCTTCTGGACCGCCGACCGCATGCCAGAGCATCGAACGGAGGGCGCGTCATGACCAGCGCACTGCACGGGCTGCGGGCCATCGTCACCGGCGGCGCCTCCGGCATCGGGCTCACCACTGCCCACCTGCTCGCCGAACGAGGTGCCCGAGTCGCGGTCCTCGACCTCGCACCGGCCGGAATTCCCAGCCCGTTGACCGGCTATGCCGCGGACCTGGCCGACGACGCCGCGGTCCGCTCCGCGGTGGCAGGCGCCGCCGAACAGTTCGGCGGACTCGACATCCTCGTCAACAACGCCGGAATCGGCGCCGTGGGGACGGTGGAGGACAACCCCGACGAGCAGTGGCGGCAGGTGCTGGACGTCAACGTGGTGGGGCTCGCCCGCGTCACCCGCGCCGCCCTCCCGCATCTGCGTGCCTCCGCACACGCCTCGGTCGTCAACGTCTGCTCCATCGCCGCGACCGCCGGCCTCCCCCAGCGCGCGCTCTACTCGGCCAGCAAGGGCGCGGTCCTCGCGCTGACCCTGGCGATGGCGGCCGACCACGTCAGGGAGGGCGTGCGGGTGAACTGCGTCTCGCCGGGCACGGTCGACACCCCGTGGGTGGAGCGGCTGCTGGACGGCGCCGCCGACCCGCAGGCTATGCGAGCGGCGCTCAACGCCCGACAGCCCACCGGACGCCTCGTCACACCCCGCGAGGTCGCCGCCGCCATCGCCTACCTCGCCGGCCCGGAGTCGGCATCGGTGACCGGCACCTCCCTCGCAGTCGACGGCGGCATGGCCGGCCTGCGCCTGCGCCCGGCCGGGCAGTGAGGGGGCCGGTGAGGGAGCTGGTCCCGCCAGGACACACCGACACCGCCGTCACCCGGCTCGCATTCGGCGCCGCCGGCTTCGGGAGCCTGTTCTCCCCGGTCGGAGACCAGGAAGCGGACGCCACCCTCGCCACGGCATGGACAGCCGGCATCCGCTCCTTCGACACAGCTCCGCACTACGGCCACCCCGTCCTCGCCGACCGGTACGCCCGCCCGCCGCGGCCTGCGCGAGGCACGAGTCGTCGGCCGCACACAGCACGTCAAGGGCGGCGTTGGTGGTGTCGGTGAGCATCGCGGCTGAGGATTCTCCCGCCGCAGCCGTGCCCGTTCATCGCGCTCGTCACTGGTCAGGCCATCCCACTGGCCCGCGTCGGCCTCGGCCTACTCCAGCCGGTCCCGCACTGCGGTCCCGGTCAGGTCGACCTCCTTGGCCACCTGGCCGACCGACCGGTCGCCGCGTCTGCACAGCTCGACCATCCCGGCCTTGAACTCCGACGTGCTTTCTCGTGCTCTCCCTGATGGGCATCATCCTTCCAGGACCGAAGCTCGTGATCAGGGATGTTCGTCCAGAGCAAGCCCAATCCTGACATGATGCGATGACAGACCATGGCCTCAGTAGCGGCTTCCCTCGGAGGGCCCGTCATCCACAGGTGAACGGCCGGCTCGAGGCACGCCGCGCAGGACCAGCCGGTGGATGCGCGCGGGCGTCCCCGACTGGGAGACGCCCGCAGACATCCTCACCATGGTGTGTCGGCGGTCAGGGAGTGCGGATCCAGAACTCGATCGACAGAGGGGGGACGGTGATCGTCAGTTGCGGGCCGGCCTTGAGGCCGAGGCTCAGGTTGTTGCTGGACGGACCGAAGCGGGCCCCGTGGAACTGGGAGTCGGTCTGAGTGTCCACGGTGTAGGTGAAGGGGCTGTCGGAGCGGTTGGTGATGGCGAAGACCGGCTTGCCCTGCGGCGTTCTCCAGGCCATGATCCGCTGATCCGGCAGAACCGCCGACTCGTCGACGCCGTAGCGGACCGAGTCCCACGGCATGTACTTCACGAACCCGCTGACCGCGTTCCAGTTCTGCGGGTTCCAGGTCCAGTGGCCGACCGGCAGGTCGGGGAAGTGGCTGAAGTTCGTGTCGGACGGCGGGCGCCAGAAGCCGAGCGAGTAGCCCGGGGATTCGGCGTTGGTGGTGGGTTTGAGGGCATGGAGCCAGAACCAGGTAGGCGCGTCCTGGAACACCATCCAGTTCATGATGGACTGGGCGGTGTTGAGCGTCTTCCAGTCGCTGGTCGTGTTGTCCAGGTACTCGAACTCGTTGTTGAAGACGGGCCTTCCCACCGCACCGGAGTGGTAGTCCCCGGTCAGCTCGGCGTTGCTGTTCGCTCCGACGTGGTGGTACGTCCAGGCGTCCACGTAGGACAGGGCCACGGGATCGGCGAGGATGGCCTGGCCCCAGGTGCCGCTCCAGCCGCTCCAGCTGGTTGCGTGAATCATCGTGCCGGGGTAATGGGCTTTGATCTTGGGTGCGACGGCCTTGAAGGTCTCGAGGTACTCGTCGGCCGTGTAGGGGCACGACGAGTATGCAGTCGACGCGTTCGGCTCGTTCTGCAGGCCCCACATGGAGATGGGCACGCCGCGGGCGGAGAGGTAGTCGAGGTCGCCGACCATGGCGTCGCCGAGCTGGTCGAGGAACGCGGGGTCGAAGGACGCGAGCTTGCCCTTGATGTAGGAGTTGTTGCTCTTCCAGCCGGGAGCGGGTGACCAGTACTCGGCCGCCACGCCCTCCATGTGAGCATTGCTGATCATGTCGGCGAGCAGGGCGCTCTGGCCGTCGTAGCGGTCGATGATGTGCTTGCCCGTGGGGTCGAGGCCGCGGTGGTACAGGCCGAGCGCGAGGCGGCAGTAGCGGAAGCCCCGGTCGCCGCGGCCGCCCATGACCATCTGCCGGTAGAAGCGGGTGCGTTCACTGGGCGTGAGGTCGTAGGGCACGCCGCTGACCGTTTCGGGCAGACCGTTGTTGCCCGAGCCGATCGAGTCGGACTGGATCTCGAAGCCGAGGCCGAGGATCGTCTGCTTCTGCGGCTGGTCGAAGCGGATGGTGTAGCTGCCGGCCGTGGCGGCCTGGGCGGCGGACAGGTTGAGCAGCGGTGAGATCACCGCTCCGGCGCCGGCGACGGCTGCACCGCGCAGGACGGATCGGCGGCTGATGCCGAGCTCGGGATTGGTCATGCTCTGCCTCCGGTGGTGGGGGTGGGGTTGGTCGGGGCTGCCTGGGGCGAGGTCAGCTCCGGGACGAGCGGGGAGTGATCAGCGCTCATCGGGGGTGGGCTGGATGTTCTCGCGGAGCGAGCGGGCGATCGCTCCGCTCGTCGGCGCGGGTGCCGGATGCGGCCGCACACAGGTCAGGCGGGCGGGCTCGGCCCTGGCCGGTCTCGGGGACCGATGTCGGCGTGAAGAGCGGTACGAGTCCCGCGGCGCGGTGGTCCGGTACTCGCTGCGCTGGACTGCAGGCGAGGGGTGGGGTGCCCCGTCTCCGAGCTTCAGGGACAGATGGTTCGAGTGTCCGCCTCGCCGAGCTCTTCGAGGCGGACAGCCGCTTTGTGGTGGTGGTCAGTTCGCGGAGGTGTAGACCGAGACCTCGGCGAGCGAGAGGAAGTTGGTGCCGGCGAGCTGGACGCGGACGAACCTGCCCTGGGTGCCGGCGGGCACGGTCAACTGCGCGGGCGCGGCGCCCGTGACGTCGTACCGCCAGACCGCGGGATCGGAGCGAAGATCGGCGTAGCTGCGTCCGGTCATGTCCGTTGCCGAGACGAGGACCGAGAAGTCGCTCGTACTGTCGGTGCAGCAGTCGGTACGGGAGTTGATCCTGATGGTGTTGATCGGACGCGTCGTACCGAGGTCGACCTGCCACCACGCCTGGGCGTCGGTGTTGGTGCGGCTGACGCTCCCGCCCGACCAGGAGCCGTCGGTGTTGCCGTCCACCGCCCGGGCCGCCGCCACCCCTCCCCAGGTCGAGGACTGGGTGGCCGGCCGTCCCCGTGCCACGTTGACCTGGTCCGGCACCGGGGCTCCGTAACCGTGGTCCGTGAACACGGCCTTCCACTGCTGATCGGCGAACCACTCGTGCACGGCTCGGGTGTAGTGCAGAGCGTCGGTCCTGAAGATCCCGTAGGTGGGTGCGGCGGTCGGCAGGTACAGGTGCACGCCGGCCGCGGTGGTCGCGTCGGCGGCGTCGAGCATCTGAAACGGGTTCGGCGCCGGGTCGTTGACCAGTTGCGTCAGCCCTTCAGTCACGTACTGCGTGGTGGTGGCATCGAGTCTGGTCGAGCGGGGGTGGTAGACGTAGACCGGGTAGAGCGCGCCGCCGGTGACGGTTCGGAACGACTTGAGGACGCGGCCGAACGCCTCCTTGACCTCGGTGGCGCTCGTCATCGACTTCACTGACGCCTCGGCCTCCCACTGGTTCCAGTGCAGGCCGATCACCCGGGGGTTCTTGCCCTCCGCCCGCAGGCTCCCCAGCGCGTTTGCCAGCGTGTTCATCGTGAGGGGGAACAGGCTTTCCACATCGGTCGGCGCCCGGCCGGGCCACCAGCGGTCGTTCGGGGCGTCGAGCGGGGAGATCCCCTGACTGCCGTACGCGATGTGCACGATATGCAGATCCGGCAGCGTGGCACCCGCGTTGATCGCACGCTGCCAGCGCATCGCGAAGACGGCGGCGAGGTTGTAGGTGAGCCCGCCGTTGGACTGGAAGCCGAGATTGGTCTCAGCACAGGTGTAGTCGCTCCAGGTGGCGGAGGTGGCCCCGGCCAGGCGGTTGGGGTCCCGGCGCAACCCTCTGACATTGGGCATGTCGCCGCACAGCGCCACGTCCGCCGCGTCCGTGATGGAAGGGGCGTAGGTGGCGTTGGACTGACCGAGTACGATCAGCACCGGTGCGTCGGTTGCCAGGTTGTACGGAACCTGGCTGGCCGCGCTCGGTGGCCGGGTGAGGGTGTCGGCCGAGGCGGGAGCCGACTGGGCGGAGAACAGCCCCATCGCGACGAGCAGTGTGATGGACACGAGCGTGGGCCCGTACCGTCGTCTCGTCGCCGCAGTGCTCCTGGCGGTCCGCGCGGCGGACCCTGTCAGCAGCGCCGAGACGGCGCGACCGGCCGTTCGGACAGTGATCCTGGATGGCATGGCTACCTCTTCTGGACGAGTGGGAAATTCGTTCACCCACTTGGTGCTGCGACCGACGTTCGTGAGATGGAAGCGGGTCTCCTCGTGTGGCACCGGCTCTACCTCGGTTGGCCGTCGCTGGTCTGGTGTGCGGTGGAGTCGTCGGTCTGGCTGATGGGGTGCGGGGGCTCCGCCGTGACGCCAGGTGCCGGCGCCTATGTGTGTCGCGGCGGGGCACCGGAGACTCGGGGGGTGTTCCGGACCCGTGCCTTCAGCCTGGTCCCGGATTCTTTGGCCACCAGGGGTGGTGGGGATGAAGGCGCCGCAGCATTCCGCGGACGGTGCACGCTCGACGGACGTTCCGGTGCGGGGTGTTTCACTGGAGCGCCGGGACCGGGAGTTCCGTCAGGTTCGGACGGCCCGGTCAAGGGGTGTCGGGGTGGTGGGTGCTCGCTGTGTGGCTGGTGGGCGGCGCCTCGGGGCACGGCGGGGAGATGGCCGGGATCGTGGTGTCCGGGGTGTCTGGACTGGTTGCGGTGGTGGGGTCTACGGGGGTGTCCTCGTGCAGGGCCCTGGTCTCGGCCTTGAGGATGCGCAGGGACTTGCCGATCCCGCGCGCCGCTTCGGGGAGTTTCTTCGAACCGAAGAGCAGAACGATCACGGCGAGCATGATGATGAGGTGCCAAGGCTCCAGACCGTTGCGGAACATGGACATCGTCTCCTGGACTGTCGAAGCGGGGCTGGTCCCACACCGCCCGAGCGGTTGACAGGCGGTGCCCGACGCAGGGTCAAGCCCCGAGGCGGCGCGGTCACAGCCAGGTAGCTGTGACCTCGTCAGGTCGCCTGATCGGCCTCAGAACTGGTGGAGGGGTGCCGGTGTGCGAGGTACGGCGCCGGCTGCCGTGCCTGGCGGCGCAGGTGTGACATGAGCTGGCCACCGCCACGCGGTGACTGGAACGGGACGTCGATGCGGACTTGGCAGCACGACCTGCCGCGGTCGCGGGGTCTGACGGGTGCACCGGTTCGCTGTGCCGTCTTCCGGATGCCCTCTGTTCGGAGCAGCGGACGGGCGGCGCCACGCCTGGGAGCTATCGTCTGATGCGGCGCCATTGCTGGCCTGCGCCGCCGTTGGGGTTCTGCTGTTCGGCTGTGGCTCCCACGGCGGTGGAGTCGCCGGTTATTCCCAGCACCTTGCCGCTGCGGACGGAGGTTATGGTGATGTGGTTGTCGGCCGCTTCGGCGATCGTCCACTGCTGGTTGGTGTCGTGGGACGGGTCCGCCTGGATGAGCTTGGCGCCCGGGTCGGAGGTACCGCCGGAGATCTCCCAGGCCAGCGGTGTGGTGCTGTGGGTGGTGTAGATCTCGTACTTACCGCCACCGACGGGGACGAAGCTGAATCTTTCGTGGCTGGCACTGCCGGGGGTGTATTGGATGATGCCGGTTCCCGCCGTGGTGGAGGCGGCGGTCACGTGGAGCGCGAGGCCGCTCGCCCGGTTGATGAGTTGATACACGGGGTGCTGAACGGGTGGGGTGACAGTCACTGACCCGCTGGCGGGGATGGTCACGATCTGGCTCCAGGTGCCATAGGCGACCTTGGTGGACCGGCCGGGGGCACCGCGGAGTGTGGCAGCGGTGACCTGGCCGGAGGCCCAGGTCATGTCGAGGGTCAGGCCACCGCGCACGCCAACGCCGGCGCACGAGCCGGTGGGCCATGCGGCGGGCAGCGCGGGCAGCAGTTCGACGCGTCCGGGGCGGGACTGCACCAGCATTTCGATCATGGCGACCGGGGTACCGAAGTTCGCGTCGATCTGGAAGACATCCTTGGTGTACATGTCGAGCATGTTGATCGCGCTGGCGCCGCCGCTCGTCTGCGGTCGCATAACGGCGAGGATGCTCTGGTAGGCGTTCTCGCCACCCTTCAGTCTGGCCCAGCACATGGCCCGCCATGCGCTGCCCCAGCCGGTACTCTGCAGGCCGCGTGCCTCGAGTAGATTGGTCGTACCGATGAGCAGGGGGACGGACGCGTCCTGGAGGTTGATGCGGTCGCCGGGGGCGAGGCCTGCGAGCGGGGACAGGTGGCGGTGTTTGATCTCGCCGAGGTTGGCGTCGGTCATCCACTCCTCAAGCCAGCCGGTGGTGGCGCTGACCTCGGGCAGGTACAGCTTGTCCTGCAGTCCGGCGATGGTGGAGGCGTAGCCGGCATCACGGCTGAGCACGGCTGCTGCGGCCCGGTAGTTCTTGAAGAGCTGCCAGACCAGTTCCTGGGCGTAGGTGATGCCTCGTTGACTTAGCGGGCCGTTCTCGGGGGACCAGTCCTGGTCGTCGATGAGGACCTGGCGGGTGCCGCCGGTGGTGGGGTCCGGGACGGTCGTGGTGATGAGGCGGGCCTCCCAGAATTCGCACGCACCCTTGAGCAGGGGGTAGATCCTGGCGAGGTGGACGGTGTCCTTGGTGTACTCGTAGTGCTCGTACAGCGAGTTGCAGAGCCAGGCGTTGCCGGGCGGGTGCCACCGCCAGCCGTTGCCACCCCAGATGTTGAGCGTCGTGGCGACGGTCCAGCCTGCGACCCTGCCGGAGGTGTTGCGGAAGTAGTTGCGCGAGTCCTGGAAGAGGCTCTGGGTGGCGGCCTGCCAGCCGGGCAGCTGGGCGACACAGTAGTCGGTGAGGGCGTCGAAGCATTCCGGCAGACCGGCTCGGTCGGGCAGCCAGTAGTTCATCTGAAGGTTGATGTTGGTGTGGTAGTCGCTCATCCAGGGCGGTGTGTTGGTGGTGACCCACAAGCCCTGGAGGTTGGTGGGGAGGCTGGTGCGTGAGCCGGTGATCGTCAGGTAGCGGGCGAACCGGAGGTAGGAGGCTTCGAGTTCGGGGTCGGGTGCGGAGCCGGCGGCGGCGCGTGCGGTGAGTCGGGCGGGAGTGGCCATCGCCCGCTGTGCGGGGGTGGAGGCACCGAGGTTGAGCGTCATCGTCTGGTCGAGGCGCTGGTAGTCGGCCACGTGAGTGGAGAGCAACTGCGCGCCCGTGGCGGCTGCAGCCTGGACGGCCTTCCCCTGGGCGACCGTGAGCGGCACCATCGCGGTGTCCTTGTACTGGACCGAGCGGTCGGCCTTGTAGTTGGTGCCGCCGGAGAGGATGAGCACCACTTCGGTGCAGTGGTCGAACGTGACCTTGGCTGCGGTCGCGGAGACGGTACCGCCGGTGCCGACGGCCTTGATCAGGGTGGCGTACCTGAGGGTGTTGGGCAGGGCGGTGGCGAAGGAGGCCTCCGCGGCACCCGCGTTGGCGGTCACGGTCTCGCCGCGGGTTCCCGTGAGGGTCAGTGATCCGGTGTAGGTACCGCCGCCGCTCTGGGTGAGGCGGATGACGATGACGTCGTCGGGGTGGCTGGAGAACACCTCCCGCCGATACGTCACGCTGCCGAGCTTGTAGGTGGCGGCCACCAGTCCGTTGCTCAGGTCCAGGGTGCGGCGGTAGCCGGTGATCGCGCCGGTGGTGTGGGCGGGGATGTCGAGATATGCCTTGGCCAGCATTCCGAAGGTGCCGAAGTTGCCTGTGCTGTAGGGGAATTGGCCGTCGGACTGGAGGGTGGTGTTGGCATGGCCGGTCCACAGGGTCGCGTCGGCCAGGACGAGGACGTCCCGGGAGGGATCGCCGCTGACCATCGCGCCGAGCCGGCCGTTGCCGATCGGCAGGCCTTCCCGGATGAGGTTGGCCTCGGTGCCCGGCGCCGTGTACCAGAGTGTGACGGCTTCGCTGTCCGGGATCAGGGACGCGGTGGGGCGGGGGACGTCGGCGGCCTCGGCGGCCCTCGGGGTGAACTCCGGCAGCGAGGCCATCGCGAACAGCGCGCCGATGGCTGCGGAGGCCCGCAGGACGCTTCGGCGCGACATCGCACCCCGGTCGTCGGCCGGTGGCTGGGCGGGGGATCCGTTGGACATGGCTCGGAACTCCTCACGAGTGCGGCGGGGTGGGTGGCATCTCGGACGCGATGCCCGCCAGGTAGTGCCCGTGGGACGCAAGTGGAGTCCCGGGAGACGTGGATGTCAACGAGTTGGACAGAAGTTTTCTATATGATCAAGGGCTTCGCCTTGAGTCATTGAAGAGCCGGATCAAGCTGCCGGCTGCGGGCACGCAGTGGCGACGCGCTCTGCGGCGAATGGGTGGCCGACAGCGGAGCACAGGCGCCTACTCGGGCTCTATCACAGCGCTTTCCTGCGACTACGCCAGGTGGTTCGGCCCGCTCACCCGAGCTCCGGGGTGGCATCGCGGAGGACTTGCAGGACACGGTTGCGTCAAGACCCTTGACGCGACGGCATGGCTGACTGAACATCGCTCCACCAAATCCTATTTGATTCTGGAGGTCGCGATGCGACTCAGATCCACTTCGTCCGCCACGGCGGCTCTGACCGCCGTCGCCCTGCTGGCCGGTTCCGCGGCGTGCACGGTGAAGAGCGCGGACAAGCCCGCTGACAGCCCGGCCCCGGCCACCTCCGCGGCACCCGCAGCGGCCACGGGCACGGGCACGGGCAAGGGCACGCCGGAGGTCGCCGACGGCTCGGGCGTCAAGATCGCCCTCGTCCCCGGCGGAGCGCACCCGTACTTCCAGCCGTGGAAGAGCACCGGCGCCGCCGCGAAAACGGCCCTCCGTCTCGGTGACGTGACCTTCGACGAGACCTCCGAGTGGGACCAGCAGAAGCAGAACAACCTGCTCTCGACACTCGCCGCACGCGGCTACAACGCCTTCGGCATCTTCGGCGTCTCGCCCACCGACATCAACACGACGTTCGCGGACCTCAAGTCCCAGGGCTTCGCGGTGGCCTCCCTCGCCTCCTGCCCGGCCGGCGGCTCGAACAAGGCCGACTTCTGTCTGTCGACCGACGTCTCCCTCGCCGCGTACCGGGCGGCCACCGCCGCGATCGCCGCGATGGGCGGCCAGGGCACCCTGGTGCACCTCACCGGCAACAACGTGGACGCCAACACCCAGCTGCGGATCAAGGGGGTCGCCAAGGCGGTGGACGAGAGCGGCGGCAAGGTGAAGCTGCTGCAGACCGTCACCGACATCGACAAGGACCTCCAGACCGCGCAGAAGGCGGTCTCCGACCTGCTCGCCGCCAAGGGCAGCCAGATCAACGGCATCGTCACCACCGCCTACAACCCCGCCGTCGCCGCCGCGGACGCCGTCAAGACCACCGGCTCCAAGGCCAAGGTCGTCGCGATCGACGACGACCCCAAGATCCTCAGCGCGATCAAGGACGGCACGGTCACCGCGACCGTCGTACAGAACCCGGTGGGCCAGGCGGAGGTCGGCTCCTGGGCGCTGGCCCTGCTGCAGACCAAGCAGTGCACGGTGCGCGATCCCGGCGCGATCGTCGACTCCGGCTCCTTCATCGTGACCCAGCAGACCGTCGACACCTACGACGCCGACCGCAAGGCGAAGACGGAACAGCTCAAGGTGCAGTTCGCGGACACCATCCTCACCTGCCGCTGACCACCGCCCCCACCACAGAGATCGGGCTTCGTCTGATGACCACCATCACGACCGCCACCGCTCTTCTCGCCGACATCGCGGTGGAGGCGGACCGCACGGACGCCGTCCAGGCGTTCGTCAAGCAGGAGACGATCCTGGTCGAGATCGCGACCACGGACGGGCTCCGAGGAACCGGCTACTCCTACACCATCGGAACCGGGGGAAGCTCCGTCCTGAGCCTGCTGAACGACCACCTGCTCCCCCTTCTCGGGGGACAGGACGCGCGCAACGTCGAGGCCCTGTGGCAGCGGCTGTTCGCCGTGACACGGGCGACGACCACCGGTGCCATCACCTCCCTGGCACTCGCGGCCGTCGACACGGCCCTGTGGGACCTGCGCTGCAAGCGCGCCGGCGAACCGCTGTGGCGGCTGGCGGGCGGCCATCGCCGACAGGTCCCCGTCTACGACACCGAGGGCGGCTGGCTCCACCTGACCACCGACGAACTCGTCAAGTCGGCGCTCACGGCCCGGGAGTCGGGCTGGGCCGGAGTGAAGATCAAGGTCGGCAAGCCCGACGCCGCCGAGGACGCGGAGCGGCTGCGGGCCGTCCGCGAGGCCGTCGGTGCGTCGCTGCACATCATGACCGACGCCAACCAGTCCCAGCGCATCTCCTCGGCGCTGCGGCTCGCGCGGGCCCTGGAACCCTACGACCCGTACTGGCTCGAAGAACCCCTGCCGGCGGACGACATCAGCGGCCACGCACGACTCGCGAGCGCCACCCGCATCCCCGTCGCGGTCGGTGAGTCCATGTACTCGCTCGCGCAGTTCCGCACCTACCTGGAGGCCGGCGCCGCGTCCATCGTGCAGGTGGACGCCGCCCGGGTCGGTGGCATCACACCGTGGCTCAAGGTCGCCCACCTGGCCGAGAGCCACAACATCCAGGTCTGCCCGCACTTCCTGATGGAACTGCACGTCAGCCTCGCCGCCGCCGTCCCCAACGGGGCGTTCGTCGAGTACATCCCCCAACTGCGGGCCGTGACCCGCTCCGAACTTGCCGTCCACCACGGCATGGCCGTCGCCCCCGACACCCCGGGCATCGGGATCGACTGGGACATGGACGCCATCGACAACCGGAGGGTCGCATGAGCACCCCCACCGCGCCGCCCGGCACCGCGACGACGCACCCCGACGAGCAGGCCGAACCTCCCCGCAAGGCACACCGGCTCCCGTTCTGGGTCAACCAGCGGCTCGGCCTGCTCGTGCTGACCCTGCTCCTCGTCGCGCTGTTCGGCGCGCTGCGGCCCGCCTTCCTCGACGAACGGCTCGTGCTCTTCCCGCTGCTGCGCGACATCGCGACGCTGACCGTGGTGGCGCTCGCGCAGATGGTGGTCCTGTCCGTGGGTCACATGAACCTCGCCGTCGGCCGGATGGCCGCCTTCGGCGCGATGTTCGCGGGATTCGGCTACGACCGGCTCGCCCTGCCCCTGCCGCTCGGCCTGCTGCTGTGCCTGGCCGCCGGCGCCGCGATCGGCGCCCTGTCCGGCTGGATCATCGCCCGCACCGGCGTGAGCTCCTTCGTTGTCACCCTGGCGATGGACTTCGCCCTGCTGGGCCTGGTCTCCCTCCTCTACTCCGCCCTGACCGAGAACGCCGCCTTCACCACCAGGCCGGCCGGGCTCGCCGAGCTGCGCTCCGCCTCCCTCGCCGACCTCTGCGTCGGCCCGGTGTGCGGCACGCCCGCCGTGCCGCAGGTCATCCAGTTCACCCTGCTCGCCCTGGCCGGGCTCGGGTTCCTCTACGGCTGCACCCGCCTCGGCCGCGAACTCCTCCTCACCGGCGCGAACCCCGCGGCGGCCGAACTGTCCGGCATCCCCACCGGCCGGCGCATCGTCCTCGCGCACGCACTGTCCGGCCTGCTCGCCGCACTCGCCGGCTTCATGGCCGCGGTCGGCACCGGTACCTTCCGCGCCTCCATCGGCGACGACTTCATGCTCCCCTCCTTCCTCGGCGCCGTCCTCGGCGGCACCCTGCTGACCGGCGGCGTCGTCTCCGTGATCGGCGCACTGCTCGGCACCTCCCTCGTCGGCGTCATCCGCAAGGGCCTCGACCTGCTCGGCGTCGGCCTCGAAAGCCTCAACATCTACCTCGGCTGCGTCCTGCTGCTGGCCCTGTCGGCCGACCGCGTGCGCACCGTCGTGTCCTACCGCAAGGTGGTGCGCTCCACATGACCACGACCACCGAACGGGCCGCCCGCACCGGCGCACTGCTGCGCCGCTTCTCCCGCTCGACCACGATGACGCTGCTCGGCGTCGTCCTCGCCGGGTACCTCGTCCTGGGCATCACGTCGGCCGGCGCGTTCTTCGAGGGCCCTTCCGTCCGCACCTTCCTCCAGTACCTGGCCACCCCCGTCCTCATCGGCCTGGCCCAGATGGTCGCGCTCTGCGTCGGCCAGCTCAACCTCGCCGTGGGCGCGCTGGGAGGCTTCAGCGCCTGCCTGATGGGGGTGCTGATGGCCGACAACGGCGTACCCGCGCCGCTGGCCGTGGCGGCGGGCGTGCTGACGGCCACCCTGGTCGGCCTGGTGACGGGTGTGTTCATCGTGGCGACGCAGATCAACGGCTTCATCGTCACGCTCGGCTCCATGACCATCCTGCTGGGTGCCCAGTACCGGCTCGTCGGCACCCGTACCGTCGACGGGTACTCCCGGGGCCTCCAGGACCTCGGCCGGGCCGCCCCGCTCAACGTCCCGCTCGTCTTCGGCGCCGCGCTCATCGGCGCCGTGCTGCTCGCGGCGTTCGTCTACCGCACCACCGCAGGGCGACGGCTGCTCGCGGCCGGCGGCAACCCGCTCGCGGCCCGCCTGTCGGGCATCTCCACCAACCGTCAGATCGTCCTCGCCCACACCCTGTCCGGTCTGCTCGTCGGTGCCGCCGCCGTACTGGCCACCGCGTCCCTGCCGGGCGTCAACCGCAGCGTGGGGGGCGACTGGCTGCTGCCGAGTTTCGCAGCACCGATCATCGGCGGGGTCGGCCTGACGGGCGGATCCGTCGCGGTCCTCGGCACGGTGCTGGCGGCGTTCGTGATGCGGCTGATCGACGCCGCGCGGGCCCAGTTCTCGCTCGACCCGAGCTGGGTGAACTTCCTCATCGGCCTGGTCGTGCTCGGCACGGTCATGGGCGGGCGGGTCCAGCAGAGCCGGCAGGAGAAGAAGCGCGGGACGCGGGGCCGCGCTCCGGCGCCACCGGCGGACACGCGACCACGGGCCGGCGCCGCCGCCCGGCCGGGATCGGGAGGGACCCGATGAACGACGTCCTTCTGGAATGCCACGACATCGTCAAGCTGTTCCCCGGAGTCCGGGCCCTGGACGGAGTCGCACTGCGGCTGACCGCGGGCTCCGTGCACGCCCTGCTGGGCGAGAACGGCGCGGGGAAGTCGACCCTGATCAAGGCCCTCACCGGCGTCCACCTGCCCGACGGCGGCCGGCTCACCTGGCGCGGCCAGGAGATCCAGCTGCGCTCCCCGCTGGACGCCACCCGCACCGGCATCGGCGTCGTCCACCAGGAGCGCAACCTCATCCCCGACTTCTCCGTCGCGGAGAACATCACCCTGCAGAACCCGCCCTCGCGCCGCGGCCTCATCGACCGCGACGCCATGACCGCCCCCGCACTGCGCTGCCTCGGGGAGCTGGGGCTCGACCTCGACCCGCACCAGCCGGTCCGCGAGCTCTCCGTCGCCCAGCAGCAATTGGTCGAGATCGCGAAGGCGCTCCACACCGACAGCCAGGTACTCCTCCTGGACGAACCCACCGCGTCACTCTCCCCTCAGGAGGCGGAGCATCTCTTCGAGGTCGTCCGGCGGCTGACGGCCCGCGGCACCTGCGTGGTCTTCGTGAGCCACAAACTCGAAGAGGTCTTCGCGATCTGCGACACCGTCACCGTGCTGCGCGACGGCAGGTCGGTGCTCACGTCCTCGCCGCTCGCCCAGCACACGCACGACGACATCGTCACGCTGATGGTGGGCCGGGCCCACGCGGCGACCGCGATGCGCCCGCGGCCGGCGGTGGAGCGCACCGCCGCCCCCGTGCTCTCGCTCGACAGGCTCGCGACCGCCGACGGGCACCGGGACATCTCACTGGACGTCCGCCCCGGCGAGATCGTCGGCCTCTACGGACTCGTCGGCGCCGGACGCAGCGAACTCGTCCGGGCCGTCCTCGGACTCGGCCGGGTCACCGCCGGCCGAATCCTGGTCCAGGGCACACCGGTACGGATCAGCTCCCCGCGCCAGGCCCTGCACGAGCACGGCATCGGCTACCTGACCGAGAACCGCAAGGAGGAGGGCGTCTTCCTGGAACAGCCGGTCGGCCGGAACATCGGCGTCACGGTGTGGAAGTCGATCTCCAAAGCCCTCGGTTTCGTCTCCGCCCACCAGGAGCGCGCCATCGCCCAGGAACTCGTCGACCGCCTCGGCATCCGGATCTCCGGCCTCGCGCAGAACGCCGGTGAACTGTCCGGCGGCAACCAGCAGAAGGTCAGCCTGGCCAAATGGCTCGCCGCCGACACCCGCCTGCTCGTCGTCGACGAACCCACCGTCGGGATCGACGTCCGCACCAAGCACGGCTTCCACGAGCTCCTGTGGGAGCTGGCCCGCGAGGGCCTGCCCATCCTGCTGATCAGCAGCGACCTCGCCGAAATGATCACCTTGGCCGACCGGGTCGTCGTCATGGCCGACCACCGCGTCCGCGGCGAGGTCCCCAACGACCACGTCTACGAATGGATGAGCCAGAAGATCATCCGCCTCATCCACGACCGACCGGCCCAGACGGTCCCGGCGAGGGCCGAGCCGTGACGCGCCGCATCGTCCAGGTCATCCGGATCCGGCCCGAGAAGGCCGACGACTACCGCGCGCTGCACCGCGCCGTCCCCCAGCCGGTCCTCGACCGGCTGCGGGCCTGTCACATCAGGAACTACTCGATCCACCTGCGCGGGGACCTGCTGATCGGCTGCTTCGACTACCACGGCGACGACTTCGTCGCCGACACGGCCCGGATAGCCGCCGACGAGGCGACCCGGGCGTGGTGGCACCTCACGGCCCCCTGCCAGCAACCCGTGGCGGACGCCGCACCGGGGCAGTGGTGGGCGCCGACGGAGCAGGTGTTCCACATGGAATGACCTCCGCCCCGCCCTGCCCCCCTCCCCCCGACCGTCCCGCACGTGTGAGAGGAAAGCCCGTTGCCCCCACTGCCCCCAGACCCCGCCCGGATCATCGCGCTGGACACCTACGACATCCGCTTCCCGACCTCCCGCGAACTGGACGGCTCGGACGCGATGAACCCCGACCCCGACTACTCCGCCGCCTATCTCGTGCTGCGCACCGACGCGGGCGACGGCCTGGAGGGCCACGGCTTCGCCTTCACCATCGGACGGGGCAATGAGGTACTGGTCGCAGGACTGGACGCGCTGCGCCGCCACGTGGTCGGCCGACCCGTCGCCGCCCTGTGCGCCGACCCCGGATCACTCAACCGCGACCTCATCGGCGACAGCCAACTGCGCTGGCTCGGCCCCGAGAAGGGCGTCATCCACATGGCCGTCGGCGCCGTCGTCAACGCCGTGTGGGACCTCGCGGCCAAGCGTGAGGGAAAGCCGTTGTGGCAGCTCCTGTCGGACGCCGACCCCGTGTGGCTGGTGAGCCAGGTCGACTTCCGTTACATCACCGACGCCCTCACCGAACAGCAGGCCCTCGAACTGCTCGTACGCGGCCGCCACGGCTACCAGGAACGCCGGCGCCGGCTGCTGGAACACGGATACCCCGCCTACACGACATCGCCCGGATGGCTCGGCTACAGCGACGGGAAGCTCACCCGCCTCGCGCGGCAGGCCGTCGCCGACGGCTTCACCCAGATCAAACTGAAGGTGGGGGCCGACCTCCAGGACGACATCCGCCGCTGCCGCGCCGCACGTGCCGCCATCGGCCCGGACATCCGGATGGCCATCGACGCCAACCAGCGATGGAACGTCGGCGACGCGATCGAGTGGACCAAGGCCCTCGCCGAGTTCGACCCGTACTGGATCGAGGAGCCGACCAGCCCCGACGACGTGCTCGGACACGCGGCCATCCGCGCCGCCGTCGCCCCGGTGAAGGTCGCCACCGGCGAACACGTCCACAACCGCATCGTCTTCAAGCAACTGCTCCAGGCCGGTGCCGTCGACATCCTCCAGCTCGACGCCTCCAGGGTCGGCGGCGTGAACGAGAACCTCGCCATCCTGCTGCTCGCCGCGAAGTTCGGCGTCCCGGTCTGCCCCCACGCAGGCGGCGTCGGACTGTGCGAGCTCGTTCAGCACCTGTCGATGTTCGACTTCGTCGCCGTGTCCGGCACCACCACCGACCGGGCCGTCGAATACGTCGACCACCTCCACCAGCATTTCGTGGATCCGGTCGTCATCCGCGACGGCCACTACACCGCACCGCTCGCACCCGGCTTCTCCGCCACCATGCTCGCCGACTCCGTCGCCACCTACACCTACCCCGACGGCGTCTTCTGGGCCGGCGACGGCGCGGCGACCCCGCTCGGCGAACCGGCGCGGGCCACTTCGGAGGCGACCGCATGACGACCGAACTGACCGGCCTGCGAGCCGTCGTGACCGGCGGGGCATCGGGCATCGGCTTGGCCACGACCCGACTCCTCGCGCAGCGCGGCGCCCGGGTCGCCGTCCTGGACCTCCAGCCCTTCGGCATCGAACAACCTCTCACCGGCATCCGCGCGGACGTCGGGGACGACGCCTCAGTACGCGCCGGCATCGAACATGCCGCGGCCGCTCTCGGCGGGATGGACATCCTCGTCAACAACGCGGGGATCGGCGCAGCCGGCACGGTCGAGGACAACCCCGACGACCAGTGGCACACCGTGCTGGACGTCAACGTCCTCGGACTCGTCCGTGTCACCCGCGCCGCGCTGCCCCATCTACGCGATTCCGCGCACGCCTCGGTCGTCAATGTCTGCTCGATCGCGGCGACGGCCGGCCTGCCCCGGCGCGCCCTCTACTCCGCGAGCAAGGGAGCGGTCCTCTCGCTCACCCTCGCGATGGCCGCCGACCACGTCCGGGAGGGGATCCGCGTGAACTGCGTCAACCCCGGTACCGTTGACACGCCCTGGGTCGGCCGGCTCCTGGAGGCCGCCGGTGACCCGGCGGCTGAGCGCGCCGCACTGTGTGCCCGCCAGCCGCACGGACGTCTGGTCACCTCCGAGGAGGTCGCCGCCGCCGTTGTCTACCTGGCGGGGCCAGCGGCCGGCTCCGTCACCGGCACGGCCCTGGCCGTCGACGGAGGCATGGCCGGCCTGCGCCTGAGGCCGGTGGCATCGTGAACGCCGCCGCGGCCCGCGCGCCCCTCGGACGCAGCAGGGCCTGGACCTCGCCCCTGGCCTTCGGCGCTGCGGCCATCGGCAACCTCTTCGCACCGACGAGCGACGAGCAGGCCGCCGCCGCGATCGACGCCGCCTGGAACCACGGCATCCGGACCTTCGACACCGCGCCGCACTACGGCCTGGGACTGTCCGAGCGCCGGCTGGGCGCCTTCCTGGCGCCCCTGCCGCGCCACGAGTACACCGTGTCCACGAAGGTGGGAAGGCTGCTCGAACCCGTCCCCGACCCGGCGGGGGACGACCTCGCCAACGGATTCGCGGTGCCGGCCACCCACCGGAGGGTGTGGGACTTCTCCGCCGACGGCGTGCGCCGCGGCCTGGAGGACAGCCTCACCCGCCTCGGCCTGGACCACGTCGACACCGTCTACCTGCACGACCCGGACGACCACCTGGACCAGGCGCTGGACGAGGCCTACCCGGCACTGGAACGACTGCGCGCCGAAGGCCTGGTCGGATCGATCGGCGCCGGAATGAACCATTGCGAACCACTGGCCCGCTTCGTCCGCGACACCGACGTCGACATCGTCCTGGTCGCGGGCCGCTACACGCTGCTGGACCAGACGGCACTCCGGGACCTGCTCCCGGCGGCCGGCGAACGTGGCGTCTCGGTGATGGTGGGCGGGGTGTTCAACTCCGGCGTGCTCGCCGACCCGCGCCCGGACGCCACCTTCGACTACACCGCCGCCCCCGCCTCCCTGGTAGAACGCGCCCGACGGATGCAGGAGGTCTGCGAACGGCACGGTGTGCCCCTGCGGGCGGCCGCCGCCCGCTTCCCGTTCGGACACCCGGCCGTCGCCGGCGTCCTGATCGGACTACGCACGCCCGAAGAGGTCACCGACGCCGTCGAACAGAGCAGCCGGCCGATCCCCCACGAGCTGTGGCAGGACCTGCGCGCCGAAGGTCTGCTCCCTGTGGACGTACCGGTCCCACCCGGCCCGCCGCCCGCGGGCGGGCCCCACCCGAGGAGCAACCGATGAGCGAACCGATCATCGTCGACGCCCACCACCACGTGTGGAACCTGGCCGTACGCGACCAGGAGTGGATCACCGGTGACGACCTCGCACCGCTGAGGCGCAGTTTCGGTCTGGCAGACCTGCGTCCGCAGGCCGAGCGGGCCGCGGTCGCCGCGACCGTTGTCGTGCAGACGGTCTCGGTCGCGGAGGAGACGCCGGAGCTGCTGGCCCAGGCCGCCGCGGCGCCGCTGGTCGCCGGGGTCGTCGGGTGGACCGACCTGACCGCGGCCGACGTGGCGGACCGGCTGGCCCGCCTGCGTGAGCTGCCGGGCGGTGAGTATCTGGTGGGCGTGCGCCACCAGGTCCAGGGCGAGCCCGACCCCGACTGGCTGCTTCGCCCGGAGGTCCTGCGGGGACTGGCCGCGGTCGCCGACGCCGGCCTGGTCTACGACCTGCTCGTCCTGCCGCACCAGCTGCCCGCGGCCACCGCCGCGGCCCGTCGTCTGCCCGGCCTCGGGTTCGTGCTCGACCACGCCGGCAAACCCGCCGTCGCGGTGGCGGAACTCCAGCCGTGGGCGAGCCGCGTGCGCACCCTGGCCGGCGAACCGAACGTCTCCTGCAAACTGTCGGGCCTGCTCACCGAGGCCGACTGGGAACGCTGGGACATCGAGGACCTGCGCCCCTTCGCCGACACGGTCCTCGACGCCTTCGGCCCGGACCGGGTGATGTTCGGCTCGGACTGGCCCGTGTGCACATTGGCCGCCGACTACGCCACGGTCGTGGACACCACGCACCGCCTGATCTCCCGCCTCGACGCCCGCGAGCGGGCCCTGGTCCTCGGAGCCACGGCCGGCCGGGTCTACCGGCTGAGGCCGCCGACGCGGTCCACGGCCCGGATACCGTCGCAGGGACGCTACAGCCCGTGACGCCTTCCGCAGGCCCGACGACCGGCCCAGGACATCACCCGCAGACATCGCGTTCACACACCCGGTCCGTGCGGACCGCCGACCATCCCCAGGGGGACACCCATGAAGCTCATGCGCCTCGGCCCCGCCGGCAGCGAACGTCCGGCGGTCCTCGCGGGCGACGGCCGGCTGTACGACCTCACCCCGCTGACCGGTGACATCGACGGTGCGTTCCTGGCCTCGGCCGGGATCGCCCGCACCACGCGGGCGCTGGCCGCCGGTGCGCTACCGCTCCTGGACGGTGACGGCCTGCGTGTCGGCGCGCCGATCGCCCGCCCGGGCAAGGTCGTCTGCATCGGACTGAACTACCGCGACCACGCCGAGGAGACGGGAGCCGCGCCGCCCGAGCGCCCCGTCGTCTTCATGAAGGCCGCCGACACCGTCGTCGGCCCGTACGACACCGTCCTCGTCCCGCGCGGATCGCAGAAGACCGACTGGGAGGTGGAGCTGGCCGTCGTCATCGGCGCGCGGGCACGGTACCTGGACAGCCCCGCCGAAGCTCGCGGCCACATCGCGGGCTACGCGATCAGCAACGACGTCTCGGAACGCGCGTACCAGCTCGAACTCTCCCCGCAGTGGGACCTCGGCAAGTCCTGCGAGACGTTCAACCCGCTCGGGCCGTGGCTGGTGACCGGCGACGAGATCACCGACCCCCAGAATCTGGGCCTGCGGCTGAGCGTCAACGGCGTGCGACGGCAGAACGGCAACACCGACAACATGATCTTCGGCGTGGACCACATCGTCTGGTACCTCAGCCAGTACATGGTGCTGGAACCCGGCGACGTGGTGAACACCGGCACCCCCGCAGGGGTCGCGCTGGGCCTCCCCGGCACGCCCTACCTCCGCGCGGGAGACACCGTGGCACTCGAGATCGACGGACTCGGATCACAGCGGCAGACCTTCGGACAGGGCTGATCATCATGTTGGACGACCCCCGCCCGGACCGGCCCAGCAGCCCTCAGGTCCCCTCCGTAGCGATAGTGGCCCCGCCCACCGCCGTGATCTCGCTAAACTGCGGAGACACCGACAATCCCCGGATCGCAGGAGAACGCATGCCCCCGCACGCCAGTTCCGCGGCCGGGGCACCTGACCCGGAGCCGAAGCCCCCGGCGCGGCAGGTCCTCTCCGACAGCGTCTACGAAAAGATCAAGGCCATGGTCATGGACCATGAGATCGCCCCCGGCGCCCGTGTCGGCATCGAAGCCCTGTCCCGCAGCCTCGGCGTGTCACCGACCCCGGTGCGTGAAGCCCTGGCCCGGCTGGAAGCGGACGGCCTGGTGGTCAAGCGGTCCCTGTCCGGCTACCGCGCGACCGAACTGCTGACCCGCCAAGGGCTCGAGGAACTCTTCGAGATGCGTCTGCTGCTGGAGCCCAGGGCGGCGGCGCTGGCGGCGGACCACGCGACCGAGGAACAACTCGACTCCCTCGAAGGGATCGTGGAGGAGATGCGGGCGCACCCCGGACCGACCGGGCGGTACGCCGACTACCACGGATTCGCCGCCCTGGACCAGCGATTCCACGACGCGATCGCCCTGGCCTCACACCGGCCCCTGCTCGCCGACGCGGTGGAGCGCCTCCACACGCACCTGCACATCTTCCGCCTCACCAGCGTCAGGATCGCGGAGGACCCGACGCTGGAGGAACACGAACGCATCATACGGGCCATCCTGCGGGGAAAGCCCGATCGCGCGGCTGAAGCCATGACGGACCACCTGACCCTCAGCCTTCAACGTCAGCTCAGAGACGACGCGCGGCCCTGATCCCGGTCGAGGCACAACCCGCGGCGGTCAGGAGCCCCGCCGGCGACCAGCACGTGAGCCCGCCCCGCAGGACCGGGAACGGCCTCGCGCACGCGGGCAGCCGCCCGCTTCCCCGCCCCGGCCCGCTTCCGATACCTCCGTAAGGCACAACAGCCGCGCCCGGGTGGGGACTCACGCCCCACGCGCCGAAAGGAGAAAGCCATGCGTGCCGCGCTGTTCGTCACCTGCGTCAACGACGCCCTGTACCCGTCCACCGCCATCGCGACCGTCAAGCTGCTCGAGCGCCTCGGGGTCGGGGTGACGTTCCCGTCCGCGCAGACCTGCTGCGGCCAGCCACAGTTCAACACCGGCTACCGCACCGCCACCGAGCCCCTGCTCAAACGCATGATCGACGCCTTCGACGACGCCGAGCACGTCGTCACCCCCTCCGGCTCCTGCGCCGCGATGGTCCGCGACAACTACCCACGCATCGCCGCCAAGGCATCCGCCGAAGGACGCGGCAGCGGCCTGGAGGCGGGCGCGCGCTCCCTGGCAGCACGTACCTACGAGCTGACCGAGTTCCTCACCGACGTCCTCGGCGTGGTCGACGTCGGCGCCCACTTCCCCCGCACCGTCACCTACCACCCCTCCTGCCACGGACTGCGCACGCTGGGCCTCGGGGAACGACCGCGCCGGCTCCTCGAACAGGTGAAGGAGCTGAGGCTCGCCGAGCTGCCCGGGGCCGAGGAGTGCTGCGGCTTCGGCGGCACCTTCGCCGTGAAGAACGCCGACGTCTCGACCGCGATGGGACAGGACAAGATCACCAACGCGTTGTCCACCGGCGCCGACTTCCTGTGCGGCGCGGACAACTCCTGCCTCATGCACCTGGACGGAATGCTGCGCCGCCAGGAGGCACCCCTGCGCCCGATCCACCTCGCGGAGATCCTCGCCAGCACCGTCGACGACCCCTGGAGCCCCCGATGAGCGGCGAGACCTATCTGGGCATGCCGTCCTTTCCCGAAGCCGCGAAGCACTCCACCCGCGACGAGCGCCTGCGACGCAACCTGCGCCACGCCACGCACACCATCCGCGAGAAGCGGGCCGCCGCCGTGAACGAACTGGAGGACTGGCCACAGCTGCGGGAGGCCGGCAAACGCATCAAGGACCACACCCTGTACCACCTGGACACCTACCTGCTGCAACTGGAGGAGAAGGTCACCGCGACAGGTGGCACCGTGCACTGGGCCGCCGACGCCGAGGAGGCGAACCGCATCGTCGCGGACCTCGTCGAGGCGACCGGCGAGAGCGAGGTGGTCAAGGTCAAGTCGATGGCCACCCAGGAGATCGGCCTCAACGAAGCCCTGTCCGCCCGCGGGATCCGCGCCTACGAGACCGACCTCGCCGAACTCATCGTCCAGCTCGCCGACGACCGGCCCTCCCACATCCTGGTGCCGGCGATCCACCGCAACCGCGGCGAGATCCGCGACATCTTCACCGAGAAGATGACGCGCTGGGGCCGCCCCGCCCCCGAGGGTCTCTCCGACAACCCGGCCGAGCTCGCGGAGGCCGCCCGGCTGCACCTGCGGGAGAAGTTCCTGCGGGCGAAAGTCGCCGTCTCCGGCGCCAACTTCATGATCGCCGAGACCGGCACCCTGGTCGTCGTCGAATCCGAGGGCAACGGCCGCATGTGCCTGACCCTCCCCGAGACACTGATCTCCGTCGTCGGCATCGAGAAGGTCCTCCCACGCTGGCAGGACCTGGAGGTGTTCCTCCAACTTCTGCCGCGATCCTCCACCGCCGAACGCATGAACCCCTACACCTCCATGTGGACGGGCACCACCGACGGAGACGGCCCCCGCGCCTTCCACCTGGTACTGCTCGACAACGGCCGCACCGCCACCCTCGCCGACGACATCGGCCGCCAGGCCCTGCGCTGCATCCGCTGCTCCGCCTGTCTGAACGTGTGCCCCGTCTACGAACGGGCCGGGGGACACGCCTACGGCTCCGTCTACCCCGGACCCATCGGCGCCATCCTCAGCCCCCAACTTCGCGGCGTCACCAGCGACATCGACGCCTCCCTCCCCTTCGCCTCCACCCTGTGCGGCGCCTGCTACGAGGTGTGCCCGGTCGCCATCGACATCCCCGAGGTCCTGGTACACCTGCGCGAGCGGGTCGTCGAACAGGCCGGCGGACACACCGCCGAACGAGCGACGGTCAAGGCCGCCACCTGGCTGCTCGACCACCCGGCGGCCCTGACCGCCGCCCTGCGCCTCGCCTCCGGCACCCGCAAGGCACACCCCCGACGCCCGGGCGGCCCCGCCCGGGCGTGGACGGACACCCGCGACCTCCCCCCCGTCCCCGCCGAACCGTTCCGCACCTGGTGGAAGAGGAACCGCGCATGAACACCCGCGACACGATCCTGGCCCGCATCCGCGCCGCCGTCGCCGACGCACCCGAACCGGCCCCGCTCACCCGCGCCTACGCCGTCAGCCACACCGGCGACGACCCGGACACGATCGTCGACCTCCTCGCGGAGAACCTCACCGAGTACCGGGCGATCGTGCACCGGTGCCCCACCACCGACCTTCCCCAGATCCTCGCCGACCTCCTCGAACGACGCGGAACACGCACCGCCCTGACCGCCACCGGACTCCCCCAGGCATGGCTGTCCCGCGTTCCCCCGACCATCCTGGGCGACAGCGACACCCCCGGACGGACACCGGCACTCCTGGAGCGGATCGACACCGTGATCACCGGATGCGCACTCGCCATCGCCGAAACCGGCACCATCGTCCTGGACGGCG
The DNA here is from genome assembly GCF_055561235.1 of Kitasatospora sp. NPDC022856. NCBI lineage: Bacteria > Bacillati > Actinomycetota > Actinomycetes > Kitasatosporales > Streptomycetaceae > Kitasatospora > Kitasatospora sp. NPDC022856. Next base: position 38,090 of record NZ_JBVHHE010000032.1, on the reverse strand, counting down.
GCCCCGGACAGGGCCACCGGACCCTCACCCTCATCCCCGACCACCACATCTGCGTCATCAACACCCACCAGATCGTCGCCTCCCTCCCCCAGGCCCTGCCCCTACTGACCCCGACCCGGCCGCTCACCTGGATCTCCGGCCCCTCCGCCACCAGCGACATCGAACTCCACCGCGTCGAAGGAGTCCACGGCCCCCGCACGCTGGAGGTGGTCATCACCGGCCAAGCCGGATAGCCGCGTCGTGGTGCCCCAACCCCGGCCCCCAGAGCCGAACGCGTCGGCCCTCCCGGCGTTCGGCCTCCTCACCGGCCCGAGGCGACACACGTAGCGACGTCCGTCCGGAGCAACAACTCGCAGGGCCGAGGCGGGCCAGAACGCGCCGGTTCGTACCGCGCGACCATACCTTCCACCACCTCCAGCCGTTCGCCGCACACACCCACGATCAGCAGGTCCAGGAAATCGGACCCGCCAAGGACATCATCGTCCGGGCCCGCGGCCGGACACCCGGGTCCCCTGGTGCCGCGCCCCCGGCCGGCTTCACCCCCGACGACGAACAGGTCGCTGCCGCCGCCGGCATCGCGAACGTCCAACGCGAACCACGCCCCGGCGGCGTCGTACTGACGCACGGCGGCGGCGACCGGTCCGAGCCCTCCCGGCACCCGTCAACCCGGGCGTCCTGTCGCACCGTCAACCACCAGCCGGAATCGCGACGACGATCAGCGACGACAGGACCGGGTCAACCGCGGGAAGGACTGCGGCGACGGGGCGGGCGGTGGTCGGATTGCGGCCTTCGGCACTGCCCGGGTGCGGCGACGCTTCGGGTGGACCGGAGTCTTCCCGGCGCCGTCCTGCGGCACCGGCAGGACCACGGACACCCCTGGGACCGAGTGCCCGGGGCGGTCATGACATGCGGTCAGGGCTCGTCCGTTCCGACTGGCTCCCTGTTCAGCGGCGTACCGTTCAGGCCTGTCGGAACCCCTGCACCTCGGGCTGGCCCCCCACCGGGGACACCCGCTCGTCCGGTGTGGGGAGCCCCCGAGGCCACAAGGAAGAACCCGACCCTTCCACCCTCTTGACGCTGGTGTTGTAGCAGGAGTGATATATACCCATCGCGTTCGAGCATGTTCAGTTCTGGTTGATTTCGTCAAGTGCCCAGGCTGTCAACCGGTCCGAGGTGTGCTTTCGCGCTCCCGCTGGCACCCGGTCACCGTTCGCGGAAGCCCGCGCCGTAGAGACCGACCGCGCCAGGGCAGGACCACGGTCGGCAGGTCACTCCACCGGACCTGTTGGCATCCGTGCGGCCGTACCCATGACTGTCCATCGGGCCGTCCCGGGTCACCTGACGACGGGCTTGACCCAACGCCAGACGGAACCACCGGGTACCCCTCCTGAACAGCCTCGGCCGGTCATCCCCCGCCGGTCAGGGCCCACAGCCCTCCCGCCCACCGACCAGCCCCACCAGTCATCCCCATCGACCCGCCGCTCCGTGGCCCGTACGGCACGCGGGCGTCCCCGTCGTCGCGCTCACACCCCCACCCTCGGAGATCCGCATGCAGGACTTCTTCATGCCGTGGACCCGCCGGACGCCTGCGGCGCCCACCCCGGTCAGGTCCCTCCCGCCCGCCAACAGACGGCAGCGGAGAACGCGGCGCACTGTCGCGGCGACCGTGGTGCTGTCCGCCACCTCGTTCGCCCTGCCCGCCCTGCCGGCGGACGCCGCCGTGCCGGGCAGCTGGACCTCGGTCCAGCCAGGCGCCTCGGCGTCCGGCTGCGCCGGAGTGCGCGCCACCGTGGCCCTGGACACCAACGGAACCCCCACGCTCGGCGCGACCTGGAACTGCAAGCAGGCCCTGATTCCCGCACCGATCGGGCTGGTCACCAGCCAGGTCGACTTCAGCACCGGCCTGGTGTTCGTCAGCCGCACCGACACCCCCGTCACCGACACCTACACCACCACGGTCGGAAAGTCCCTGCACCGGACACGCTCGGCCACCGAGACCAGACTCGTGTTCGGCAAGGGCACCGCGCGGATCACCGTCCTCGTACGCACCTCCCCCGACGGCGTGGCGGTGCGCTACGAACTGCCGTCGGCCGCGACGGTCCTGCACGAGACCACGTCGTTCGAACTCCCGCCCGACGCCCAACTCACCCACGAGCTCGGCACGTACAACAGCGCCCACGAGAACGAGATCGGCACGTCCCCGGTATCGGCCGTACCGACCGGCGAGTACGGGATGGACATGTTCGCCCAGCTCACCAACGGCACCCGGGTGTTGCTCGCGGAGTCCGGTGTGAACGGCGGCTACTCGGGCGGCCGGTTCACCCACACCTCGGGCACCGGGCGGTTCACGGTCGCGCTGGCCGACCCCCAGGTCGTCACCGACTCCGCCATCACGACGCCGTGGCGTGTCGCCGAGATAGGCAGCACCGCGACGGTCGTCGAGTCGACCCTGGGTGACGACGTGGCGCCGCCGTCACAGGTCGCCGACACCTCGTGGATCAAGCCGGGCATCTCCGCGTGGGCGTGGTTCGGCGAAGGCAGGCCGGGCCAGGCAAACCTGGACAAGCTCAAGACATGGGTCGACTACGCCTCCTCGCAGGGCTGGCCCTACATGATGGTCGACGACGGATGGAAGGACAATCCCTCGATCATTCCCGAGCTCATCGCCTACGGCCGCGACCGCGGCGTGAAGATCATGCTGTGGTTCAACTCGAAGGACCTGGAGACGCAGGCCCAACGTGACGCCGAGTTCACCAAGATCACCGGCTGGGGCGTCGCGGGCGTGAAGTTGGACTTCATCGGCGCCGAGACACAGGTGAGGCAGCAGTGGTACGACGCCGCCCTGGCAGACACCGCCCGCTACCACCTCATGGTCGACTTCCACGGCTCCCGACTGCCGGTCGGTGTGCACCGGACCTGGCCGCAGGTCATGACCAGCGAGGCCGTCAAGGGCGAGGAATACGGCCGAGGATACGGCTCCCGGACCGTCGAGACCGTGGCGGCACTGCCGTTCACCCGTGGCGCGGTCGGCCCGACCGACTACTCACCCATGGGATTCCAGCAGAGGAACCCGGACAGCGACGCCGCGGAGCTCGCCCTCGGCGTCCTGCTGGACAGCGGCATCACGCTGCCAGGCGGCTGGATCGCCGAGAACCAGGCGCGTCCCGAGGCGCAGCGCTGGCTGCGAAATCTACCGACGGTGTGGGACGAGACGAGGTATGTCTCCGGTGATCCGGCCATCGGCGCGGTCATCGCCCGGCGCAGCGGTGCGCGGTGGTACGTCGGGGCGCTCAACCGCGGCGACGCGAGGACGATCGGCTACCCGACGTCGTTCCTCGGCGGTGGCACCTGGCTCGCCGAGATCACCAATGACGACGGCGCCGGTGGGCTCGTCCGCACCAGTCAGGTCATCCAGGCCGGGCAGGCGTTGAGCATCCCGGCCGTCGCGAACGGCGGTCACGCCGTCAAGCTGACCCGTGTCGCCACCACGCCTGCCGGCTCCCACCGGCTGTCGATCGCCGGCAGCGGCGACGTCCTCGGCGTGAGCGGTGCCAGCACCGTCAACGATGCCCCGATCGTGCGCCAGCCGGGCCAGGGCTCCCCGAGTCAGAGCTTCGAGTTCAGGTCACTGGGCGACGGCTACACGCGGATCGTCAACCAGAACAGCGGGAAGGACGTGGTCGTGCTCGGCGCATCCCGCAAGGCCGGCGGAAAGATCATCCAGTACACCTACGCCCCCGGCACCAACACCAACGACGAGTGGCTCCTGGAGGACGCCGGCAACGGCAAGGTCCGCATCGCCAACCGCTTCAGCAACCTCTACCTCACCGCCGCAACCGCGACCGGCGACCAGTTCGAGCAACGCCCCTACGACCCCAGCGGCATCCGCCAGACCTTCACCATCTCCTGACCCTCCAGACCGACCGGCGAGCAGGTAGGGGGTGGGCGGACAACGAACAAGCCGCCCCCACCTCGGCCACCATCACGCCGCACCTTCGTCGCGTCGGCAAACGGCATGTCCCAGGGTGGGAGAACCGTCGCCTCCGGGGCGGAACGTCCGGCTTCCGAGAATGGCCGCGCCTCCCGGCATAGCCGCTCCTCGCGGCGACAACCCGGCGCACAAGCCGACGACATTGGAGTCGATCATGGCCAAACCTTCCCTCTCCTTCAGAAGGGTGGCGGCTGCGGCAGTGGCCGCATTGCTGGTGCAGGCGTCCTTGTCCTTCACCGCACCTCCCGCCGTTGCCGCCGCCGCCGTGTACTTCGTGGCGCCGAGCGGCAGTGACTCGGCGGCGGGGACAGCTCAGGCGCCGCTGCGGACGATCCAGCACTGCGCCGACCTCGCGATGCCCGGCGATACGTGCCGTATCGCTTCCGGCGTGTACCGCGAGACCGTCACCCCTCCCCGCTCCGGCACGAGCACGGCGAAGATCAGGTTCGAGGCCGCACCCGGTGCCCAGGTGACCGTGGACGGCACGGACACGGTGTCCGGGTGGACACTCGATTCCGGCAGTATCTACAAGGCATCCGTCACTCTGGCCGGGACGGCGAGCCAGCTGTACAGCAGCACGATCGATCCGGCCAATACCGACCTGTGGGCGAACCAGGTGTTCACGGGAGGCGCGGCGATTCCGGAGGCGGCCTATCCCGCCGCGTCCGGCCCCGGGGTGTGGGATCAGGGGTACATCTCGTCGGGGTGGTCCCAGAGTCTGACCAGCGGCGGCACGTGCACGCTGGCCCCGTGCACGTCCTACGGCACCGGGACGCTGACCTACCCGGGGTTCCCCGCCCTCGGCGACCTGGCGGGCGCCACGGTCCAGCTCGCGGGTTTCTGGGTCACGTCGACCGGGACCGTCTCCTCCGGCGACCTCGACGGCACGAACAAGACGCTGCGGCTGTCGGTCCGCAACACCGACAAGCCGGTCATGATCGGCGGAGGATCGACCAAGTTCCGCCTCGTCGGCAAGAAGGAGTTTCTGAAGGCGCCCAACCAGTGGTTCTACGACCCGAGCAGCCGGCAGCTGTTCATGTGGGCCGCGAACGGACAGGCGCCGAGCGGCGTCACGGCCAAGAAGCGCAACTACGGCTTCGACCTCGCCGGGCGTTCCTCCATCGCGGTCAAGGGCATCAAGCTCTTCGGCACGACGATCCGCACCGACGACTCCAGCTCCGACATCACGCTGACCGGGCTGGACGCCAGGTACGTGTCCGAATGGCAATCGACCCAGTACCACGCAGACCTCCCCTACGCCGGTGTGTACGAAGGCAACCACCGCGCGGACAGCGGAATCCAGCTGCACGGCACGAACAACGCGCTGACCGACAGCCGCATCCAGTTCTCCGGCGGAGCCGGCGTGTCGCTCAAGGGCTCCGGCCACGTGGTGCGCGACAACCTCATCACGGATGTCGCCTACAACGGCTCGTACGCGGCCGCGGTCACCGTCGAGGTCGGCGCCCAGGCCGCGATCGTCCAGAACACGTTGCGCTCCACCGGCCGCGACGTCATCAACATGAGCACCAACGCCTTCCCCAACTCCGGGTACGACCTGCGTATCGCCTACAACGACATGTCCGACTACGCCAAGGTCAGCCACGACCTCGGAGCCGTGTACTCCTGCTGCGACACGTCGCTGCGCGGACGGATCGACCACAACACGATCCACGATCCGCAGCACATCGGGAACGGGCTGCACTTCGACAACGGCACCATCGACGTCAACGTCGACCACAACGTCATCTGGGGTCTCGGAACCACCACAACGGGCGCCTCCGGAGTGTCGCAGGGCGGCTGGCATTCCGGGGCTAATCTGCCCTATCTCACGGGGACGTACACAAACAATACGATCATCAGCTCTGGGAAGGGGACCATCGGGAACTACTTCGCCACGGCCGCGCAGGTGGCGAACACCACCGTCCACAACAACATCCTCGACGGCACCAAGCCCGCGAACCAGACGTACAACTACATCCCGGGCGGGACACCCGACGAGTCGCACAACCTCGCGACGACGTACAGCCTGAACCCGGCCGTGAACACACCGAACCCCGGATACACCGCCTTCGGATCGAAGGACTTCACCCTGGCCCCGGGATCGGTGGCGATCGACGCCGGCACCCCCGTCCCGGGCATCACCGACGGCTACGCGGGCAGCGCACCCGATGAAGGCGCGTACGAGTCGGGTCAGGCCCAGTGGCTGACCGGATGCACCTTCACCCCCGACTGCGGCAGCGCCTCGCAGTCCAAGGTCACGATCGTCGCGCGGCACAGCGGCAAGGACGTCGGGGTCGACGGAACCGCCGCCCAGGCCACACAGCGGACCGACGACGAGAGCACCTCCCAGCAGTGGTCGCTCATCCCGCAAACCGGGGGCACCGTCCAGATCAGGAACCTCGCCACCGGGCAGTGCCTCGCCGTCTCGGGTGCGCAAACAGCCGATCTGGCGCCCGTGGTTCAGTGGACATGCTTCACCCAGCCGCACTTCCTCTGGACCGTCCGTACTGACCAGAACGGGTACCAGGAGCTCGTTGCCGCGCATTCGGGCAAGTGCCTCAGCGTGAACGGCGGCAGCACCGCGAACGGAGCCGTCCTCAACCAGTACACCTGTGGCAGCAGCGCCAGTACGCGCTTCACCGTCCAGCCGATCCGGTAGGACGACCCGCAGGTAGCACGATCAGTGAGGCGTTCCGTCAGCGCTACGGAACGCCTCACCGCAGGAACCGAAAGCCGCCCTGGCAGACCTGCTCGGCCCCGGGGTGCTCGCGCAGCCGCCCGGGCGAGGCGGTCGGGCAGACGTCGATCCGTTCGCCGGTCTCGGCATCGACGACCACGGTGGCGTAGGCCGCAGTTGAGGGCGGAGTCGTCGATACCGCGCACGCGTGCGACATGCGGCAGCGGTGCCGCCCTGTATAGGAGCATGCGCAGGGCGGCCGAGCTGGAGATCGCGCGGGCCAGGGCGCGGGATGGGCGGGCGGCCGCCCGCCCCCGCCAACTCCTCGACCACCAAGCCCAGTTGGTCCGTCAACCGCGATGACGGACCAGAGCCGGACGCTGACAGTCCCAACGGCTGACGCGCCCCGTATGGACGACTGGGGCGTCGGCCAGGCGGAGGCGGGTCCCCGAGGGTGCCGACCGCGCCCTCGTGGCCGGGTGTGGGTCCTCGGCCGGTCGGCCGCCGGTCAGATGGCGCCGAGTGCCTGACTGATGGCGTCGGCGGCTTCCACCACCTGGCGGACGAGGGAGTGCCTGGTGGCGGCGGACGGTGTGTCCGGGTCCTCCCGCAGCAGGGAGGCGGGGCCCCAGAGCGAGATCGCGGCGGCCACGGCGCCGTGCGCGTCGAGGACGGGTGCAGCGATCGAGGCCCGTCCCAGGGCCCGCTCCTGGATCTCGGTGGCGTAGCCGTTTCTCCGGACGGTGTCGATCTCCGCGTCGAGGTCGGCGTGCGAGGTGAGGGTGTACTCGGTCTGCGCGTCGAGGGTCGAACCGAGCAGTTCCCGCCGTTCGGCCGCCGAGGTCTGGGACAGCAGGCACTTGCCGATCGCGGTGGCGTGCAGCGGTACCGTCTGGCCGGCCTGGGTGTAGGCCTTGGGGGCTCGGGGTCCCTCGAAGTTGCAGAGGAACATCAGCGCGCTGCCGCGGCGCACGCCCACGTTGGCGCCCAGGCCCGTGTTCGCCGCCAACTCCTGGAGCACCATGCGCGAGGCGCGGTGCACCGGGTGCCGGTTGACGGCGACCGCGGCCAGGGGCAGGGTCCCGAGCCCGAGCCGGTAGAGGCCGCTCGCCGGGTCGCGTTCGACCAGGTCGAGCTGTTCGAGCGTCGCCAGCAGGCGCGAGGTGGTGGAGGGTCCGAGCCCGGTGCTCGCGGAGACGTCCGACACGCGGCGGTCGGGGTTTCCCTCGCCGAGCGCCCGCAGTACCGCGACGGCGCGTTCCACACTCTGGTTGGTGCCCTGTTCCGGCGGCATGACTGAAGCCCCGTCTCTGCATCTTGGTTGCACTGGATGGAACAGACTAGCGAGATTGAGCTGTCGAGGACAGACTCAATCCGTCCGGTCGGCGGTGACGACAGACCCTGAGGTGAGGCAGCGCCCCTGGCTGTAGGCGCGCAGGGACACGATCCGGGCCTCGTCCGCCCCGTTGGTGGCCTGCACCGTGACCCGCAGGGCGTCGACCGTGTGCGGGGCGAAGTCGTGCACCCGGTGACGGCGGCGGTTGCCCTCGACGTCGACCAGGGTCTGCCAGCTTCCCTCCGAGAGCGACTCCACCCGGTAGTCCCGTACCAGCTCGGGCATGATCTCGAACGGAGTGCGGTGCCGGTGCAGGTTGTTGAGGGTTTCGTCCACGTCGTCGTCGAAGACCAGCTGTACGCGGCCGAGCGTGACCGGTGTGTTCCAGTCCAGGCGCAGCCATTCGCCCTGTGCGGTGTTCTGGGTCTGCCACATCTGCGGTCCGCCGTAGGGGCGCTGGTAGCCGCCGACGGCTTTGGCGGGGGCGTAGGCGAGGGTCTCGGCACCGAGGCGGAAGCAGAGGCATTTGCGGCGCAGGCCTCGGGCCGGCCAGTCGGCGACCGGCTGGCCGCCGTCCTCGGCGATGTCGTGGTCGACGCCGGGTTCGCCGGCCTGTTTGCGGGCGAGGACCAGGACGCCGGTGCGGCGGGTGTGCGCGAGGTGGAGGGCGGCCCGGTCGTTGGCGCGGACGATCACCACGGCGTTGCAAGGGGTGGCCGGGTCCCACTGGAGACCGGTGTCGATCCAGTGCTGCTTGCCGCGGGGGACGGTCACGGTCCGGGCCTGGAGGAGGTTGGCGGGGACGGCGTTCTCGGGGCGGCCGGTGTCCCACAGTTCGATGTGGAGGTCGGTGGCCGTGTCGGCGTCGGCGAGGAGTTCGAGGCCGTCGAGTCGTGGGTCCACGGGCAGGACGAGCGCGAGGTCCCGGTCGAGGGGGATGCGCTCGGTCGCCACGTCGGGGGAGGGTTCCACGGCCAGCCGGGTCAGGGTGCTGGAGGCGCTGACGCGTGCCGAGCGGGCCAGGTCGTGCGGGTCGTCGTTGCGCACGCCGATCACGGAGGCGTCCTGGCGCAGGAGGGTCTGCTGGAGTTCGCGCCGGCCGGCGAGCCGGCGGGGGGTGAGGTCGTCGCGCACGCACAGGGCGGCGCCGGTGCCGGCGGCTTCGCCGAGGGTGGCGCAGGTGGCCATGACCCGGGTGGAGCCGAAGGCGATGTGGGTGGCGGAGATGTTGCGTCCGGCGAAGAGCAGGTTCGCGACGTTGCGGGAGTAGAGGCTGCGGAAGGGGATGTGGTAGATCCCGTCCGAGTAGTGCTGGATGGCGCCCGGGCTCTTGGCGTACATGCCTTCGGCCGGGTGGAGGTCGACGGACCAGCCGCCGAAGGCGACCCGGTCCTCGAAGGGCTCCTGCGCCATGATCTGGCTTTGGGTGAGGACGTGGTCGCCGAGGAAGCGGCGGTACTCGCGTTTTCCGGGAACGGCTCCCACCCATTCCAGGGTGAGGTTCTGCGCGTCGAACTTCCCGGAGTTCTTGATGTGGTGCCAGATGCCGTGGATGGCGGCCCAGAGTTCGTCGCGGATTCGCTCGTTGTCGTGGACGGTGTCGAGTTCGCCGCCCCATTCGATCCACCAGTAGTCGCAGCCGTTGTCGCCGGTTCGGATCAGCCGGTGCTCGGGGATGGAGGTGGTGAGGATGTCCTTCGCGTACGACGGGGGGACGAACTTGACCGGGCGGCCGGCGTCCTTGGTGTAGAAGAGGATCGTCGAGCCGAGGAGCGCGCGGTCCGGCTCGGCGGGGGCCCACTGCTCGCCGTACTCGGCCTGCGACTCCCGGCCGATGCGGTGGTCGGCGCCGGCCAGCGCGCCGACCAGGCCGTCGCCCGTGCAGTCCAGGAACATCCGGGACCGGAAGGTGGTGAGCAGTTCGGAGCCCATCGTCCAGCCGGTGACCGAGGTGATGCGGCGCTCGTGGGGCGGGCCGTCCGCGGCCGCCTCGCGCACGTCGGTGTTGAGGAACAGCCGGATGTTGTCCTCCGCGAGGACGGCGTCCAGGACCACCTGGTCCCAGTAGTAGGGGTTGCCCTCCGGGTTGCGGAACTGGTTCTCGGTGTAGAGCTCCCCCATGATGCCGCTCTCGCGTGCCCAGCGGTGCGTGCCGTGCGCGGTCGCACCGCACACCCAGACCCGCACCTCGCTGCTGGAGTTCCCGCCGAGGACGGGACGGTTGTGGATCAGGGTGACGGTGCGGCCCAGGCGGGCCGCGGCTATCGCGGCGCATACACCGGCCAGGCCCCCGCCCACGACCGTGATGTCGCTCCGGACGGTGTCGCTGCGCATGGCTGTCCTTACGTTGTCGCTGGGTCCCCGCTGGTGGGAGCCGGGGCCCAAGGGTGCGGGTATGGGGTTCGGTTCGACGGCTCGTGCGGGGCGGGGGCTTGGCTGCCCGGCCCCGCGACGACCTGATCGTTCAGCTCTTGATGAGGGTGCGAACCTGGTCCCCGGCTTTCTGCATGGCGTCCTTGGGGCTGGCCTGGCCGACGAGGACGGCCTGGACCTGCTGGGCGACGGCGTCGATGATCTGGGCGTTCTTGGCGTAGGCCCAGAACGGCCCGGGGGTGGCGGTGCTGGTGATCTTCTCGGTCCACGCGCTGGTGAAGGCGTCCGAGGTGACCTTGGGGTCCGCGAGGCCGGCCTTGGTCGTCGGCGGGAGCCCGAGCTTGGCGAAGTAGTCGGTGACGGTGCCCTGGTCCGAGGAGGTGTGCAGGGCGAACTGCGCCGCCGCGTCGGAGCCGGTGCCCTGGGCGACGACGAGCACGTGGCCCCAGAGGAGGGCCTGCGGGGTGTCGCCCGCCGTGAGGACCGGGCGGGAGAAGGGCGCCATGGCGGCGGTGAGGGCGTCCTTGTCCTGGGCGGTGGCCAGGGTGGCGGCCTTGCCGACGATGGCGTCGTCGTAGAAGCCGACGGTGCCGCGGCCGAAGAGCGCGCGGGCGTCGGCCCGGCCGACGTCCGGCGCGATCAGCTTGGCGTCGTAGAGCTTCTTGTACCAGGTGACGGCGTCGATGGACGCGTCGTCGCCGATCGACACCGTGCCGTTGTCCTTGACGACCGGGCAGCCGAAGGTCTTCATCCAGGGGAAGAGGTCCTGCATCTGGGCGACCTTGGTGGAGGCCGCGTAGGGTGTCACGCCGGGCAGTTCCTTGAGCGCGCGCAGCGCGTCCTCGAACGCCGCGATCGTGGTCGGTTCCTGTCTTGTCCCGGCCTTGTCGAGCAGGGCCCGGTTGCCTATCAGGCCGATGGCGCCGGTGGTCCACGGCAGGCCGTACTGGGTGCCCTGGTACTGGCCGCTCTTCAGGCCGGCCTCGGTGTAGCCGCCGCGGGAGGCGAGGGAGGTGAGGTCGATCAGCCTGCCGGTCTGGGCGACGGCGGCGAGCCAGGCGATGTCGAGCTGGACGGCGCCGGTGACCTGGCCGCCGTTGAGCTTCAGGGTGAGCTGCTGCAGGTACTCGTTGTAGGGGATCGCGGTGGTGGTGATCTTCGACTGGTTGCTGTTCTCCCAGTTGGTGACGATCTGCTGGATCTGGGCCTTGCTGGTCGCCTCGTTGAGGGACCAGGAGGTGAAGCCGAAGTCCTTCGACTGCTTGTCACCGCCGGTCGAGCTGCTGCCCGAGGGAGCGCAGGCGGCCAGGCCGGCGGCCGCGAGGGTTCCGAAGCCGAACAGTTTGAGGGCGTCGCGGCGCTTCATCGAGGGCGAGGGCATGGGAGTGCTCCTGTTTCGCGTGGGGTGAGGACGGGCGGGGTGGGGAGGGGTGGTCAGCTTTTGACGGCGCCGGCGGTGAGGCCGCCGACGAGGAAGCGCTGGAGGAAGACGAAGGCGGCGACGACGGGCAGCGAGACGACCAGGGAGGCGGCCATCAGCGCCGGCCAGGCGGTCTGGAACTCGCCGGTGTAGGTGTTCACCAGCCCGGGCGGCAGCGTCATGGTGGCGTTGTCGGAGAGGGTGAGCGCGAAGATCAGATCGTTCCAGCCGCGGACGAAGGCGAAGAGCCCGGCGGCGATCATGCCCGGCGCGGCGAGCGGGGCCACCACGGTGTGCAGGGTTCGCCAGTGGGAAGCGCCGTCGATGGAGGCCGCCTCCAGGAGCGCGTCGGGGATGGTGTCGAAGATGCCCTTGAGCATCCAGACGCACAACGGCATCGTGAACGTCGTGAAGGAGAGGATCAGCGCCGTGTAGCTGCCCAGCAGGCCGAACTGGCGGAACACCGCGTAGAGCGTGATCAGCAGCAGGGCCTGCGGGAACATCTGCGAGGCCAGGACGAGGTTCATCAGCGAGGTCCGGCCGCGGTAGCGGAACTTGGAGAACGAGTAGCCCATGTAGGTCGACACGACGACGCTGAACACCGCGGTGAGGCCGGCGACGATGACGCTGTTGACCATGTAGTGGAGGAGCTGGCTGTTGTCGGCCAGGGCACGGAAGTTCTCGAAGGTGATGTGCTCCGGTACGAACGAGGGCGGGAACCGGAAGACCTGGTCGGCGGGGCTGAGGGCGGTCGCCAGCATCCAGTAGAGCGGCAGCATCCCGAAGAGTCCGATCACCGCCACCGCCGCCCACGCCGCGACGGAGGAGCGGACGCGGTCCGGGCGCCGGCGCGCCCGCACCCGGGGTGCTCCACGGCGCTCGGCAGGCGCCGACCGGGCGGTGTCGGTGACCGGCGCAGCGGCCGATGGTGTCGTCATGATCAGTTGGCCTCTCTCTGGGAGACCCGCAGGTAGACCGCGACCAGCCCCAGGAGCAGGAGCATCCACAACCCGCCGAGTGCGGTGGCGTGCCCGAGGTCGAAGCCCCGGAAGGCGTCGTCGTAGACCGCGACGGCGAAGGTCCGGGTGGCGTTCGCGGGTCCACCGCCGGTGAGGACGTAGATGGTGTCGAAATGCTGGAAGTTCCAGATGAACTCCAGCAGGAGGGTGATCGCCGCGATCGGCCTGATGCCCGGCCAGGTGACGGCGAAGAAGCGGCGGATCGCGCCGGCGCCGTCGACGGAGGCCGCCTCGTGCAGCTCGGGCGGCAGGGTCTGCAGGCCGGCCAGCAGCATCACCATGATCCAGGGGAAGCTCGCCCAGGTCTTGGTGACGATCACCGCGATCATGGCCGTCGCCGGCTCACCGAGCCAGTTGACGGACTCGCCGATGAGGCCGGTCCTGATCAGGACTCCGTTGAGGACGCCGTAGTTGGCGTTGAAGATCCACATCCAGAGGAAGGACACCACGACACCCGGGATCACCCAGGGGAAGAGGAACAGTCCCCGTAGGAACCCGCCTCCTCTGATCCCCGAATTGAGAGCGAGGGCGAGAACGAGACCGATCACGAAAGGCGCCAGCGTGGCGCCGAGGGCGAACACCAACGTGTGCCGAAGGACCGCCCAGAACCCCTCACCCAGAATGTCCGCGTAGTTCCCCAGGCCCACGAAGCTGCGCCCGGGAAACCGCAGGTCCTGCTTGAAGAAACCGGTGACCAGCGAGGACACCAACGGATAGAGCACGATCGCGACGAACAGCGCGAGACCCGGCAGGGTCAGCAGAACGGCGAAGGTCCCGCGCGACAGCGTCCGCCGATACTCGTGAACACCGGCGGACCCGGCAGACATCATGGCTGGCTCCTCGAAGAAGGGTGATGAACCCGTGGCCGGACAGACCCGCAAGGACCGGAGCGGGCACCGGCGACCCACCTGTCCCCACCGGCGCCCGCTACGGAGTGACCCCACCTCCAGGTGGCGCCACCCACGTGCAACCTGTGAAGTCCAGTTGCACTATATGGAATCGTTTCGCGCTGATTACATGACTGTCAACCCCCGTGCAACCTGCAGGCGAAGTTTGGACGAAAGCATCACCGCCGGTTCGGCGCCACCGCGCGAGGGCGTCGCTACCGGCAGCCGGGGAGGTGGCGCAACGCGCGGGCCCATCCCCGCCGGCGGCCGGTCCGGCCCCGAGGGCAGACTCCTTCCCAGTAGGCCCCTACCACCCCGACCGCACAAGCCTCATTTGCATCACGACGCCGCTGGGCAGAGCCCGGGGCACCGTCCGATGCCCCGCGCCCCCCGGGATGACAACGGCACCGCCCGCGGCCGTCGGCGCGCGGCTCCGACCCGACGAGACGGGCAGGTACTGCCCGCCGGAGCGCCGGATGTCTACGCGGCTTGCGTGCACGAGGCGTCATACGACGGAGCCACGTCAGTACCAAGATTCGTGAAACTAATCTGCGCATATGTCTTGCGCTATGTGCATCTCCGGTCCAACGATGGCGCCACGCCGAATGCGGCGCCCACACAACAGCCGCCTCCCGGTGCCTCCACAGCGGCAACGAAGGAGATTTGAGATGTCCCTGCCATTCAGAGGTACGGCTCGCCGGCCGTTCCTCCCCGTCGTCGTTCTCGCGACGGTCTCCCTCGCGGTCCCCCTGGTGGCGACCCCCTCGACCGCGACCGCCACCGTCGTCACGCCCGCCGGCCCCGGGTACACCCTCGTCTTCGACGACGAGTTCAACGGAACCACCGTCGACACGACCAAGTGGAACTACCGCACCGACCGCAAGGCGAAGAGCGCTCAGCTGCCGGAGAACGTGACCGTCGGCGACGGGGCCATGACGATCAGCCTCAAGAAGCAGCAGGTGGACAACTACGCCTACACCGGCGGCGGACTCATCAGCAAGAGGGCCTTCCGCTACGGCTACTACGAGACGCGCGCCAAGTTCCCCGCCGCGGACGGCTGGCACAGCGCCTTCTGGGCCCAGGCCGGCGACGGCACCACCACCTTCCCCGCGAACCGACGCACGGAGATCGACCAGGCCGAGGTGAACTCAGGCTCGTCCACGCAGAACGACCAGGGCATCTGGGCCTGGGGCGCACCGCAGCAGAACATCAGCCGGTGGAGCCCCCCGTTCGGCTTCGACTCCGCGGCAGGCTGGCACACGTACGGTTTCGACTGGAGCGAGGACGCCGTCAGGTTCTACGTCGACGGCCAGCTGGTCAGGACCGCCCCCTACAGCCCCGACCAGGGCAACCACGACTACATCAACACCTGGCTGACCTCGATCGCCACCCAGACCGTCGACGAGAGCGCGCTGCCGGACAAGGCACAGTTCGACTACTTCCGGTACTACCAGAAGGACTACTACGTCGACAACGACACCCTGGCCAGCTACGGCTACGCGGAAAGCGGCAGCTGGTCCCAGAGCACCGACCGCGGCTACACCATCGAGAACACCTCCCGCGTCTCCACGACCGCAGGCTCCAGGGCCGCCTGGTGGCCCAGGCTCGGCGAGACCGCCCAGTACGACGTCTACGCCTACGTCCTCGGCACCGACAACGACCCGGCGGCCCGATACGACATCACGCACCAGGGCGTGACAACCACGAAGACCGTCGACACCCGGGTCGCACGCGGATGGGTCCCCCTCGGGCGCTACACCTTCGATCCCT
Organism: Kitasatospora sp. NPDC022856; assembly: GCF_055561235.1. Classification (NCBI taxonomy): domain Bacteria; kingdom Bacillati; phylum Actinomycetota; class Actinomycetes; order Kitasatosporales; family Streptomycetaceae; genus Kitasatospora; species Kitasatospora sp. NPDC022856. The sequence continues at coordinate 22,617 of NZ_JBVHHE010000032.1, read as the reverse complement.
CCGGCAGCGTGGTCAAGGTCACGGCCTCAGGCAACGGAAACACCCGCGCCGACGCCGTCAAGTTCCTGCGCGTCACCAACTGACGCCCCCGCACCGGGGTACCCGCCGGTCCCCCCGTGCGGCGGGCACCCCGGCCGGGTGATCACGCAGCAGGCCAGCTTGAGGGATGCCTCGTGGATGTCGTCGCGTACGTACCGGATCACTCGCGCGGCGCGTGGTGGTGTCTCAGGGGCTCAGCGCCTGGTCGTGGACCCAGACGGCCACCTGTGCACGGCGGGTGAGGCCCAGCTTGAGCAGGATCCGTTGCACGTGACCTTGCGCGGTCCGGGGCGAGATGACGAGCCGCGCAGCGATCTGCTTGTCCGACAGTCCCTCCCGCAGGAGGTCGGCGACCTGCTGCTCACGGGCGGTGAGGAGAGGGGGGACGGCCTTCTGTACGGGACCGGCGAGGACCCGGTCGTCCGGCAGGGCCAGGGCGAGGGACTGTCGGACGGTCGAGGCGGCGCCGGTTCGGAGGTGCGTCCTGAACGCGGCATCGCCCAGGGCCGTCCGCAGCAGTTTCTCGCAGGCCAGATGGTGGACGGCCGCCTGCCCTTCGCCGGGAAGCAGGGTGCCGGTCTGCCGCCACAGGCTCTGGGCGGCGCCCAGGTGTTTCGCCGCTTCTTCGCTGTGGCCCTGCCGTGCCCTCGCCCAGGCCATCATCTCCAGGCACCGGGCCACCAGGAACCGGTCGTGGCCGGGGAGTGCGCTGCGGAGGCACTCGCGCAGGATCGTGACGACACCCTCGGGGTCCTGCGCCAGCCAGTGCCGCAGGGCCAGGGCCCACAGGGCGTGCGGGCGAGCCCACTGCACGTCGTGGGTGTCGCACCTGTCCAGAGACTCCTGGGCGAGGACGGCGGCCCGGCGGTCGCCGGCGAAGCAGGTGGCAAGGACGAGGAAATGGAGGGTGGTCCACGATTCCCCGGCGTCACCGAGGGCCTCGTAACGGGCGAGCGCGTCCTCCAGGAGGTCGACGGCCCGCGCGAAGTCGTCCTGGAACAGCGCCACGAGCCCGGCCAGCCGGCCCGCCGCGGCGGCGGTACCGGGGTCGTCCATGGACCTGGCCAGGTCGCCGCACTCCGCGGCTCGAACCTCGCCGCCGGCCGTATCGCCGGTGAGAAGGGCCAGCCAGCCGTCCGTCCACAGGGCCTTGGCCCTGGCCGGGCCCGGCTCGGTTTCCAGGGCGAGCAGCCGCGCCAGGAAGCCCCGGTCCTCGTCCGGATCGCCGATGCCCAACCGGTGGCTGCGGACCGAGGTGATGATCTCCATGCCCATGCGTGCCTCCCCCGGCTCGTCGAGGCAGGACCGCAACGCGTCGCGGATGTTGGGGTGCTCGCGCTGCAGCCGGACCAACCACTCGGGCTGCTTCGCGGTGAACCATTCGGCTTCCGCACGCCGGACGAGCGCGTGGTAGTGGTCCCGGTGCCGCCGCACCAGCTCCCGGGACCGCCCGTGCTCCTTCAACCGCAGTTGCCCATACTGGCGCATGGTGCCCAGCAACCGGTAGGACACCTGGTGGTCGTGGTCCTCGCGGATGAGCACGGACTTGTCGACCAGCCCCGCCACCACGTCGAGAACGGCAGAGCGCGGCAGCGACTCGTCCGTGCACACCGCCTCGACGGCACTGAGATCGAAACCGGCGGAGAAGACCGACATCCGCGCCCAGAGCCGCTGTTCCTGATCGCTGCAGAGGTCGTAGCTCCAGTCGACGGCTGCCCGCAGGGTGCGAAGGCGCGGCGGAGCGGCCCGGTTCCCGCCCGTGAGCAGGGCGAAGCTGTCGTCCAGGCGGTCGAGGATCTGGTCACAGGCAAGGACCCGCAGGCGGGCGGCGGCCAGCTCGATCGCCAGGGGAACGCCCTCCAGGCGATGGCAGATCTCGGCAGCGGCCCGGACCTCGGCAGGCGAGGGATCGAAGCCACCGAGCACGGAGACGGCACGGTCGGTGAACAACCGCACCGCGTCGTTGCGCGCCGCCGGTCCGCTGGACGGAAGGGCAGGCCCGGGTGCGGCCAGCGCGGGGACCACGAGCAGTTGCTCGCCGTCCACGCCGAGCGCCTGTCGGCTGGTGACGATCACCCGCAGGTGGGGAGCGGCTTCGAGGAGAGTGCTGGTGAGAGCAGCGACGGCGTGCAGAAGGTGCTCGCAGTTGTCGAACACGATCAGCGCCCGGCGCTCTCGCAGGTACTCCGTCAGCGCTCCGACCGGCCGGTGATCGGGGGCGGACCGCAGGCCGAACACGGCCAGTGCGGCGTCGGTGATAGCCTCCCCTGCCTCGAAGGCCGCCAGGTCGATCAGCCAGGTGCCGGCCGAGAACGAGCGCCGGAGGGTGTGAGCCAGCTGCACTGCGAGACGGGACTTGCCGATGCCGGCGGGGCCGGTCATGGTCAGCAGTCTGCTCCTGGTGACCAGTTGCCGAGCGAGTGCGAGCTCCTGCCGCCGTCCGATGAAACTGGTCGTGTCTGCGGGAAGATTCCCGTGTCCCGTGCGCACTGCCGTCCTGCCGTTCTCTGGTTCTGGGAATTGTGGCCCTCGCATCCCACCTGCGTCGCCGGCCCGTGCCGGGCCGGCAGGACGCCGCTCCTGCGAGGAGCGGCGATCGTCCGCGAGTCACGCGCGTTCGACGTACGAGGGCGAGCCGGGAGGGGTCTCGGTCCCGCTCTGCCGGAACGCCCATGGAGGCCCTGGTTATTCGATTCGCGATGACGGGCATCGCCGAAGTGCGGCGAGGCGCTCTCCCGGTCGCGACGCCTTCCACGAGGGGCGACTGAGGGCAGGAGGCAATGCCACCGAGATCGAGGAGGCGCGGTCTCGGAGAATCCCCTCGCCCGGCCCTCGAAAAGGCATTTCCGGAGACCGTGTGCCAATGAGATCTCTACGGCGACACGATCGTCAAGTCACGTCAGCAGCCCAAGACTCCTCGTGACGGTGTGTCATCAGACCGGTCCGGCCTGCCATTCCTGACGGTGGTCTTCAGGTTCTCCGTCTTCGGAACAGGCCCGGGGGATCAGGCAGTCGGCGTCGAACGCCTCCGACTGCGCGGCGCGTTCGACGCCGCCGGTCGCCGGCCTCACCACGCCTGACAGAAGCACAGAACACAGGTAGTGAAACAGGTAGAGGTACGAGTGCATGATCGTTCCCCATGGGACCAGAATGGCCCCCAGTTGGCTGACGGACCCTCGGCCAAGCACGGCGAGAGTTCCGCCCCCGGGCTCCTGACGAGTCCTCGATGGAGTGCCATTGACGCTTCGTCCGGCGCCAGGTGGCGGCCTCTCACAGGCGATTCCTCCGAGTCCCGCATCACGACCCGCCAGAAGCGCCTTCTGCGTCGGCTCAAATTCCTGGAGATATCCACGTGACACGCAGAACCGTCCGGACAGCTGTCACGCTTGTGACCGTCCCGCTCCTGACGCTCGGCGCCGGCCTGGTCGCCGGACAGCCGGCTTTCGCCTGCTGCGCCGAGTGCCCACACCCGGGGCGGTCCCACGACAATCCTTGGGGGGCGGAAGCCGCGCACGACCGAGGACAAGGCCCGCGAGGGCCCGGGAATCGCCGTCACCATACTCAGCGGCGGGCCGCTTGCGGAGTTCGGTGGCGTCGACGGAGTCGGGACGCGTGCGGCGGGGACCGAGGCGGCGGTGCGGACGGGAGCCGATGCGGCGGCGAGAGCGGCGGCCCATCACGAACCGGTGGCACCCGCAACGGGGAACCCCTCGGCCTCAGGAAACACGTCACCCGGGAGCAGCCGCCCCCCGACCCCCGAGGACATCGAGATCACCAAGGGTGAAAGCTACTGACGCTCCGCCCGACCGGACGCGGGCTGTTACCCACTGCCGCCGCCTCTGCTGACCGCCACCACCGCGTACAGGCCCGACCCGCCCTCGCCCGCCGCGCGTTCGGCCCCGGGCTCCTGGCACTCCCAGCCGTCCAGAAGAGCATCGACGGCGTCCGGGGTCCGGGGGTGCCACGGCAGGCCGGCCTGCGCCCAGCAGGCGGCTACGCGCGCGGCACGAAAGGGCTCAGCGGCTTCCATGGCCCGGTGGCTGACCACGAGCACGCTGCCGGCGGGCAGTTCCGGCGCAGCGTCGCGAGCAGGGAGCGGGCCTGTGGGTCGGTCAGCTCGTGCAGGACCTCGCCGAGGACGGCCGCCACCGGGCGCTGCCAGTCCAGGCCCGCACGCTCGCGCAGGGTCGCGAACAGCGCAGCGGGCGAGGCTAGGTCGGCCTGCAGGTGCCGGACTCGGGCGGGTGCCGGCGCGTCGAGCAGCGCCCGGACGTGGGCCATCACGACAGGGTCGTGGTCGGGGTCGCACGAGTTGGGACGTACCAAGCTGCTCCCCAATCGGTCTTCGGGGCAGAAGAGTTGGACGTGGGCGCCGACGCCCGGCGCGTTACCCGATCGTGATCCGGCCGGTCCGCAGCGATGTTCGACGTGCCAGAAGACGGGCATTCGCTCCGCTCCGAACCGGCCCTCAAGGACCTGGCGGGCGGGACTGTGTCGCAGCAGGCGGCAGTGGGAGCGTCGAGCGGAATCGCGCATGCCATCGGCGGCCCTGTGGGAGCTGGACCGGTGGAGTCCGACGACATGGCGGGCTCAGAGTCGCCCGGTCCAGTAGGGGTCGAGCGTCAGGGTGTTGTCCCCGGGGGCGGAGGACATGCCGGCCCAGGAGCGGATCAACGGCTGATCGCCGTTCGGCCGGCCGCTCGGAGACAGCCGGGCGTGCACGCGGTACCGGTCTCCTCGGTACACGGACTGGGCGTACTCGACCGTCCCGCCGTCGGCATCGCTGGTGGTCCGCTCGATGAGAAGTGCCGGCGCATGCAGGGGAATCGTCAGCAGTCGGGCCTCCGCCTCGTCGACCACCGTGGGTCGGATGGTCTGAGCGGCGGTGGTCGGCGTGGTCAGGTGCAGGAGGTCGAAGAACGATCCGGCTTCGAGGTCGTCCGCGCTGAGCCGCGGGACCAGGGCCTGTGGAAGATGGAGGCGCTCCACGCAGATCGGGATGCCGTCGAGCATGCGGAGCCGGACGATTCTCAGGACCTCCGCAGCGGGCGACAACCGGAGCCGTCGGCCGATCTTCGCCCCGGCCGCGATCGTGCGGAAGCTGACCGTCCGGCTGGTCCAGGCGCAGTCCACAGCACCCCTGCCGGGGTCCGCACCGTCACCGACCGGAGTCCGGGTCCCGGGTCGGACATTCCTGGGCCGGGCCGCGAAGACGCCGCGCCCGCTCTCGCGGACCAGGATCCCGTCACGAACCAGCTCGTCCACCACCGAGCGCAGCGTCGTCCGGGACACCTGGAGATCCGCGCACAGCCAGCGCTCGACGGGAAGAGGCTCGCCCATGCGCAGGTCCTGGCCGAGCCCGAGAAGGTACGACCGGATGCGTTCCCGCTTCTGCCAACGACTTTCGACGGCCACGCCCTTACCGACATCCTTCACTGATCGGTCTGATCCAGCGCCCGCACCGGGCGCCTCCGGCCCCTGCTGTCAGGGCAGGTTCAGGGGCCGGAGGCTCGGCGGGCCCGCGCGGGCGGGGGGAAGACCCGCGCAGGCCGGATCGGGGGTTGTCAGGCGCAGTTGGCACCGGCCGACCGCCAGGTGATGGCGCCGACCGTGGTGGGGGGATGGATGCTTCGGTGGGCATGTTCCTGCTGTTCTTGAGCCTGTCGTACGCGGCAAGGTCGGCAAGCGCGCCGCCGAGGAGTGAGCGCGGTCACAGACGGCAAGGACGGCACGGCGGACGCCGGGGGCGAACCGGGGTACCGGTTGGCAAGGGGCCCGGGTCGGACGGGAAAGCGAGAGGGAGGAGACGAGACAGCCCGGGTTCAGGGGCACGGCCGAGCAGGGCGACACCGTCCACCCCGCTGCTCCCGGTGTCGGTGGCAACGATCCTCTGGCCGTGGCAATCTCCCTGTCAAGGCATTTCATAATTGATCCGTAGTTATACGGAGCCGGCACGACAGAACACACCGGCCGAATCCTCTCGCCGGATCCGTCCGCACCGGTCGCCGACCGCATCGGCCGAGCCGGCCTGCACCTCGGCAATCCCGCGTCCGAAGCGGTTCGGCCGCCGCCGGGGCCTTGGTCGGCTCGTCCAGGAGGTCGGCGCGGAATCGGCCGCAGCCCGTCCTGGAAGATCGTGTCGGGGGCCCGGTCGGCGCCCCGCCGGAGAACGCCCTGGTCCGAACGCCGGGTCAGCCACGGTCGCGTCTCGTGCACCGGTGCGTCGGGGTCGGCCGTGGTGTTGTTCCACTGGGCGTACCAGTCATCGGTGGCCGGAGCGCGCGGCCGCCGCGACGACGACCGCGACGGCCTTGGCGGGACGACGACTGGCGGTGATTGCTGCCATGCGCCGGAATCCTTTCGCTCGGGAGGCATTGATCGGATGGGCGGGCCTCCGAGTCGAAGCGTGCGCCCATGCCGGGCGGGCCAACCTCATTTTGATTCGCACACAACCCTTTGCGGGTACCGCGTGCGGGCCACCCGGAGCACGAGGGTCGGGGCCCGGACGCCTTCCGCGGGACTTCCCTCTCCAGCTCCCGCCCACGAACCTGCCGCCGCAGACGGCACAGTTCCTCGCGCCCCGCCGCCATGGGTCCTCGCCCCACCCCGGGGTGCCGACAGTCCCCGAGAAAGCCTACCCGCCGATGCGGTGGCACCCGGTCGACTCCCAACTCGCTCGCCACCAAAGGGGATACGCCACCTGCTGGATCCCCACCGGCGACTCCCCCGCCCGTCGCGGCGAACCGGCACCCGCTCGGCACCGAAAGCAGCGCCCGTGCGGGTGAACGGAGTCATGGAACCGACCCACGGCCCCGGGGCCAGCGAGGAGCGCGCCGCATCGGACCTGACACGGCTCGCGTACCACCGTCCGCGTGGCAGCTCGCACTCGACGTCGTGTGTCGGCGGACACGGCCCTCTCGGCCCCCTCACGCTGGCCACCAGCCCCCTCCGCGTGACCGACAGTGCGGGCGAACTCGATGCGGTGGCCCAGACGGCATCCTCGGGCGCCCCCCGGTCGCGCCTCCCGCTTCACCCCCACGAACCGGAGTACCCATGCGCATGCGATCGATGGTCGCCGCTTCCCTCGCCTGGACCCTTCCGATCACCGGCCTCGCCGTCGGAGGCGCCGTCGCCGTCGCACCGCCGGCCAGCGCCCAGCCCACTCGGGCGGGGGCGGCCATTCCCGACGACTGCCCGCCCCCGCCGGAGTCCGACGACCACGCCGAGGCGCCGACGGGTACGTACTACTGCGACCAGGCGAGATTCGGGCCGGCCGCCCTGCCGAACGAGGAGCCGGTCGCCACGCTGTTGAGGGGGTATCAGCGATTCGGCGGACTCAGCGCCAGCCACTTCGTGCAGTTGTATTTCGACCAGGCGGACAAGCGGTGGGCGTTCGCACCCGACCGGGGCTTCCAGCGGATCGGCGGCGTCCTGGACCAGACGGAATACACGGTTCCGATCGGCACGAAGCTGATCCGGTTCGGCGACATCACCAGCGGTGGCGGGTACCTCGCGGACCCCGGAACGCCCTTCGTGCAGCTCGCCGTCACACCCGACTCCCTCAACGGCGGCTACCACTGCCTCTCCGCCCAGAAGGAGTTCAAGGTGCGGAGAGGCCACGTCGCCGCCTTCTACGGAATGCCGGGCGGCGGCGTACAGGAATGGCTCGACAGCACACTCAAGCCCGCAGAGCTCCAGGGTGACTACAAGGTCAACAATCTCATCGGGCAGCACTACCTGACGGAACTCCAGGCCCATGAATGCGACATTACGCCCACCGGATCCTGACCGGCACCCACACAAGCGGGCCGGACGACGGGGTACACGCTCGACCGGCGACCGCACCGGTGGCCCGGAGCAGGACGTTCAGCGCCGGTGGTGACAGCCGTCGGTCATCGCCGGAGGCGGCAGCGGTCCGCAACAGCCGTGCCGACACGCCCTGACGAGGCGGGCCGCAGGCCGCGCGGCTGCTCGGCCCGGTGGCGGGGGAGCACGAGCCGCGCGGCGTATGCTCCCCCGCCACCAACGGCGCCGCCGGTAGGCGGACTTCGGCCCACCCTGGCAACCGTCTCCTTCACCACCAACGACAAGATCGACAGCCTGCGGACCGGCGACCTGAACGTGGTCTTCGGCTCCGGCACCCCGCAGCTCGTCAGGTCCTGCTGCTCCGGCCCGAACGGCTTCGAAGAAACTGCCCGTGACCGTCCCGACCGGCGCCTCCACCGCCCAGCGGGTGCGGACACTCCCCCGCCCCGGACAGGAGTTCCGGCCCGACCGGAGCGGTGAGTGGTGAGCCCGCGGCGGGGCCGTCAGTCGATGGACCACCGTTGTACGGCACCACGGCCTCGGGCACCAGGGTCACCTTGGCCCCTGGTGCCCGAGGCCGTGGTGAGCGTGTGGCCTTCGGCCGCCCGCTGGTGTCGTCGAAGGCCCGGTACGTGGTCCGCCAGGGCGGTCCTCCGCCGGATCCCCGGGCACTCCCCGGTGAGCGCCGCGCCCGCCGGCGATCACCGGCGGCTTGGCCGTCCACCCCGGAATTCGCAGGGCCGGACCAGCTTCACCCGGCGGCCCGCCACGCGCAGCGCGAAACCGCGACTTCCGACACTCCGGGGCCGACCGAGGTCACCACTCGCCGGGCGGAGAGCAGACCCCCGCCTCCAGTCCGGCTGCGCGGCCCCGCACGCACCCGCCGCAGGTCTCCGTAGCAGCCTCCGTAGATCTCCCGATGTGGCCACCCGCCTCCGAAGGCCACAGTGGGGAGCAGGAATCATCGCCGACGGCTCCCGACTCCCAGGCAACACCGGCGGGTCGTCTCCCACCCGTCCCTCACAGACCATTTCGCAGGTGAGAGCCATGTACTCACGACGGACATCCAGCGACCCGCAAGCCGCGCTCTACCTGCGCTGCTACCCGAGCGATCCGTCCGACATGGGGAACCACCGCCACGCGTTGGAACAGCTCGCCAGGCGACATGGCCTGCCAGAACCATTCGTGTACGTGGACAACGGCCGGAGGCACCGCGACGGCCTCCCCCAGCTGGAACGGGTGGAACGGAACATCGCGAACGGCCGGATCGACACGCTGCTGATCCCGGGCCCCTTCGTGTTCGCGCTCGACGACCAGCACGCCGCAGCCACAGTCCAGCGGCTGCGCCGGCTCGGCTGCCGCCTGATCGAACTTCCGTCGAGGTGGTGGACGCACATCGACCTGCCGATCGAGACCCAGGCGTCGGCCATCCAGCCCCAGGCGGCATAGAGCAGTACCGCGCACCGCCTGCCCGCGGAAACCGCTCGGCGAATCCGCTTGCCGACCAGGGGCCGGGCCGGGCCCGTGAGCGGTGCCGGCTGCTGGGACGCCCGGCACCGGCCGAGGCCGGCCGGACCGACCCGACACACCCGACGAGTGTGGGGTCCGGCCCACCGGCGCGATGGCCCGGCCGTCGTGTCCGGACGCCTGCGGCTCATGCCACCTGCCCTCCGGACAGCCCTGTGGCGTGACACCACAGTACGTACATCGAAGAGGCCCCACATGCCGCACCGACCAGGTCAGCCATCGCCCGAGTGCGACAGGCGGCTGACCGAGCGGTTACGGGACGGGGACGAGTCGGCGGTGGCAGAGCTGTACGAGCGGCACCGGGAGACGGCCCTGCGCTACGCGCGGAGCATCATCGGTACGGCCGACAGCGCGGAGGACCTGGCGAATGAGGCCTTCGTACGGACCCTGGCGGCAGTTCGGGCGGGTACGGGGCCTGACAGGGACTGGCGCCCTTACCTGCTGGCGGTGGTCCGCAACACAGCCGTCTCCTGGTCGGCGGCCTCCCGGCGTACCCTGCTCGCGCCGGATGTCGGGGAGTGGGCCGAGCGGCAGAACCCGGTGTCCTCTCCGGCCGAGCTATTCGCCGGCACCGCTGAACGCCGACTGGTGGCCGAGGCGTACCGGTCATTGCCGGAGCGCTGGCGCACCGTGCTGTGGCACATTGTCATCGAGGAGCAGCCGCCCACGGCGGTCGCACCGCTGCTCGGCCTGAGCCCGAGTGGTGTGTCCTCGCTCGCCGCGCGCGCCCGGGAGGGACTGCGGGAGGCGTACCTCCTCGCCCACACCCGCGGGTCCGGCCTGCCGGAGTGCGAGGCGTACGCCGTCGAGCTCGCTCCGATGGTCAACCGCCCGTCGAGGCGAGTCCCCGGCAGGCTGGCGCGCCACCTCGCCGAGTGTCACGGCTGCCGCACCCGCGTCGAGGAGATGCAGGACGCCAACCGGGGTCTGGGTTCGGTCGGCATCACCGGCTTCGTTCCGGTGGGTTGGCCCCACCCGGTGGTCAACCCCCTGCGCGCTCTGCTCGGCCACGCCGGCGCGGATTCGGCCACGATGGCAGCGATCGGCGCCGCCGTGGTGGGCGTAGCGGCGGCAGCAGTCCTGACCGTCACCATCAGGTCCAGACGGACGCACGACCGTGGAGCCCCCGCACCGCTGTCCCGTACATCCGGCACCTGCACCACCACATGTCGAAGCAGTGTCCTTCGGGAGAAGAACTCCCCACTCCAACCGGTTCCGGCCCGGCCCGCCGGCCGCCCCGGTCACGGAGCGGGCCACCGGGTGACGTCCCTCGCACGTCGGCTCCGCCGCAGGGCGCGGAGTGGTCAGCCCGGCGGGATCACCGTGGTGGGCCCGAGCCGGACGTCGTCGGACCAGACCGTCGGGGCTCCCTCCGATCCGGGCGCGGCGGTCGCCGGGCCGTGAGCCGGCCGGGGCGGTGGCGCGCTCGCGTGCCGCCCGCCCCGGGCGCAGTCCCGGTCGCGGCGGCCGGGCTGCCCGCCGTCAGTCGTTCGCGGTGACGGTCGAACCCACCAGGTGCTCGGCCAGCCCGGCCCGGCCGCCGTCGCGGTACCAACGGCGCTGGCGGTCCGCACCGCTCCCCCGGGCCCGGAACCGCTGCCACAGCTCAGCCACCCGGCCGGTGTCGCCGGCGGCCTCCAACCCGGGGGCGGCGTAGGACCGGAACTCCTCGACCACGGCGGCGGCCGGCCGGGACGCGCCGTCCACCGGCGAGACCAGCTCGGCGTGCAGGCCCGTGCGGGCGGCGTGCCAGACCGCGGCGCGCACCATTTCGTCGGGCGTGTCCGGCCGGGGACGGCCGGCCCGTTCGTCGAGTACGGCCCGGGCAAGCAGGCCCCTGGTCAGACCGGCGAACAACTCGACGTCGGCGACGGTCAGCTGGACGTCGCACGCCCGCACCTCCACCGTCGGGTACCGGCCGGACAGCCGCGCCTGCCAGTAGATCTGACCCTCGTCGACGATCGCCCCGGTGGCCAGCAGGGCGGCGGTCCGCTGCCGGTAGTCCGCGAGGTCGCGGAAGGCCGGCGGCGGGCCGCTCACCGCCCACCGGTCGAAGTGGACCGTGCGCCAGCTCGCGAACCGGGTGTCCCGGCCCCGCCAGTAGGGCGAGTTCGCGGACATCGCCACCAGGACGGACAGCCAGGGCCGGGCCCTCACCAGTGCCCCGAGCCGCTCCTCCTCGTCCGCCACCCCGACGTGCACGTGCATGCCGTTCAGCATCAGGTCGTCCACCACGGAGGGCGCCTCGTCACGGGCCCGCCGGTAGCGTTCACCTTCGGTGACCGGCACCGGGTCGTCGAGAGCGAACGGAGCGGCGCCGACCGGCACGATCCGGCACCCGTGCTGCGCCGCGGCGGCGGTCAGGCCCGACCGGACGCGGGTCAGGTGGCGGGCGAGTGAGGCGAGGTCCTCACAGACCGGGGTGGCGGTCTCCACCTGCACCTTCAGCAGCTCGGGCTGTGCCTCGCCCGATCGCAGGGCCGGGGCCAGGTCGGCAGCGGCCAGCACCTCGACGGCACGTGGCACGGGTGCGCAGTCCCGCGGATCCACTAGGAGGTACTCTTCCTCGACTCCCAAGGTCAACATGTCTCTCCGTTACCCGGAAGCGGTCGACGTACGCGGGCCACAGGCGTCGAAGCGCCGGCCCACCGAAGCCGGCGCGAGTGCCCCGCCGGCTTCGGTAGGGAGAACGTGGCCGAGGAACCGCCGTGCCGCTGACGGTGACGGTGGCGCCGGCCCGGTGCGGGGCCCGCGCGACGGCACCCCCGCCTCGGGATTCTCCCCCGTGAGCCACTGGTACACCGACCACGGCCACGAATACCCCTCGACGGGCTGCCCGTCCCCGAGCACTTCGGGGACGGGTGTGGGCAGGTGGGGCGCGAGCCGGGGCAGCCACGTCCGTTCCATGTCTGTTGCCACTGGACGGCCACTTTGATGCGGACCCCGAGCATCCGGGCGAGGATCGCGGCGGGGACTTCGTCGGCGAGGGTGAACAGCGCGGTGGCCGGCGTCCACAGCGGCGACGGGTCGTCGTGCAGTGCCGGGGCGAGGCTGCGGCGGCCCGGCTCGGTCAGGGTGGGCGTCTCGGATAGGTCGGTAGCCGGCGTCCGGGGCTTGCCGGCGACGCGCCCGGTGTGGACGGCCCGTCCGGCCCGACCTTCGCCGCACCCCGCCCGGCAGCGTGTCCACGGCCGACCCATCCGGGTGACACCTCGGCTCTGCCGGGCGCACAGCGCCGAGCGGTTCCGCTACGAACGAGAGGCAAGCCGCCCCGTCGCCGGCCACGCCGGCCGCCGACGCACCCACCGGAAGGCAGTCCCCGCCGTGGCCGTACCCACCACGTTCGACCAGACCACCACCGACTACAGCCTCACGCACGCCTACTGGCTGGCCCGGGCCTCAGACCTCGCCTACAAGAGCGAGCCCGAGATCGACGAGCAGGCCCGCGCCTGGGGCTTCGACACGGTGCACCACCACGAGACGACGTTCACCCCGCCCTTCCCGCTCCAGGACACCCAGGCCTTCACCATGGCCGGCGACCACATGATCGTCACCGCGTTCCGCGGCACCGAACCCGCGCAGATCCGCGACTGGCTCACCGACGGCACCACCCCGGCCTGGCCCGGCCCCGCCCGAACCGGCTACGTCCACCACGGATTCGCGGAGGCACTCGAGTCCGTCTTCCCCGCCGCCCAGAAGACGATCGCCGAGCTGCGTACCAACGGGCAGAGCCTCTGGTTCACCGGACACAGCCTCGGCGGTGCCCTGGCCATGCTCGCCGCCGCCCGCCTCTACCTGGAGGACCCGCGCCTGCGGGCCGACGGCGTCGTCACCTTCGGCCAGCCCCGCACCTGCGACCGCCTCCTCGCCGCCGCCTACAACAAGGGCTTCGCGAACCGCATGTACCGGTTCGTCAACAACAACGACATCGTGCCCCAGCTGCCGCCCGAGCCGGCCTTCACCCACGTCGACGCCCTGCGCCGCATCGACGCCTCCGGCCGCATCCAGGAGAGCACCGGCCTGATCACCGGCCTGACCCACCGGGCCGAGGGCCTCACGGCGGCGGCGTTCTCCCCCACCGGTGAGGGCATCCGCGACCACTTCATGCGCAACTACCTCACCGCCCTGGAGAAGAACCTCGTCTGACCGGCCCCGGGCGCCCGACGAGCCGGTCCCTGTCCCCCTGGGCCCGACGGCTCCGCGGAACGGAACCGGCTCGTCCGCCCGGCACGAGGCCGAAAGCACCTCGCGCCCCGACCTCCGTCGCGAGGAACGAGGAGGCTGTGCAGCGCGATCGCGTCCCGTACGACATCCATGTGCGGTCCGGCGGCACTGCCTACCCGGTCAGGAAACGGACCGCCAGGTCGGCGCCGTCCGGCTCGAACCGCTGGTCACCGTTGGCCCTCGGCACTGAGTCCGCAGTCGTGCAGGACGCAGCCCAGAGCCGGTCGCCAGGCGTCCCTCTCTGGAGTACGGGCGCGCTCCACTGACCCGAATGGACCGACAGAGTTCCGCTGGACCTGACCACCGCAGTCGCGCGCCTCAGAAGGCGGCCGAACCTGTCGGAAGTCTTGACAGGACGAGTGCCCTCCGACACTCTCGCCTTGTTTGCGCCAACATGGCCATTCGTCAGAATCGCGCGATCGATCATCCGGCCCGGTCTCCTCCCTGGACAGGAGGAGGCCGTGGCGGAGGGTTGACCCCAGCTGTCCCGTGGGACCCAACCCCCGGCTCTGTGGCCGAACAAATCGCTCGATACCCCGCTGAACTGCTGGAACGGTCACCTCGCACTCGACCGACCCGGCGCATCCCCCACCCGATGCACGAGCGAAGTGGAGCCCGGCTTTCCCGTCCCCACGCACTGGCCGCAGAGGAAGCCGACGCCTGACTTCGCCCGGTCCGACGATCCACTACCCGATGACGTGTTTGCGCTGCCATCGTGTGGCGTCGGTCCCGCAGCAGAAAGCAGAGGCAGCAGAACCATGCCGCGACTCCGATCCACCCTCCTCCCCGCTCTTCTCGCCCTGACCCTCCCACTCGTCGGCGGCGTCGTCCCGGCGCACGCAGCCGCCCTGACCGTCACCAACGGCGCGCAGTTCGCCGACACCGCCGGCAGCCCGGTGCAGGCGCACGGCGGCGGGGTCATCAAGGTCGGCCAGTACTACTACTGGTTCGGCGAGGACCGCAACGCCGACAACACGTTCCACTACATCTCCGCGTACCGCTCCACCGACCTGAAGACGTGGGAGTTCCGCAACCACGTCCTGACCGTGGCCAGCGGCGCCGAACTCGCCACCGGCGCCAACATCGAGCGGCCCAAGGTCATCTTCAACAGCACCACCAACCAGTTCGTCATGTGGATGCACAAGGAGGGGAGCAGCACCGACTACAGCGAGGCCAGGGTGGCGGTCGCGACCTCCAGCACCGTCGACGGCGACTACAGCTACCAGGGCAGCTTCCGCCCGCTCGACTACGAATCGCGTGACATGACGCTGTACCAGGACGATGACGGCACGGCCTACTTGATCTCCTCGACCCACATGAACGCGGACCTGAACATCTACCGCCTCAGCGCCGACTACCTCACGGTGGAAGCCCTGGTCGCCAGCCCCTCCAACGGGCACTCGCGCGAAGCCCCGGCGATGTTCAAGCGCGACGGCGTCTACTTCCTGCTGACCTCCGGCGCCACCGGCTGGAACCCCAACCAGCAGAAGTACCAGACGGCCTCCAGCATCAACGGTGACTGGAGCACCCTGCAGAACGCCGGCGACCCGACCACCTACCACAGCCAGACCGCCTACGTCCTGCCGGTCCAGGGCACTGCCGGCACGGACTACCTGTACATGGGCGACCGCTGGGGCAACTCCTTCGGCGGCAAGGTGAACGACTCCCAGTACGTCTGGTCGAACCTCAAGTTCCCCACCGACACCACCCTGACCATGGACTACTCCCCGCAGGTCGCGATCGACACCGCCGCCGGCACCGTCACGGCCGTGGGCGGCCCCTGGGAGAAGCTCACCGCCCTCAACAGCGGCAAGTGCGCCGACGTGTCGGGCTACTCCTTCGCGCAGTCGTCATCGCTCATCCAGTACGCCTGCGGCGCGGGGGCGAACCAGAACTTCTGGTTCAAGGACCTCGGCACCGGCTACGTGCAGATCATGGCCCGGCACAGCGGCAAGTGCCTCGACATCGCCAACGGCTCGACCGCGGACGGCGCGGCCATCGTCCAGAACACCTGCAACGGCGCCACCTCCCAGCAGTGGCAGGTCCAGACGGCCGGCGGCAGTGCCGGGTACGTCAAGCTCGTCGCGCGCCACAGCGACAAGTGCCTCGACGTCGCCAACAGGTCCACCTCGGACGGCGCACCGCTGAAGCAATGGACCTGCAACGGCGGCACCAACCAGCAGTGGCACCACACCGCCGCGTGAAGCCGCGGCACGTGACGTCCCGCCCTGCTGCCACCGGAACGTGAGACCGCCCCACGGCCCCGGAGTGACTCCGTTGCTCTGTCCAGGACGGTGGCCGGGGCGAGAGCCGGCGAGCGAGACGAGTAACGCCGGCTGGTCCGGAGGCGTCGGAGGCCTCCGGACCAGCCGGCATCGAGTCGGATGACGTTGATCGCGGCAGGCTTGGATCAGGGTGGTCCCCAAGGTGGCGACGGTCGACAGCACCACCGCCACGATCAGCACCCTGCCGCCCCAGCCGGGCCAGACGGCCTCACCCAGATCGGCGAGCAGCGTGCTGTTCCTGGCCTGGATGTCCTCCTGACTGATGATCAGGTTGACCGCGATGGTCACCGGCTCGAAGATCGCGACCGTGGCCGCCACTCCGAGCAGGCCGCCACGGTCTCCCCGCCCCCCGTGCCCGCCCTCGGTCGCGCCCGCGGAGGTGCGAAGCCCGGAGGGCGAGGAGGTCACCCGGGCGGCAGTGGCAGTCGGACGGTGAACCGCGCGCCGCCCTCCTGCGCGCTTCCGACCGTCACCGTTCCTCCGTTGCGTCGGGTGGCCTGCCTGACCAGTGCGAGCCCCAGTCCCCGCCCGGCTCCCGGCACTTCGCCATGTGCCGCCGTCGCGGGTGCCTTGGTGGTCCAGCCGCGTCGGAAGATCTCCTCGAACGCTGCCGCGTCGACCCCCGGCCCGGAGTCGCAGACACTGAGCAGGAGCTCCGCGGCGTCGGCGCGGACCGTGACCGTCACGCGTGGACGGTACGCCGGGACAAGGCTGTCGCCGCCGGGAGCAGCGGGGCGGACTCGCGGCCCACGGCTGCCGCTCCCCTGAACGGCGGCGTCCAGGGCGTTGTCGATGAGATTGCCGAGCACGGTCACCAGATCCTTCGATGGCACCGCGTCCTTGGGCAGGGCACCCTCGTCGACTCGGCTGTCCGGCGCCAGGACGAACTCCACTCCGGCCTCCTCGGCCTGAGCCGCCTTGCTCAGGAGCAGCGCGGTCAGTACGGGCTCGGCGATCGCCTCGGCGACCTGATCGGTGAGCTCCTGTGTCAGGGCCAGCTCGACCGTGGCGAATCCCTTGGCTTCCTCGGCGCGGCCGAGTTCGATCAGCGAGACCACGGTGTGCATCCGGTTGGCCGCTTCGTGTGCCTGGGAGCGCAGGGCTTCGGCGAAGCCGCGCACGGAGTGGAGTTCACGGGACAGGAGTTGCAGTTCGGTGTGGTCGCGGAGGGTAACGACCGTGCCGCGCCGGACTCCGCTGAGAACGGGTGCGGTGTTGACGACGAGAACCCGTTCACCGGTGAGGTGGATTTCGTCGACGCGCGGTTGTGCGGCCGACAGCGCGTCGGTGAGGGGAGCCGGCAGACCGAGTTCGTCGATCCTGCGGCCGATCACCCCCTCCGGAAGGTGCGCGGGTCCGAGCCCGAGCAGGTACCGGCCGCCGTCGTTGATCAGTGTGACGCGCCGCTGTTCGTCCAGCATCAGCAGCCCCTCCCTCAGGGCGTGCAGCGCGGCCTGGTGATAGGCGTACATCCGGCCCAGTTCGGAGGCCGGCAAGCTGTGCGTCTGCCGACGCAGCCGAACGGTGAGGAGGGACATGGCCAGGCCGCACACGGCCAGGACGGCGAACGCCATTCCGACCAGCGACACCAGCTGCTGCCATACCTGCTCGTTCACCCTCTTCACGGTGATGCCGGCGCTGACCAGGCCGACGATCTTCTCGCCGTCGAATATCGGCATCACGACGCGCACCGACGGCCCGAACGATCCGGAATGGACCTCGTAGTAGGTATTGCCCTTCTGAGCGGATTCGATGTGGCCGGAGAACCTTCCTCCGATGAGACGGGGATCGGGATGGGTCCACCGGATTCCCTGGGGGTTCATGATCGTGACGAAGGCGACCCCGGTGTTCCTCCGGACCTGCTCCGCATAGGGCTGCAGCAACGCGGTCGGATCACTGGAGCGGATGGCTTCGCGCACCGAAGGGGCGGCGGCCACCGAGCCGGCCGTCCCGGCCGTCTGCCGTCGGGCCGCGTCCTCCGCCTGACCTCCAGCGCTGATGTACGCGAATACCCCGCACAGGCCGACCGCAATGACCAGAAGAATGGCCTGGAGCACAAAGAGATGGCCGGCGAGGCTCCGGGGGCGGGGCAGGTGCATGCCGGTAGTGTGCATGCGTGGCCACCTCGATGAAAAGACTTATCCCAGGCGAATGGGGCGCCACAGCCGCCGACGTCAGAATTGCCCACCACAATCACGCACGGTTCGACGTAGTGCACTTTGGGCAACCAGCGACAATGGCATTTCTGGCCCGCCGGCCCGGGTAGTCACCGAAGCTTTCACGGGCGAGGGAGCCCGGAGGAAGGCGACGCCCGGATCCGCGTCGGGTCCCGTGGACGACATCCCGGTGGACACGGACACGGATGCGCTGCTCATCGCCGGATTCCTCCTCTTCTTGCGCAGCCGCGCGAGGACCGCCGCCCGCCGGACTCACCGAAAGGTGCCCTGACCTGCACGTCTCGTCAAGGAGTCGCGTCCGGACCATGATTCGGAGAGCGAAAGCGCCTTCTGAGCCGGAACGATGAGACCTGTCCACCAGCAGGAAGGCGCTTCCCGCGTGCAGCCTGCCCGGGCCCGCCTCGTGCCCGTCGTCAGCGACGACGGGCACGAGGCGGCTGTCGTCGCCGCAGGGGCTCATGCCCGGATCCGGGTGCCGCGCAGCGGGCGTCCGCCGACCGCTGCCGTGAGGTTTCCGGAGAGGCGGCCGTCCACGATGAAGGTCGGGACGTCGGCGCGGGCGGCGCGTCCGCACTGGCGCGCCTCGGCGAGCATGCCGCCGGAGACATCCTGGAAATCCGTAGCGATCGACGAGGTCACCGCCGGGTCGTCGGCAGTCGGCTCGTGGTAGGTGCTGTCGGAATCCCCTTGACGCAGACGCACGCGGGCGTCCGTCGCCATGACCAGTCCATCGGCCCGCAGGTCGAGGGCGAGGTCGACGGCGAGGTCGTCGCTGGAGTACACGGCGAAGCCTTCCCCGGCCCCAGGCCAGGTAGTTGTGGCGGCGTGCGGTGAAGGTCGGTCCCCAGCATTGCGGCGGCCTCGGCCAGGCGGCGCGCGACGGTGTTGCGGTGGGTGACCAGGGTCCTGGCGGTGGCGGCCAGGGTGAAGAGCAGGCCCAGTCCCAGCGTCGTGAGTAGCTGGTCGCGGCGGTTCTTGGGGAGGTCGAGCAACGGACGCAGCTGGTGTCCGGCCCAGGCGGCACTGCAGTCGGCTCCGCCCCCGGTCGGCCTCCTCGATGGCCAGCCGGGCGGCGAGCAGGTCCAGGACGCGCGCCATGGCGGCGTCGGGGACATCGCGGTCCCCCCGTACCGCCCGGCCCCGCCGCGCGCACCGCCGGCGGGACTCCCGCACGCGGCCGTCAGTGGTCATGACGGTCTCGATCATGTGGCGCGCGCCGGCATCCAGGCGGTGACGCTCGTGTCGGCGACATGACCGGCGCGCGAGGGGCGCGTCGTGGCGGCCCTGCCTCCGAGCGGTCCCGAGGGTGGTGTGCAGTGCCGCCGCCCGGGCGGCGTCCACCTGTGTCTCGTCCCGAGGAGAGCGGCTGCCGGGGCCCCGACGCGACGGCAGCACTGCTGCACCCCGTCCCGGGACCGCGGGATCCGATGGTCGGCGAGTGGGAACACGGTGACAATACCCGAATTGCTGATGGGTCGGATAAGGGAATCGTATGGGCGTCTCTCCGCGCTCCGCCCCCCTGCGATCGGAATGAGAATTCCGGGACGCGACGCGGACATTTCCGCTCTGTAACGCCCCGTCCGAGTCGAGCGGGAGACCGCCTGACGTTCAGTCAGGAATCGCGACGCGAAAGTTACCGGGACGATCACAAGACCTCCGGGCTTACCGGAAGGCGCCGGTCGGTCCGAGCCCATCACTGCCCCAATTTCGTTGCACAAAACAGCACTTCACCGCGCCGAGCCAGTCCCGGGGCGAGCGCGGTGAGCGGCGGCCGGTGGATCCCCGCCCGCCCGACGACCCGTCGAGACTTCCCCGGGAACGCCCCGGCCCTCGGAAGGAATCGTCCCGGACTGGATCAAGGACCGACGTGACGGTCCTCCCCGTCCGCCCGTTCCCGAAATCATGAAGTGAATCCCCCTCCCCGTTCCCACCCACGGATATCCGGTGCACGAGTATTGACAGCGCCGTTGCGCTGCGGCTGTAGTTCCACTTAACCGCCCCGCCCCGATTCGCCGGTTCTGGCCTACGCGGCACCGGCCCACCGAAGCGGCCGCAGCTCTCGTCCAGCCGACCTGCGATGCCCCACCCAGGCGCAGACAGCCGCCCCGCGCGCTGTCCGACCCCTGACCCCACCCCCGCTCGACCACGCCCTCTCCGGGGCCGTGGTCCTACGGCATCGGTCGACACCCATCACGTCAGGAGAAGACCATGGACGACTCGTCCCACATCCCGTCCGAGATCAGCCGCCGCAGGGTGGTGCAGCTGCTGGGCGCCGGCGCGGCAGTGGTCGCCGCCGGCACCGCCATGACCGGCACCGCCGTGGCGGACGTGCCCCCGCTCCCCTCGTCGGGGCTGGTCGCGGCGGTGCTGGAGTACGCCGACAACTGGACGCACGCCGTCGGGCTGCGCACGCTTCTGGAGCACGCCGGTTTCACCGTGATCGATCTGGACCCGACCAAAGCGGCGACGGCCCAGGCCCAGCCCGTGGATCTGATCGCCTTCGGCACCTTCACCAACAACGGCCCCCACTACACCCCCTACGTAAGCACCTACGGCTCGTCGCTTCGCGAGTTCGTCAGAGCCGGCGGCGTGGTGCTCGACCTCGCCCAGTCCGACCAGCTCGGTGCCAGTGTCTCCTACCTGCCGATCTGGAAGTGGAGCTACAACTCGACCTCGATGTACGCGGTGCGCACCGACGCCGACTTCAGCACGATCTACCCGGTCGCCACCACCCACCCGCTGGTGTCCGCGCTGCCGGTGAACCCCACCACCGGCCGGGTGTTCAACGGCCGTACCAATGGCCCCGTCAGCTATGAGTCGCTCGGCGCCTGGGCGGAGATGCGCGTGCTCCTGTCCTGCGCGCAGGGGACGAGCTTCCCGGCGGCCCTGCTGGAGGGCAGGGACAAGATCGTCGCCCCGAACGGCGGGTCGTTTGTGGAGGGCACGGGCAGATACCTGGTGTCGAGCCTCACCATCGACAAGTGCTACACCACGGCCGGGGTGGCGATCCAGAGCGCCGCCGCCATCGACGACAGCCGCAGGTTCTTCAACGCCCTGAACGGTTACGTGCAGGCGGTGAAGGCCGGCACCGCGCCTGTCGTGACTCCCACGGCGTCGGTCCAAGCCGGTCCGCTCGTCGGCCACGTGACCGAGACCACGGCCCGGATCTGGGCACGGCCGGGCCTGGACCCGGTGGCCTACCCGAGCTGGCAGTGCCTGGTGACGAGGCCCGGTGCGTCCCAGACCGTCACCGCGAACATCTCGACCGCCAACGACAACACCCTCCTGGTGGACGTGTCGGGTCTGCAGGCGAACACGGCGTACACCTTCACCATCACCCCGGTGGCCGCCGGCGCCGCTTTCGTCCCGATGACCGGGTCGTTCAAAACCTCACCGGTGGCGGGCACAGCTGCCAAGGTCACCCTGGGTCTGGGCTCCTGCGCGCACAATGTGCCGAACTCCCTGTGGACACGGATCATCGACGAGGGCTGCGACGGCTTCGTCATGCTCGGGGACACCCCGTACGCCGACATCGGCCTCGCCGGCGCCTCCGGACTGGAGAAGGCGCGCAGGCTTCACCGGGAATTCCTGGCCGTGCCCGAAACGGCGAAAATGATCAGATCGATGCCGGTCTGGGGCATCTGGGACGACCACGACTTCGGCGGCAACGACACCGACGGCCGCTTCCCGGGCAAGAGCACATATCGCAAGGCGTTCGTCGACTACCGTGCCAACGCCACCTTCGGCCACGCCACCGGCGGCACCCAACTACTGACCGACCGGGGCACCGGCGAGGGCGTCTACACCTCCTTCCGGCGGGGCCCGATCGAGGTGTTCCTCATCGACCCGCGGTGGTTCTCCAACAACTCCACGGGGATCTGCTTGGAGACCGTCCAGTCTCAATGGCTGAGAAACTCTCTGAGCGCCAGCACGGCGACCTTCAAGGTCCTCGCCTCGGGAATGGTCTGGTTCGACAAGATCACCGGTGAACTGGACGACTGGAACACCTTCAAGAACGAGAAGCTCCAGCTCCTCGATTACATCAAGACGCAAAGGATCTCCGGGTGCGTCCTGCTCAGCGGGGACATCCACGTCTCCCGTGCCGTGAAGAACTTCGACGGGACCACGGCCGACCCGACCCCGGCCGGCTACGACCTGTGGGAGTACGTCACCACCCCCATGCACGACTGGACACTCGGTAGCCTGTTCGACGTGAGCACCTCCGCGAGCACCGGGCTGGCGCCGGGTACGAGGTGGACCGCGAACCCGGCCGACCCCGTGAAGTGGAGCAAGGACGCGCCGTACACCTTCCTCAAGCTGGTGGCCGACACCACCGTGACCCCGGCCACGCTCACCGCCTCCTGGATCAACCGGGACGGTCTGGTGCTGCACACGGAAACGCGCACCATCACCGAGCTCACCCGCCCGGCCTGACCACCCGGTCGGGGGGGGGGGGGGGGGGGGGCCCCCGCCCCCCCCCCCCCCCCCCCCCCCCCCCCGGCCCCCCCCCCCGGGCCCAACCCCCACCCCCCCCCCCGCCGCGACACCAGCACCCCCAA